>JAZQJE010000028.1:0-1558 GCA_045541495.1 Acutalibacteraceae bacterium | reverse complement strand
CTCATAATTTATTTCTCTGGATCTTGCCGCTGTTGGTTTTGGGCAATTCATCGCGGAATACCACGATTCTGGGATATTTGTAGGGAGCGGTGTGCTCTTTGACGTAGTCCTGAATTTCTTTTTTGAGTTCTTCGGTGGGAGCGGTACCCTTGGTAAGAACGATCGAGGCTTTTACGACCTGACCGCGAACTTCATCGGGAGCTGCGGAAACGCCGCATTCCAGAACGTAGGGCAATTCCATGATGACACTTTCGATTTCGAAAGGCCCGATGCGGTAGCCGGAAGATTTGATGACATCGTCGGCACGGCCCACATACCAGTAGTAACCGTCTTCATCTTTCCAAGCCACGTCGCCGGTGTGGTAAACACCGAATTCGCGGACTTTTTCCGTGGCTTCGGGGTTGTTGTAGTATTCCTGAAGGAGACCGGGAGGATTGCCGTTGTCCAAACGGATAACGATCTCGCCGTTTTCCCCAACGGGTACGGATTTGCCTTCGCTGTCAACGAGGTCAACATCGTAGAGGGGGTTGGGTTTCCCCATGGAACCGAGGCGGGGTTTGCCGCCGCGCATGTTCCCGATAAGGAGTGTGCCTTCGGTCTGACCGAAACCTTCCATGATATCGAGACCCGTAGCGTTTTTGAACTGACGGTAAACTTCGGGGTTCAGAGCTTCCCCAGCGGTGGTCATGTGTTCCACGGAGCTGAGGTCATATTTGGAAATATCTTCTTTTACCAGCATGCGCAACATGGTAGGCGGTGCACAGAAGGTAGTGATTTTGTGTTTGGCAAACATGGGCAGGATGTCGGCGGCATCGAAACGATCGAAATCGTAAACGAAGAGTGCGCCTTCGCACATCCACTGGCCGTAGAGTTTACCCCAAGCGGCTTTGGCCCAACCGGTATCGGAAATGGTGAGGTGCAGGCCTTCGGGGTTGATGCAATGCCAGTATTTGGCGGCTACAAACTGACCCAAGGGATAGCGGCAGTTGTGAGCGGGAATTTTGGGATAACCGGTGGTGCCGCTGGTGAAGTACATCAGCATAATGTCATCGCCGGTGGCGGTGGTTTCATCCTTGTAGATGCGGCCGGAGAAGAGAGGATAGGAGGCATCGTAGTTCTGCCAGCCTTCTCTTTCGCCGTTGACGATGATTTTTGTTTTGACCTGGGGACAGTTGGCGCAGGCTTTGTCCATTTCATCGGGAACGCCGTCCCAGGCGGTGCAGATCACGGCAGATACTCCTGCGGCGTTGATGCGGTATTCCAAATCATGGTCTTTGAGCTGGGGCATGGCCGGGATGGCAATGGCACCGATCTTGTGGAGACCGAGGATAGCAAACCAATACTGATAGTGGCGGCGCAAAATGAGCATAACGCGGTCGCCTTTTTTGATGCCGAGGGATTCAAAATAATTTGCGGTCTTATTCGACATACGCTTCATGTCGTCGAAGGTGAAGCGGCGCACAACATGATCCTTCGTCAGGTGGAGCATGGCAAGCTTATCCGGTGTCTTCTCCGCAATTTTATCGACAATATCAAAGGCGAAGTTGAACTTCTCCTC
>JAZQJE010000027.1:0-9588 GCA_045541495.1 Acutalibacteraceae bacterium | reverse complement strand
ATGTGACAACGGCCGGTTGTTGCGCAAGATCAATCATTCTTCATTCTCTTTGACGGCGCGGTAACACAGGCGGCGAAGATCCTCCATGGTACAGATGGTGCCCGCTTCACCCCGCAAGACGGCGGCACCGCGCAACCCCCGCATATACCACGAGGCGTGTTTACGGGCTTCCAACAACGCGCCCCGTTCGCCTTTTAATTGCACCGCCAGTGCCACCTGCCGACACAGCACTTCCATGCGCCACGGCACGGGTGGTTCGGGCAAGACGGTTTCGTGATTTAAATAGGCCTGCACGTGGGAAAAGATCCACGGCGCGCCCAGAGCGCCCCGACCGATCATCACCAGATCGCAACCCGTCTGTTCGTACAGGCGGGCGGCATCCTGCGGGGTAACCACGTCCCCGTTGCCAATCACGGGGACAGACACCGCTTGCTTGACATCGCGGATGATATCCCAATCCACCGGCGGGGCATACATTTGATCGCGGGTGCGGCCGTGAACGGTGATGGCGGCGGCACCGCCGCTTTCGCAGGCTTGCGCCACCTCCACGGCGTTGACTTCGTCTTTGGAATAGCCTTTGCGGATCTTAACCGTGACGGGTACATCCACCGCCGCACAGGTGGTTTTCACCAACCGATAACATAGGTCGGGCTCCCGCATGAGGGAACTGCCGCAATGGTTGCCCGCAATTTTCGGGGCGGGACAACCCATGTTGATATCCAACCAATCGGGTTGTTGTTTCATGGCAAGGACAGCTGCTCGCGCCATAGTATCGGGATCATCACCAAACAATTGAATGGCGGTGGGGCGAGCCTGTTGGTCCAGTTCCATCAGTTCGGCGCTTTTTTTATCGCCCATGGACAAGGCTTTGGCGCTGACCATTTCCGACACAGTAAAGGCCGCGCCGTATCCCGCGCAAATGCGGCGAAAGGCACGATCCGCTACCCCCGCCATGGGCGCCAATGCCGCTTTCCCCGTGATCTCCACCGACCCGATCTTCATGTCCGCACCCCCTGTTTTCACAGGGGGTATTTTACCGCAAAAGGCCGTGCCCGTCAAGTACAAAGAGGAAGCGGCAAAGATACTCAAAAAACAGGACGTCAAGGGCGCCGTCCCCTACATGCCCCTTACGATACCTCACTGTCGGGATCGGCTAAAAAGACGATGATGTCCCATGTGACAGGGCCTACCACCCCGTTTTGCGGGATACCCGCCCACGCCTGTGCCGCCCGCACCGCCGCTTCGGTCTGCGGGCCGTAGATCCCGTCTACCGCCACAAAGGGTATAAAGGAGCGAAGTTGCGAGGCTTGTTGCAAAAAGCCTTGTAAGGTGCGGACGTTTTGTCCTTCCTGTCCGGGGGTGAGAAACCGTCCGGGATAGATCTCATTGACATCTTCCTCGGGGAGAGGCGGCAAGGAGGCAATGGTGCGGTCGTAGGCCCTGACCAAGGCGTTCCACGTTTCCCGTCCTACGATGCCGTCCACCGTAAGGCCTTGTTGTTCTTGAAACGCCCGTACCGCCGCTTCTGTTTGGGCATCGAACACGCCGTTTTCCGTTACCATGGGCAAGGTATTATCGAAAGTGGCCAGCACCATCAAATAGTGTTGCACCGTGGCTACGCCGATCCCTGTGTCCCCCGCCTGTAAAAATTCAGCATAAATGCGATCCACCTCTTCGGAGGTGAGGCCCTCGGTCTCCAATTCCGATAAGCCCTTGACGGCGTTGAAAATGGATTTAATTCTATACCAAGTGGCTTTCCCCACGATCCCGTCTTGTGTTAAGTTGAAAATGCGCTGAAAATTTTCCACCGCCCGCTCGGTCTCCGTATCGAAAATGCCGTCGGTGTCCAATACGGGACGGATAGCGGGATAGTTTTGCCCGATACGGTTGAGTTGCCGCTGAATGGTGCGCACATCTTCGCCTACTGATCCCAAGGACAGGGGGATACCGGGATAAGTGGGAAGATTTTGGCCGATGGGGGCATTAAACACGATGCCCACATCGGGACCATAGTAGTATTGCAATATCTCGTAGGGCAATAACCCCTCTTCCGCCAGGTCCACCGTTCCCCACTGTGACAGGCCATCGCAAGTGGAGGTGGTGCCGTTGCAGTATTGGGTGAATAAGGGTTGCACCGTACCCTCACGAATGACATAATCGTTATACACCTCGTCCACGATACGGGAAATATCCTCGAAGATCTCTCGCCCGTCGATGTATTTTTGGTCAAACTGGGTGTTGTTGGTAATATCGAAATCGTAGCCGCGGGAACGGTAGAATTCGGTATATACCCGATTAAGCGCAAACGAAATTTGCGCTAATATGTTGGCGCGCAAAGCGGTTTCGGGCCAGGTGGGATAGATCTCACTGGACGCCACGTTTTTGATGTAATCGGGGAACGATACACGAACATTGGGTGCCGAGGTGTCGCCGGGCGCACCCAAATGGACGGTGATAAAATCGGGAATCCGAATGGTGGCCATGTTATCCCTCCTTTAAGATCAACCGCAAGGGTTGAATGGCGGTGACGCCCTCATAGATCGCCAGTTGCACCGTTACGGGGACATAGGACGGGTGGTTCGAAATAAGGTCATACACCGCGGTAGTCAAGGGTCCGTCGGGCGACAGGGAATCCCTTCGGGGCGGGGCGGGTAATTCGATGCCGTCGATAATCCCGTTTTCATCGGTGGCACCCTCGAAAAACACCCGTTCCCCGTCGGAAAAACGGCGGGAGACTCGCACATTCACGTTGGGAACGGGAAAGGCTTGGTTGCCCCGAAACGCCTGTATTTTCAGGTTGCCCGTATAGGGGTTTTGGGCAAGGAATTCGGCGTATGTAAGGGAGATATCGTTGTCTTCTCCCACGCTGCTGTCGTCATCGACAGTGACGGTCGCCATGACCGCGCGGCTTAAGAAGGCATTGATTCCGTCGGCAATCCCCTCGGCAAACAGTTGCGGTTCGCTCGCCATAAGTGCCGCGTCGCCGCTGTTGGTGATAAAGCCCAGTTCCATGAGCACAGCGGGCATACGGGTGCGCCGCAACACATACAGGTTGGGGCGCGCCACCACTCCGCGATTGGGCAGACCCGTTGTAGCTTGTAAGCCTTGTAAAATAGATTCACCCAACCGCGCCGCCGTAGTGCCCGGTTGATAAACCAATGCCTCCGAACCGCTGGCGGAAGGGATGGTGGAAGCATTGGCGTGTAAACTGATGAAATAGTCCGCACCCCAAGCGTTGGCTTCGTTGACACGGGTTGCCAGTGACGTGGCATTGGACGTGCCCAACTGGGTGTCTGCCGTGGGACGGGAGAGGCGCACATCGTAACCTTGGGTCTCCAAGATCACCGCCAGTTCGCGGCCGATGGTGAACACCAAATCCTGTTCGCGCAAGCCATTTCCCTCAGCGCCGGCGTTGGGATTGGACGGGTTATGTCCTTGGTCGATATAGATTTTGGTAGCCATACACTCGCTCCTTTCCCTCCCACTATATGGTGCGGACAACATGTGAGTGCCTTTTTGTGCGAATTTGTATTTTCCCCTTTGCATTGCCGCCGTTTTGTGGTATACTGTAGGAAATAGGTAGAGGGAGGAAACGCCGTGGCGATCTTTATCACTCATAGCGAACAAGAAACCATGGCGTTGGGCGAACGGTTGGCGACCCGTTGCACCGCCGGTACGGTGGTGGCCTTTTTCGGGGGGTTAGGCATGGGCAAGACCGCTTTTGTCCGCGGCATGGCCCGTGCGCTGTCCCCTGCGGCTCAGGTATCCAGCCCCACATTTGCCCTGGTAAACGATTACAGCGGTAACCCGCCCCTTGTGCATTTCGATATGTATCGCATTACCGGTTGGGAAGATCTGGATACCACCGGCTTTTTTGAGTATCAAGACAGCGGTGCCGTGTTGGCGGTGGAATGGAGCGAGCACATTGAAGGTGCGCTTCCCGCCGATGCCGTTCGCGTTACTTTTGAGCGTTTATCCGAACAGGAACGCGCCATTACCATTGAGGGGGTGACCCTGTGAAAACACCCACAATGCCGTATACCCTACTGGCAGTAGAATCTTCCGCGGGGCCTGCTTCCTGCGCGTTGGTGCGGGTGGATGAAAAAGGGTATACCATACGGTGTGAAGCCGCGGTTAACACCAAACTCACCCACAGTCAGACCTTGCTCCCCATGATCACCGACATGATGAAAAACGCGGGAGCGTCCTTATCCGACATGGATGTATTGGCGGTGGCGGCGGGTCCCGGCTCGTTTACGGGGGTGCGCATCGGGGTAGCAGCGGTGAAAGGCTTAGCTTTTGCCGACGATCTTCCCTGCGTGAGCGTTTCCACCTTGGCGGGAATGGCCGCCCGCTGGAGCGGCACGCCCTATACGGGACAGATCCTCACCGCCATGGATGCCCGCTGCGGGCAGATCTATACCGCCTTATTTTCTTGCGAAAACGGAGTGGTCACCCGTTTAACGCCCGATGAGGCGTTGCCCATCGCCACGGTGGGTGAACGATTAAAAGAACAAGCCGCTGAGCTGTTAGCAGTGGGTGACGGCGCGACCCTTTGTTATGAAACATTGAAAGAAACACTCCCCACCCTGCGGCTCGCTCCCGACGAATGGCGGTTTCAACACGCCGTCGGTGTGGCCAAAGCGGCCATTGAACGGATCAAACAAGGGGAATGGGGTTCGGGCGATACCTTATTGCCCCGTTATTTACGGCTGCCACAGGCGGAGCGAGAACTTCGTCTGCGTCAAAATAAAGATGTATAATTTGTATTAGGAGGTCATGGCATGAAACCCTTTATTGCTGATCATCCCCTTATCCAACACAAAGTCACCTTGTTGCGGGACAGAAATACCAGTTCCAAGCAATTCCGTGAACTGATCCGTGAGATTACGGGTCTGATGTGCTACGAAGCCACCCGCGATCTGCCCACCTGCGAAGTAGAAGTGGAGACGCCCATTTGCAAGACCACATCCTTGAAGATCGCCGGCAGAAAACTAGCCTTTGTCCCCATTCTCCGCGCGGGACTGGGTATGGTGGACGGTGCGGTGGAGTTGGTGCCTTCCGCCCGTATCGGTCACATCGGTTTGTATCGTGACGAGACCACACTGAAGCCCGTGGAATACTATTGCAAACTCCCCGGCGATATCGGCGAACGGGAAGTTATTGTATTGGATCCCATGCTGGCTACCGGCGGTTCGGCCATCGATGCCATCGGTCAGATCAAACAACGGGGACCTCGCAGCATCAAGTTTATGTGCATCATTGCCGCTCCCGAAGGTCTGAAAGCCTTGCAGGAAGCCCATCCCGATGTACAGATCTACTGTGCCTCGCTGGATGAAAAACTCAACCAAAACGGTTATATTGTCCCCGGTTTGGGTGATGCGGGCGACCGTATTTTCGGTACAAAATAAAAACAACAATAAAAATGCCCCGCGGGAGGCGTTTACAAAAAGAGCCGTTGGCGTCGCCAACGGCTCTTTTTGTTTTGCAGTAATTTTCAGATATCTACTTTTTTAACATCAAAAGAACGGCCGATAACGGTGCGTCCTTCTTCTAACGAAGCAAATTGTCCGTCTGCCAGCATCTGCACCATCAAATTGCCAAGGGCGGTAGCTTCAATGGGGCCGGCATACACGTCCAGTCCCGTGGATTGTGCGGTGAGGGCGTTTAGATAGCTGTCCTGACAACCGCCGCCAACGATATGCAAACGAGAATAGGTACGGCCGGTGATCTGTTCCATTTCCCGCACCGCTTCGCCATACCGTTTGGCAAGGCTTAGATACACCACTTTGACGATCTCGCCCACGGTTTCGGGGACTTTGCCGCCGGTTTCGGCACACACGTCTTTGACCGTGGCGATCATACTTTGAGGAGCCAAGAACCGTTGATCGTCCACATCTACGATGGTATCGATATCGGCGGCTTTGGCCATCTCGCTTAACGCACCGAATCCGTATTCGTTGTTCAGTTCCCGTTTGATGGATTGAATGATCCACAGACCCATGATATTTTTCAGGTAACGGAAACGGTAGTTGACACCGCCCTCGTTGGTGAAGTTGAGTCTACGGCTCTCTTCACTGCAATCGGGGGTGAGGCGTTCGGCACCCAAGAGCGACCAAGTGCCCGAACTGATATACAGGAAATCGTCATCGTTGGCGGGAACGGCCGCCACGGCAGACCCCGTATCGTGGGTGGCGGGCAATACCACCTTACAAGTGAAACCCACTACTTCTTCGATCTCAGGTTTTAACAGTCCCACCGTTTCGCCGGGGCATTTCAATTCGCCGAACAGGCGGCGGGGATAGCCCAGCCGCGCCAGCAACTCGTCGTCCCACTGTTTGGTTTCGGCGTTGACCAGATTGCCGGTGGTGGCGTTGGTGTATTCGTTCATCGCCACACCCGTTAACCGATAGTGCAGATATTCGGGCATCATGAGCAATCGCTGAGCCTTTTCCAAATATGCGGGATTGGTTGCTTTTACGCTCATCAACTGATAGATGGTGTTATATAATTGCTTTTGGATACCCGTGCGAGCATACAATTCTTCGGCGGAGATACAGGCATACACTTCCTCGTCCATACCGTTAGTGCGGCTATCCCGATAGGCCACCGTATCGCCGATCACGTTGCCGTCACCGTCCAGCAGCACAAAATCCACGCCCCACGTATCAATACCCATGGATACGGGAATCTTACCCGCTTCTTTACATTTTTTCAGGCCGTTAACAATCTCATTAAATAACCGTTCGGTATCCCAACATAAATGACCGTTTACGGTGGTCAGTTTGTTTTCAAAACGATGCATCTCTTCCAAGACAATCTTGCCGTTTTCCAAGTGCGCCAAGATGTGACGTCCGCTGGAAGCGCCGATATCCACTGCCAAATAATACATAACCGACATGGTTTGTCGCTCCTCCCAAAAAGTCAGATTTTCTTAATTTTACCAAACACCTTTTAAAATAGCAAGTGCATACCGCGAAAAAGCGTTGGACTTTTTAACATTTTTATGCTACCATGAGGGTGTAAAAGCCTGTGTTGGAAAGGAGTATCGTCCGTGAGTGAATTGCTTTGCTGTCGCAGTTTGACCAAAAAGTACGGAACGCTGACGGCACTTAACAGTATCAATCTGACCGTGGAAAGCGGTCGGATCGTGGGATTGCTGGGCCCTAACGGGTCGGGGAAGACCACGCTGATAAAACTGATCAACGGTCTGTTGACCCCTACCGCCGGCACCCTGACCATCGGCGGCTGTGAGCCGGGGGTGCGCACCAAACAATGGGTAGCCTATCTGCCGGATAACAGTTTCTTAAATTCCTGGATGAAAGTGAAGCAGATCGTGCGGTATTTTGCGGATTTTTATGCCGATTTTCACGTGGACGCCGCTTATGACATGTTATCCCATTTGGGCATCTCTCCCGAAACGCGACTGAAGACCTTATCCAAGGGCAACAAGGAAAAAATGTGCCTCATTTTGGTGATGAGCCGCAACGCCCGTTTGTATGTGTTGGATGAACCTATCGCCGGTGTGGATCCCGCTGCCCGCGATTATGTGATCTCCACCATTCTCAATAACTATAACCCCGAATCGTCGGTGCTCATTTCCACCCATTTAATCGCCGATATCGAGCCCATCTTAAACGACGTGATCTTTATTGACCGCGGCAATATCCTGTTACAGAAACCCGCCGACGAATTGCGGAGCGAAAACGACGGCAAAACCGTGGACGAGGTGTTTCGGGAGGTGTTCCGATGGTAAGGAAACTGTATAAACACGAATTGTCGGCTCTTGGTCGCGTGTTGATCCCCATGGAACTGCTTTTATTGATCGTGGCGGTCTTGGTGCGGTTGATCCAATTGTTTGAAAGCGATCATCTGGTATATAAGATCATCTTTGGGTCGTCGGTGTTTTTTTTGGCAGTAGTCAACCTGATCAACTTATCCTTACCCTTGGTCATGGGCGTGATCCGCTTTTACCGCAACCTGTTTACGGGAGAGGGGTATCTGTCGTTCACCCTGCCCGTGACACCGCTGGCACATCTGTTTGTGAAATCGGCGGCGGCATTGACCTTTGCCGCGGTCAACACGGTGCTTTGCCTCACCTCGGTGGGCATTGCCACTCTCGGTGAAGTGTTTGCGGAGATCTTACTGGCACTACGGTATCTGCTGGATCTGCTCACTGCCTTTGCCGGCTCGCATACCGTTCTGTTTATTGCGGAACTGGTATTACTGTTCGCGGCGACATTTTGTTGTGAATTGCTGTTGTTTTACACCTGTATCTGTATCGGGCAATTGTTTCGCAAAAATCGGGTATTGGCGGCATGCGGCGTGTATTTTGTCTACTACGTCTTTGTCCAGATCCTCAGCACGGTGTTTTCCGTGGTGTTCGGTTTGTTTGTTGATGCCCCGCTCATGGAACAACTCGCCGCTTTCACGGAGAAAAATCCCGTTCTCACCATCCATCTTGTGTTGGCGGGATCGCTTCTTCTTTCGTTGATCGCGGGAGCGATCTGGTTTGTGATCTCCCACACCATCATCCGCAAAAAACTCAATTTGGAATAAGGAGGGACGGCTATGAGATCGTATATTCGGTTGTTTGGTGTTTTCGCGGCGATTCTCCTGCTCTGCACGACTCTCAGCGGTTGCACGGCTTTGGACAACGCCCGCGCCGCCCAAGGGCATTGGCGAAACGACAGCATTTTGCTGAACGGCGCGCTGTATGAGCCACTGCCCGAAAATCCTTATGTATATCCCGAATTTAATGAATTTGAGAACTATGTTCATATCACGGCTGATGAGGTCCCTGTGTTATTATCCTTTATCGGCGAGTTGTATTATATCAGCGACGATCAATTGTTTTTGGAAGGCAACGAAACAGGCAATCTGTATTGCCGTGCCGATGTGTGTGGGGACATCTTGGATAAGCTGACCAACGGTTTTGAGGCCGAGGCGTACTGCTATTGGAGTTACGGCAGTGAGGGGGAAAACGTGTACACACTGACCGATGACGAAACCTTGGCCGTTTCCGCCGTGATGGCGGCTACAGAGCCCACCGTCATGCCCGCCGGCGTGTCACTGGATTACACTCACTGGGCAACGGTTTTTGCTTGTACCGCCGATCGGTTGTTGCGAGAATATGTATACGATGTCATCGAAATGGACGGTACTTATTATGTCACCTACCTCGGTGAGATCGAGACCTATCTATATAAAGTACCTGCTGAATATGCCGCCGCGTTCCGCCATATTTTAGAAGCGCAACGCACGGCGGACGAATCGTGGGATGCTTGGTATGACGACGAATGGGAATCGGATTATGACTTGTAATAATAATCCCCCCGCATTTGAACAGGTCCGATTTGTGCGGACGGCACAAAAAGGGCTTCTGTTGTAGGGAAATACAGATTAAGCAACAAACTGACTTCGCTTTTCGAGTGGAGTCAGTTTTGTTTTTAGTTGGATACGCTGATGGTTGTAGAAATGAAGGTATTCATCAATAAGAAGGCGAGCCTCAGCAAACGTTTGCAATTTAACACGATGAATACACTCAGTTTTAAGAATAGCATTTCTTCGATTTGTGGCAACAGCATT
>JAZQJE010000026.1:0-2776 GCA_045541495.1 Acutalibacteraceae bacterium | reverse complement strand
AAACAAACGCGCGCCGCTGGGTGAGTAACGGGGTCCTGCGCTTTTTGTTTCTATAACCACCCTCTAATTTTGCCAACAGATCTGCTGCTCTGCCATCAACGGATACAAGGTCAGTTCTTCCCGCTCCAACGGCGCGCGGGACAACCGCACCCCCGTGATCTGTCGGTTGTCATAGGTGGTGTAAAAATACACCCTGTTCTCTCGATCCATGCAACAGGTATACCGCGTCAATTCCATGCCGTCGGCGGTACGATTACACCCCCGCACCTGCGCCACCGACTCCATGATATGAAACATCTGCCCCACGTTATCGGTGGGACGATTGGTAAAGGTGGCATATTGCCGAGCAAACGCCGCCCGCACAAAACGGGACATGGACGATACGTCCCCCGGCAATCCCATGGCCCCCATACCTTTGGTGTAAGGCGGTATGCCGCTCAAAAGTCGCTCGTCCCCGTCGTCGGGGGACAACCCCCGATACCCGCATAAATGGGTTAGCTGCATGGGCAAGGGAGGACTGTTGGTGAGCACCTCCACCGCCACGTCCCGTAACGTCAATCCGTCTTCCACCGCTTCCACTGCCAATGCCTGTCGGCGGTCAGCGATCAACCAATGCAAGGGTGACACAGGCAAGTCTTTGCTAAACGGAATGTTCACGATCCGCCGACCCGTCAACCATTGCCGCGCGTCTTCCACCGAACGACAAGCGCACAAGACCCGCGATATCAGTTCATAGGGTGCGATCTCCCCCACCCGTCCTTCCGACGGCGGGTATACCGCGTATTGCGGAAAATTCAGCCCCGCCATGCACAACCCGTCCTCGTTCATGGCATCAAAATACAAGGGATACCGCTCTCGCACCGCCGCCATCCCGATAATAGCGGTGTGTCGATCGTTGACCTCGCCGTCTGCAAAATGAAACGAATAGTGTCGCGGCGTCACCGTCACACATTCGTTATACCCGTATTCCCAGTCCAAATTCCGTCCAAAATAGTCCCCCGCCGTAACCGCCGTGCACATACCCATCTCTCCTTCATCCGTTCACCCCATAAAAAAAAGAGGCATCAGCCCCTTTAGTATATGCACTTTTGTGTTATTCTATCTCATCGTCTTTCACACCAAACGGCAACTCCGTCAACAGGAGCGGCCGCGCATGACGATGATTTTCCTGCGTATCCATAAATAGATCAACCATGATTTCGTCCCTGTCGTGAGGAATTTCGATGATGCTCAATTCTTCCTCAATGCGCCGCACTTTTTCCCCATCGGGGCAATCCTCTTGTAGGATACTGTCGATCTCCCGTAACATCCGTGCGTATAATCCCATGTTTATCGCCCTATCATGTTTTATATGATTTTATATGCATAGTCAACATTAAAGGCGACTTTATAGTACAATTTAGCAGGGTGATAGTTATGAAACCTTTAAAAGAACGTGTCAGCATTACGTTGGATAACGATCTCATTCCGAAGATCCGTGATTTGGCAGAAGACCAAGACCGCTCCCTGTCCCAGTATATCAATCTGGTACTGAAAGAGCATCTAAAACAGCTAGAAGAACAAAACAAAAAATAAAAAAGGTTTCTCCTTGAGGGGAAGGCTTTTTGTTTTACAGGATAAACCCCGTCAGCAATGCCGACGCGGCGGCGGCAAGGGCCACCACAATGAGCGGACTGTTCACATACGCCAGGATCAGCGCTACCACCGTACCCACAACGGCGGTAACGGTGTTGCCCGTGGAATAAAAAATGGCGGGCACGGTCATGGCGGTGAGCACCGCATAGGGGATATACGCCAAAAAACTGCGGATAAAACGGGATCGGATGGGTTTACGAAAAGCCGTAAAGGGAATCATGCGAATGAGATAGGTAGCAAGCGCCATAGTCATCAGATAGATCGCCAGACTCATGACGTCACCTCCTCTTCCTGCACAGGGAACAACAACGCGCCCAATCCCGCGGCAATCACCGCACTGATAATAACCGATAAACCGTCGGGAACGGTGGGGATACAAAAGTGGAACAACACGCTGACCGCGGCCGCCACCACCACCGCAAACAATACGCGGTGTTCCTTGCGGGCGGGGGGAATCACAATGGCGATAAACATGCCGTACAGTAAAATGCCCATAGCACCCGTAACGGCGGCAGGAAGCAGTTGCCCCGCAGCGGCACCCAAAAAAGTGCCTGTCACCCAACCCAACCACGAGACGGCGATCATGCCGTACATATACACGGGGGTAATGGGCTCGGGCTGCGAATACGCCACGGCGAACACCTCGTCGGTAATACCGAACGCCGCCGCCAACCGATGGGGCGTGGTAAAGGACTTGTCCAGTTTTTGAGAAAGCGAAATCGCCATGAGCGAATACCGAAGGTTGATGACAAATTGCGTAAGGATCAGTTGCAACACCACTTCCAGCAATTTTCCCCCGGTGGCGATGGTGATGACACCCGCTGTTTGTCCCGCCGACGTGAGGTTGGTGGCGGAAATCAGGGTAGCGACCAACACCGACAATCCCTTGTCCACCGATAAGATCCCAAACCCAAAGGACACCGACAGATATCCGAGCATAATCGGGATCCCGTGGCGCATGCCTTTTACAAATGCGGTTTTCATGGCTTCTCTCCTTTCTTGCAAACCGTTACCATCATAGCGTATTTACCCGCAAAAATCAACGATTTTTGTATACAAAAGTCCGGCCCCCCGGGGAATATGCGGGGGGGGGGGGGGTTTCAAATTTTTAAGTCCCACCGCGGTGGGGGCGGGGGGGGGG
>JAZQJE010000025.1:0-2317 GCA_045541495.1 Acutalibacteraceae bacterium | reverse complement strand
GTGGGTGATGCACTCCTATAATAACAAATCCGCGGATATGACGATGGAAGTGTTCACCGAAACACTCTCCGGCGATGGATCTGCCGTTGTCGCAGAAGTTCTCACTCGTGAAGATAACGTCAGCAATTGGGAGATCAGTGTGACCGATTACAAAAAAGGCTTTTTCGGTACCCTGTTCGGGCTTAAAGGGGATACGGCACGTGTGAAGCGGTATCTGCAAAAGGACGGCACGGAAGTAATCTCCTTCCATTTTGACGGACACGACCTGGGCACCGGACTGCAAGGCGAATACTACATCGTTACGATTGAAGGAAAGGTATCTGTTATAGATGATAAGGCAGAGCTGATTTATCAGGAGGGTTCGGCGTTCTTCGATACGAACTATCCGAAACTGAAAGCGCTGACCTACGATGCTATACTTTCCCCGCTTACGGAAAAGGTAGTCGGAGATAAATACGGCAAAAACGATCAGTACGAACACATCCTGCAAGCAAACGGTTGGGAAATGGCGGTATATGATGAAAACCGCGTGATATTCACGACCGACACCGAGGAATTGCGTACGCAATACGTTGCCGACGTGAGCAATTCGGAAAGCAACTATACCTTTGAACTCTTAAACTATAAATTCTATGGTGAGGATACCGAAAACCTCGACGAGCTTGGAAAATTGCTTGCCGATACCGATTACAGTTGCTCCATTGAAATCTTTGACGGTACAACGGAACTGGTGGATATTCGCTATGAGCGCAACGGCAAAGAGCATGCCTTTGAATTTGAAGCGAATTACGGCGAGTTTATCGGCGGCACCTATTACAGTTATGTGATCAATACCGAGGCAAAGACCATCGTGTATCGTTATTACAGCGACGAAGAAGCCCGATGGGTGGATGAAACGCCGGATAACAGCGAAGCCATGTATAACGAACTGGCGTCGCTGATCCCCGAAACCTACGTCAGACATGTTATCGATCTGAACAAGGCGGATAAGGGCGGAATCGGTATTACTACATACACCATGAAGGACGACGGCGGTGAAACGACGGCTGTTTTGTCTGTGGTATTCGGAAAAATCAATAAGCTGATTCATTATCTGGATGACGGCAAACGGTTGGAAATGTCTTGGTGACTGTCATCCGAAAGCACACAAAAGGAGGGAGACAATGCCGGAGCAAAACGCACACTTAAACAAGGCACACAAAGAGTTTCTTGAGGTTTTGGCTAAACAAGACGAGCAGCCCCGGAGCATCTTTTATATGCAGTATACATTTTACGCCGCCATATCGGATTTGCGCTATTGGGCGTTCCGTGAGGAAGAAAAAGCATTCGTGCGGGAATGTGAACTGAAAATGATTTCCTACTACCAAAGAGCGTTGGAAGAGGAATATCGAAAGTTCAAAGCGCAAAAAGAGATCGGCATACCGGATTATACCGTGATGGATTCCTGGACACTGACCGTGGACCAAAACGGCAACCCGGTAAAGACCACGGTTGTGGATGTGCAAAAGGGGAAACCGGTTTACGCTGACGGTTGCATCGGTATAGAAATCGCAGATGAAGCACGAAGCGTAGGCAACTGTCGTTATGAATTGAGACGATGGCTCCGGTCCAACACAAACGTTTACGAATTAAAAGCGGCGGCCGAAGAACTAAAGAAAAAAGGCGCGCTCGGTATGTCCCCTTCACCTGAGCCGAATTACGATCTGGGCGGACTGAGCGGCGGACAGCTTGACGCAGCGGCGTGGCAAAACTATGCCATAGAGAATGGTATGGTGCGCCGTACGAATTACGACGACATGCTGGATACGCTTCTGATCGCCATTGATACATGCATTGACTTTTATGAAAAAGCCATCTCCATCGTTACGGAATGAATGTATTCAAAGGGGTAGGCGAAGACGCCGCAAGGTGGAACAGAGATCGAGTCGCAAAGAGGGATGCGTATGAGTAAAGCAATCGGGATTACAGCGAAAAAAGCACCCGTTGGTTATGACCCCGCTGCCAGCAAATTCTTCGGCACGCCCACCGTTCCCCTTGCGTGGGATGGCGATTTTGACGATGATGAGATGTTTTTCTGTCAGATACGCCTTTCCGATATAGCCGAACTTGACTGTGAAAACAGGCTGCCGCACACGGGGTATCTCTATGTTTTCCTACATACCGAAGACGGACAATACCATCTCGGCGCAGATGTGCGCTACCACGACGGCGTGCCGGAGCTTGCCATCGACGATTTCAATGCCGCCGTAGGGGGCTACGAAAGATACACCGAAGCGTACGTAATGGCATTTTCCGAGGTGGATGAGGATGAGATCTG
>JAZQJE010000024.1:0-16549 GCA_045541495.1 Acutalibacteraceae bacterium | reverse complement strand
GAGTGTTTGTCAGCGGGCGTTGCTTTTTGCTTATTTCTTCGGTTTTTTGATCTTGTTCAACTTAGCGTTGAGATCCAGCAGTTGTTCTTTGGTGAATTTCACATCCATCATACCGCCCATAAGGGTGAACAGGCGCAGAGCCGTAAAGCCGCCCATCATGCTCATCATATCGGCGTTGATCTCAAAGCCCATGGCTTCCATCTTCTTGCCATCCTTGCCGCCGCCCAGCAGTTTGCCGGCTATGCTCATAAACAGCATTTTGCCTTGCAGGGTAGCGAGAATATCGCTCATCTTGTCGTTGAGTGACAGACGACCTTCGGGTGCTTCAATGTCGAACCAGTTGAGGATCGCACCTTTTTCTTTCAAGCGATAATCCTCATTAAAGGTATCTACTTTGCGCAGGAAACTTTCGTCCTTTTGGTTGCCGGCGACCGCAACCAAGGCGGTTTCGCCGTTGTTAGGCACGTCAAAGTAGAAGAAGTGGTCGGGGCACGCTTGTTTACCCAAACTGACGCCGTTGGCGAACAGTTCCACTTCGGGCAGGTTGGAATACACCGTCACTTTGGTGATATCTTCCACGCGGTCTACATAGCGTTTGCCGCAAATGTGCACGAACGGATCATTCGACAGCCATGCTTTATAGGCGTAGAACGCATCCTTTTTATATTTGCGGTCAAAAGTCACCAGACCTTTGTGGTTCTGACCGTCTTCGCCGCCTTCGTTACGGGCATCGGCACCGAAGTCGAACATGTTCCACACATGAGTCGCCCACATATATTTGCGGGTGAAGAGTTGTTTGATGAGTTCTTCGTGGTAGTAGGCTTGATATTCTTCGGTGTAGTCGCCCTGGCGGGGGTCGGAGGTGTGCCAGTTGAGGGCTTCACAACCGTATTCGGAGCAACCGATGGGGATGGTGGGATGGGTGGCGTGGAATTTATCAAACCACGGACCGTTCATGGAGGTGTCGCCGCCGTACCAACCAAAGTAGTGGTTGTAGGATACCACATCGGGAATTTGTAGATAGGGGTCGTCCATTTTACACATGGATACCGCCGCAATGGTGGTCAGGCGGGTCTTGTCCATTTCGTGGCACAGGTCGTTGAGGATGTGATGATTTTCCAACAGATCATCACTGCTGCCGCCGATGCCGATCTCGTTGGAAAGACCCCACACCACGATACAGGGATGGTTATAGTTTTGGGTGATGAGTTCTTTCATTTGGGAAATGGTGTTTTCCCGTCCGCCCGGCATGTGGCGGGAGATATAGGGGATCTCCGCCCAAATGACCAAACCGCGCTCGTCGCACAGATCATAGAAATACTGATCGTGTTGGTAGTGAGCCAAACGGATGGTGGTGGCGCCTACTTCGCAAATGAGGTCGATATCTTCCTCGTGATGTTCGGGAAGCAGGGCGTTGCCGATTCCCCAGCGATCTTGATGGCGGGATACGCCGCGCAGGGGATATTCTTCGCCGTTAAGAATGAAACCGCGATTGGGATCGATCTCAAAGGTGCGGCAACCGAAACGGGTGCATACCGCGTCGATCACTTCGCCGTTTTCCATCAGTTCGGCTTCGCAACAATAGAGATAGGGGTCTTTGCGGCCATGCCAGCGGTGAACGTTGGGGATGGCGAGTTCCACGCAGGTGTCGGCGGTTTCGGTAGAGGCAATGACGGCTTCGTCAGCATCATAAACGGTGTAGCGAATAGTTTGCCCCATTTTGCTGTTGGTGACAAAGGTCTCCACTTTTACAGTGGCATCGGTACCGTCGATGGCAGGGGTAACGGCAATGCCGGTGCCGCCGTAGTAATCCAGATCGAAGTGAGAGTCCGCTACACACAGGATGTTGACATCGCGGTAAAGGCCGCCGTAGAACGTAAAGTCGGCCGTTTGGGGATAGACCGTTTCGTTAGCGGCATTGTCCACGGCAATGACCAACAGGTTGGTGGCAATCAACGCTTCGGTGATATCCACACGCCATGTGGAGTAGCCACCGTCGTGGTGGGCGAGGTGCTGACCGTTGACATACACATCGGCGGACGAGTTGGCACCGCGTAGTTCCAGGTAATAGCGGTCAGCGGTGGGGAGGTCGGCTTTATTCAGCATTTTGGCGTAGTATGCCGTGCCGCGGAAATAATCGTTATCGCCGTCTTGTCCGTCAAGCGCGTTCCAACAGTGAGGGATATTGACAAAATCCCAGGTGTTGTCGATGACGGTGGGGAGGGCATCCGCTTGTTTGCGGAATGCCCATTTGCGGTTAAGGTTGAATACAGTTCGCATGGTATTTCCTCCGTAATTTATGGCTGTAAGATCAGTATAGCAAATAAACGCGTATAGGGTATAAACAAAGTTTGAACAATAAAAATGTCCGACTGCATTTTGCAGCCGGACATTGAGGTTTTAGGCTAAATTGTCGCTGTCTTCGGCTGTGGTGTAGGTGAGCACGTCGTCTGCTTCCACATCGCGGCCCAACTCCGCGTTCATCTTGGCCAATGTCTTCTTGTCTAGGTTGTAGACCAGAGCCAGACCAATGAATTGCATCACGGCAGCCACAAGGAAGAGAATGGCAACTAAAGTACGCAGTTCAACGGCGAAGTCCCAAGAGAGCTTGGTGACATCAATGAACGCTGCGCCCGTGTCGGGATCGACTGCGTTGTTGACATAGCCCATGCCTTGCATGATCAGCAAAGCGACCGCGGGGCCGATGCCCTGTGCCAGTTTACGGAAGAAGGAGTGCAAAGAATATACAACGCCTTCTTCGCGTTTACCGGTTTTCCACTCGTTGTAATCGATGGCGTCGCCCATCATGGCCCAAGAAACAGTGGAGTAGATACCCAGGCCCAAGCTATACACCAGTTGGCAAATGATGTAGATAAGCAAATCAAGACCGGTGTTGTCGGGAGTGATGATAAACAGGCCTAAACCACCGATGATGGAGCAGATGGAACCGACCACAGACAACTCTTTCTTGCCGTATTTCACAACCATCTTACGTGCTAAGGGGGTGAAGAGCACGATCGGGATCATGGCAAACAACTGCACGATACCGGAGATCTCGGTGTTTTTGAAGTAGATCTGGAAGGTAACGGAAACAGCGGTGGCAGCGCCTTGCATACCGATGAACATACCCATAGCGGCGAGCGTCGCGCCCACGGCGGGACGGTTTTTCATGAAGTTGCCCATGGCTTGCAGAACATTGAATTTGGGTTGATCTTCGTTAAGCTTCGTTTCGGTATCCACACGGATCTCGGTGTTTTTGATCATGAACTGGAAGCAGATGAAGCCCAGCACACCCATAACCAAAGCAGCTACGAACACCATATTACCGTTGAGAGATTCGTCTTCATTATAGATCAGGAAGGGGAGAATGACCATGGGCAGCATGTTACCGATCATCGAGCCGATGGAACGCCAAGCGGACAGGGAAGCGCGGTCCGCGGGATCGTTGGAGATCAGGGAGAGCAACGAGCCGTAAGGCACGTTGGCGATGGTATAGAACGCATCCCAAATAACGTAACCGGCGATGAAGATAATGAATTTTGCCCACACGGGTGCGGCGGGGAAGGGCAAGAAGCAGCAAGCGCCGCCGACAATCAAACCGATGGAACCTGCCCAAATGTACGCCAAGAATTTGTTACGTTTGTATTTGCGCTTGTCGGCATCGATCATCGAGCCGATCAGCGGATCGTTGATCGCATCCCATACTTGAACGATGATGAGCAGCAAGGAATACCAGGCGCTCATACCCATAACCTGTGTCCAGAAGAGCGCCATTGTACCTTTCAGCGCAAAACTCATGTTGCAGCCAAGATCACCGGCTGCATATGCCAAGGAGTCGCGAATGCCGAATTTGCGATGACCGTTGGCATCCAGTTTGACTTGTTTCGCCATGTTTTTCCCTCTTTCTTTTCCGTGTATAATTTTTAGGTATAACCCTCGTTTTTTATCATATCAAAAAGCGAATGGAATGGGTGAGGATTATTTTATACGATTTTTGGACGATTTTTATATCAACCATTGAAATTTTCTACAAAATTTACTATAATATAAAAAATGAGTGAAGAAGTTTTGGGATGGATTACCAAAAGTGGAGGGATGTATCCATGTTTTATGAAGCAGAGTTGCGGTTTTTGCGGGAAACATATCGTAAATGTCATCTGCAAACCTTGTTGATCGACCCCAAAGCTCCCATGGATCCACGGATGGATATGGGGATTCGATTGCTGATCCAAGGGGAAAAAGCCTATCAATGCTCATTTGAAGAGAAAATGGCAATCCCGCAACCGAATACTGTTTATCGCATGACGGATCCGTTTTTGTGTCAGTATTTATTTTTACAGTTACCGGATACCGAGCGGGAAACGGTGTTGCTAATCGGTCCGTACCTTACCGAAGAGTTGAGCCGCGAACAGATCCTTGAACGGGCAGAGGCGGCGGGGGTGTCGCCTCGCCAAGGGCGTTCGTTGGAGCAATATTACAATGAACTGCCACTGCTTTCCGACAGCAGAGCCATGTTCGCGATACTGGATACTTTTGCGGAACGGTTGTGGGGGAACGGCTTTACTGTTACCGATATTTGTCGCGGTGATGAGGAGGTGCCCATCACCATGTCCATGATAGGGGAGAGCGACGCACAGGATCCCGTATGGAATATGCAGATGATGGAGACCCGATACAATTATGAAAACGAATTGATGCGGGCCGTGGAGCAG
The DNA here is from genome assembly GCA_045541495.1 of Acutalibacteraceae bacterium. GTDB lineage: Bacteria > Bacillota > Clostridia > Oscillospirales > Acutalibacteraceae > RGIG3009. Next base: position 11,837 of record JAZQJE010000024.1, on the reverse strand, counting down.
GGGCTTACGCATAAAGCCGAATTGTTGCCGGAGGGATTTTCTGTTACTTCCTTCGAACGGCGATTGACCGATCCGCTCCGCAATGCGCAGAATTATTGTATTATTATGAATACCTTGCTGCGGAAAGCGGCGGAAAACGGCGGTGTGCATCCGGTGTATTTAGACACAATCTCTTCCGAATTTGCCCGTAAGATCGAAACTTTGCCGTCAACGGCGGTGGTCAACGAATTGATGACCGATATGTTTCGCAAATACTGCCGCTTGGTGAAAAAATATTCCATGCGCAATTACTCCACCATCATACAAAAGGTGATCGCGTATATCGACTCGGATCTGACGGCGGATCTGTCCCTGCACCGATTGGCGGAAACGCAAAACGTCAGCGCCGGCTATTTATCAGCCTTGTTCCATCAAGAAACGGGAAAAACGCTGACCGATTATGTCAACGAAAAGCGGGTGCGCCAAGCAAAACAGTTGTTGGAGACCACCACGTTGCAAATTCAAACCGTGGCACAACATTGCGGTGTGTTGGATGTGCATTATTTCTCCCGCTTGTTTAAAAAATACACCGGCAAGACCCCAAAAGAATATCGCAATTTTCGCCGATAATACCCTCTTATTTTTCAGCAGCACACATTCGCGGGTTGATACCGTACTCAGCTTTAAAAGCGCGGTAAAAAGCGGTGTAATCTTTAAATCCGCAATGGCCGCAAACCTCACCGGGGGCGTGACCGTCCATCAGCAACTGACGGGCCGCAAACAGCCGCTTCATGAGGATGTATCGGTAGATACTGATTCCCACGGCACTGCTGAATTCGTGGGAGAGATGATACTTGCTGACATAAAACCGTTGCGCCAGCGATTCCAAGGACAGGTCATCCTGATAATGTTCACCGATATAGGACAGCACCCGCGAGACCAGCGGTGTCCCGTTTTCGGTGGCACCCCGTCGGGTATCCGCCTGTAACGCCAGACGGTTGATGGTGGTCATAAATTGCAAAAACAGGCCGTTGGCGTACAACTCGGCGCCATAATCGGTACTGTAACTTTCCCGTACCAATTCGCTGAGCATGGTGTGAATGGCGGTGCGCTGTACGGAAGACGGGTGCAACAGATTGGTGTGTGTAGGCAGACTTTTATCGTAACAACGGATAAGAGGCGAATCTGCGGGCGACAAATGTTCCAAATAGTCTTTGTCGATCCACAATACGATACGTTCATACACGGTTCCGCCCTGCACCATGGGACGGTGAAACTCCATGGGATTAATGAGCATCAAGTCACCGGGGCGAAGACGGTAAACACTGCCGTCCACCCAATATTCCACGTCGCCGTCTAGCAAAAAGTACAGTTCGTAAAAATCGTGATGATGGATCTGCACCCCTTCCCAACGGGGCTCCCGATAATGAAACACCTCAAAGGTTTTGCGGTGCATATGTTGTCGGGGATCAAATCGTTGCGCTTTTTCCCGCATAGAACTCACCTCGTCCATAGCATACCGCAACTTTTGCAATAAGTCAAACAATAAATGCAATTAAAATTGCAAAAAGAGTATGTTATACTGAAATTACCGTTATGGTTGAAAGGGGAAGGTTGTATGAAACCGTTTTTAAACGCCGATTTTTTGCTCAGTACGGAAACGGCACAAACCTTATATCACGAGTATGCCGCTCACATGCCGATTGTGGACTATCATTGTCACGTCAGTCCCAAGGAGATCTACGAGGACAAGCATTTCGACAATATTTCCCAAGTATGGTTGGCGGGCGACCACTATAAATGGCGTATCATGCGCTCCAACGGTGTGCCGGAAGAGGAGATCACCGCTCCCGAAGCGGACGAATACCGCAAGTTCTTGCGTTTTGCCGAAGCATTGCCTCGCGCCATCGGCAATCCCATGTACCACTGGTGCCATTTGGAACTGAAAAACTATTTCGGGTATGAAGGCGTTCTCAATGCGGAGACCGCGCCCGCTGTTTGGGAACTAACCAAGAAAAAGTTGGCGCAGCCGGACATGGGTGTGCGGGGATTGATCGCCGCCAGTAACGTGGCGTTTATCGGGACCACCGACGATCCCGTGGATACCTTGGAATGGCACGAAAAATTAGCTGCAGATTCCACTATGAAAACCACCGTGGCACCGTCGTTCCGTCCTGATAAGGCGTTGAATATCGACAAAGCCGGTTGGCAGGAATACTTAGTGCAATTGGGCAAAGTCGTGGGCTCTCCCATCAAAACGGTGGAGCAGTTGAAAACCGCTCTGTCTGCCCGTATGGAACATTTTAACGCGCATGGTTGCCGCGCTAGCGACCATGGCTTGGATCGCACCGTTTGCACGCTTGCTTCTGCCGAAGAGGTGCAGACTATCATGGATAAAGGATTGGCAGGCGAAGTGGTCACTGCCGCCGAAGCCGATACGTTTAAAACGGCGTTGCTGATCTTCTGCGCGCAGGAATATCACCGTTTGAATTGGGTAATGCAGTTACATTTCAACTGTTTGCGCAATCCCAACAGTGTGATGTTTAAGAAACTGGGTCCCGACACGGGCTTTGACTGTATCGGCCCCTACAACGGTGCCGCCGCTTTGGCACAGTTATTGGACGTGTTAAATGCCGACGACACCTTACCCCGCACCATCCTGTACAGTTTGGACGGCGGTGATAACGCCTTTTTGGGTACCTTACTGGGTTCGTTCCAAGGCAGTGAGATCCCCGGTAAGATCCAACACGGCAGTGCTTGGTGGTTTAACGACAACAAGCAGGGGATGTGGGATCAAATGGTCAGTTTGGCGAATTTGGGTATTCTCGGCAACTTTGTGGGCATGCTCACTGACTCCCGCAGTTTCTTAAGTTATGCCAGACATGAATATTTCCGTCGTATCTTATGTGAATTGATCGGTTCTTGGATCGAAAACGGGGAATACCCCGCCGATATGAAGACAGCGGGTGCCCTCGTTCAAGATATCTGCTATAACAACGCTGAACGATATTTTCACTTGGAGGGATAAGGGATTATGAACATGAAATTGTCATTTCGTTGGTACGGCGAAAGCGATCCCGTCTCCTTAACGAACATTTCGCAGATCCCCGGTATGCGGTCCATTGTATCCGCTGTATACGATGTGAAACCCGGTGAAGTGTGGCCCGAAGCGAGTTTGGCCGCCATGAAAGAACAGTGCGAACAACACGGATTGGTCTTTGACGTGGTGGAATCCATTCCTGTTCATGAGGATATCAAACTGGGGCGCGGTGAAGTGGACCATCTGTTGGACGTGTATTGCGAAAATATTCGTCGTTGTGCCAAATATGGTGTTAAATGCGTAACCTATAACTTCATGCCGGTATTTGACTGGACTCGTACCCAGCTGGACAAAGAAGCCGCCGACGGCTCCACCAGTTTGGTGATGTATTGGGAACAGATGAAAGGCTTGGATCCCTTAAAGGACGATATTCATCTGCCCGGTTGGGATTCCAGTTACACCCAAGAAGAAGTACGAGAACTGATCACTGCTTACGGTGAATTGGGCGAAGAAGGATTGTGGGGGAATCTGGAGCGGTTCCTCAAAAAGGTGATCCCCGTAGCGGAAGAATGCGGCGTGAAAATGGCCATCCATCCCGACGATCCGCCCTATCCGATTTTCGGGTTACCCCGTATCATCACCTGCGAAGCCAATTTGGATCGTTTCTTGAAATTGGTAGACAGTCCTGCCAACTGTTTGTGCCTATGCACCGGCAGTTTGGGTTGCGCCGCTTCCAACGATGTGACGGCAATGGTGCGCAAATACGCTGCCATGAACCGTATCGCGTTTATGCATATCCGCAACGTAAAGATCATGGAAGACGGTTCTTTTGAAGAGCGCGCTCACTTATCTTCTTGTGGTTCGTTGGATATGTATGAAGTCGTAAAAGCGCTGGTGGATTGCGGGTACAACGGCTACGTCCGTCCCGACCACGGTCGTATGATCTGGGGCGAAACCGGCAAACCGGGTTACGGTCTGTTTGACCGTGCTTTGGGTGCCGCGTATATCAATGGCTTATTTGAAGCCTGTGAAAAACAATAAAGGAGGAAAACGGATGAATGCCAATGTGCTGAATACCGATCTATCCGGAAAGGTTGCCGTGGTTACGGGTGCGGGCGGTGTCCTGTGCAGCCATTTCGCCAAAGTACTGGCGCGTGCAGGCACTAAAGTAGCGCTTCTGGACCTCAACGAAGAAGCAGCCAACGCCTTTGCGGCGGAGATCGTTGCCGAAGGCGGTATCGCCAAAGCCTATGCCTGCAATGTGTTGGAAAAAGAAACCTGTTATGCGGTAGCGGATCAAGTGATGGCGGACTTCGGTCCTTGCGATATCTTGATCAACGGTGCGGGTGGTAACAATCCCCGCGCGACCACCGACAAAGAATATTTTGAACTCGGCGACATCGACGCCGATACCAAAAGTTTCTTTGATCTGGATGCTGCCGGTGTGGGATTTGTGTTCAATCTTAATTTCTTGGGCACGCTGATTCCCACCCAAGCCTTTTCCCGTCAAATGGTGGGGCGTGAGGGGTGCAACATACTGAACATCTCGTCTATGAACGCCTATACGCCGCTAACCAAAATTCCCGCCTACTCCGGCGCGAAAGCGGCCATCTCCAACTTCACACAATGGTTGGCGGTACACTTCTCCCGTGTGGGAATTCGGGTAAACGCCATTGCGCCCGGCTTTTTCTCCACTAAACAAAACGCAAAACTGTTATTTAATGAAGACGGTACACCGACCGCCCGTACCGTCAAGATCTTGGCGGCAACGCCCATGGGTCGTTTCGGTGAAAGCAATGAGTTAGAGGGCGGGCTACTGTTCTTACTCAACAATGAAGCAGCAAGTTTTATTACCGGCGTGGTATTGCCGATCGACGGCGGATTTTCCGCCTATTCGGGGGTGTAAAAAATGGAAAAAAATATTCCTGTTGTCGTTATCAAAGAACTGTCGGAGACCGACAAAATTCTTACCGCTCTGTGCAATAGCGGTATTCACTGTGCGGAGATCACGTTCCGTACGGCTTGTGCGGCTGAAGCGATTGCCTATGCCTGCAAACACTATCCCAACATGAGCATTGGCGCAGGTACGGTTATCAATGCCGAGCAGTGCCAAGCGGCCATCGATGCGGGCGCGCAGTTTATTGTTTCGCCCGGTCTGTCCGTAGGCGTGGCGGAACTGTGCCGCGAAAAAGGTTTGCCCTATTATCCCGGTTGCGTAACGCCCACTGAGATCATGCAAGCGTTGGAACTGGGGATTACTACCGTGAAATTTTTCCCCGCCAACATCTATGGCGGCTTGAAAGCACTGAAAGCTTTGGCGGCACCGTTCCCGCAGGTGACCTTCATTCCCACCGGCGGGGTAGACAGAAACAATATCGACGAGTTTTTGGCCTTTGACAAAGTAGCGGCCATCGGCGGCAGTTTCTTTGTAAAAGAAGCCCTTGAGAAAATGGAGGAGAAATAAGATGCGTGTTGTAACTTTCGGCGAGATCATGCTTCGCTTGGCACCCAACGGCTATTATCGGTTTTTCCAAAACGATCAAATGCAAGCCACTTTCGGCGGTGGCGAAGCCAATGTGGCGGTGTCCCTGGCCAATTACGGTTTGGATAGTGTGTATGTTACCAAACTGCCCAAACATGCCATTGGTCAAGCGGCCATTGATTCTCTGCGGTACTTTGGCGTAGATACGTCCAAGGTGGTGCGTGGCGGTGACCGTGTGGGTATTTACTTCTTGGAAAAAGGCGCTTCTCAGCGCGGCTCGGTCTGCATCTATGACCGAGCTCATTCCGCCATTCAGGAGGCGTCCCCCGAAGATTTCGATTGGGACAGTGTTTTTGAAGGGGCCGATTGGTTCCACTTTACGGGTATTACCCCCGCTTTGGGCGCGAATGTGGTGGAGATTTGCCGTCAAGCCTGTAAAGCGGCGAAAGCCAAAGGTGTCAAGATCTCCTGCGACTTAAACTATCGCGGCAAGTTGTGGACCCGTGCCGAAGCTCGGGCGGCCATGACCGATCTGTGTCAATATGTAGATGTGTGTATCTCCAACGAAGAAGATGCCAAAGATGTTTTTGGTATCGAAGCGGAGGGCACCGACATTTACGGCGGCAAACTAAACCACGAGGGTTACAAATCCGTCGCAAAACAGTTGGCGGATCAATTTGGTTTTGAGAAAGTGGCGATCACCCTGCGTACGTCCATCTCTGCCAGCGATAATGATTGGGCAGGTATGTTGTATGACGGCGAGAACTATTGCTTCTCCAAATCCTACCACTTACATATCGTTGATCGCGTAGGCGGCGGCGATTCCTTCGGTGGCGGCTTGATTTATGCTCTACTGAACGGCAAATCCACCCAAGAAGCCATTGAGTTCGCCGTGGCAGCCTCGGCATTGAAACATTCCGTGGAAGGCGACTATAACCGCGTTAGCGTTTCCGAAGTGGAAAAACTGGCAGGCGGCGACGGCTCCGGTCGTGTGCAACGATAATGGATCATCAAGAAAAGGAGGCACCGTGCATTTGCACGGTGCCTCCTTTTTGTCATAAACGGGCAGGGTCAGTCATATCCATATACAAAACGAATATGACGTGAGCGGAGGAAGCCATATGACAGCAAGCAAAAATATATATCGGGATATTGCCACACGAACGGGTGGGGATATCTACATCGGCGTAGTGGGACCGGTGCGCACGGGTAAATCCACCTTTATTAAGCAGTTCATGGATACCTTGGTGTTGCCCAATATCGACAGCGAATACAGCCGCGAGCGGGCCATCGATGAGTTACCGCAGTCATCTGCGGGGCGCACAATCATGACGACCGAACCCAAATTCATTCCCGAACAAGCGGTGAACATTACTGTCAGCGGTGCGGCGGATATGAAAGTGCGGATGATCGATTGCGTGGGATATGTGGTGCCGTCTGCCTTGGGATATATTGAAGAAAATGCGCCCCGCATGGTGAAGACACCGTGGTATGAAGAAGAGATCCCTTTCAACATGGCGGCGGAAGTGGGTACACAAAAGGTGATCGAAGAACATTCCACCATCGGATTGGTTATCACCACCGACGGCAGTATCACGGAGATTCCCCGTGAAGAGTATGCTGAAGCAGAAGCGCGGGTCATTCGGGAATTACAAGCCATTCGCAAACCCTTTGCGGTATTGCTCAACACCATCGACCCCGACAGTGAACAAACGGCGGACTTATGCCGTGATTTAAGTGAGGAATACGGTGTGCCCGTTTGTCCCATCAACTGTCTGGCAATTGGTGAAGAAGAGATCCGCCGTATTTTGGAACAGATCTTGTTTGAGTTCCCTGTTCGTCAGATCGGTGTGGAATTGCCGTCTTGGGTGGTGGCATTAGATCGGGAACATCCCTTGCGCCGCAACATTTTATCGGCTGTGAAAACGGCGGCGTGTAAGGTGACCAAAATTCGGGAATTGACACAATTTTGCGAGCAGTTGCCTGCTTGTGAACAACTGGAAAGCGCGGCGGTCAATTCCATTCGATTAGGGGAAGGCAGCGGTGTTGCAACGTTGACCGTAAAACCCGATCTATTCTATCAAGTGTTAAGCGAATTGACGGGCATCCCCGTGCAAAATGAAAGCGAACTGATGGCATCCATGACCGAGATGGCAGATATCCGCCGTCGTTACCAAAAGATCAGTCAGGCATTGGAACAGGTGGAAGCAACGGGATACGGGATCGTTATGCCCACGCCCGAAGAAATGACATTAGAAGAGCCCGAGATCATTCGCCAAAGCGGCCGTTACGGTGTGCGGTTGCGGGCAACAGCGCCGTCTATGCACATTATGCGGGCGGATATCACTACCGAGGTTTCGCCCATCGTAGGATCGGAAAAACAATCGGAAGAATTGGTCAGTTATTTGTTGCGTGAGTTTGAAGAAGATCCCGCCAAGATTTGGGAATCCAATATTTTCGGCACTTCCCTGTACGGCCTTGTCAACGAGGGATTGCATAATAAACTATACCGCATGCCGAGTGACGCGCGCATAAAACTGAAAGAAACCGTAGAACGGATCATCAACGACGGTTGTAACGGCCTGATCTGTATTATTGTATAAGGAGTTAGCATGCATGGAAGCTCAAAATCGAAGCCGTGTCCGCCGCGGGGAGACCCGCGGCGGACAGAGTTTACTGGCGGTGCAAAGTATCATTGGCGGGATCGTGTTATTGTTGGCTCTGGTGTTGCGCCTGATAGGTGGCGGCCTATACACACAATTACAAACGGCTTTCCGACAAGCGATTACCGACGACACGTGGGCGCAAACGCTGGTGAATTCCTTGGAAACGGATACCCATGATTGAATTTTACGTAGGGCATACCTGTTGTCGCATCAGCATGGGATTCCCTGCGGCGGTGATCGTGATGTTATCGCTGGGGGATACGGCATTTGCGTTGGCGTGTTTACTGGCCTCCCTGCTTCACGAAGGGGGGCACTTTTTTGCCATGGCACTGGTGCATGATCACCCGTCGCGGTTGTATTTAGGCGCGTTCGGCGCCCGTGTAGAGCGGCGGCGTGACTCGGCGGTCGGCTACGGTGGGCGGGCGTTGGTATCCTTGTCGGGACCGCTTGTAAATTTGATTGCGGCCGTTTTATTGTATGCCACAGGCGGACTGACACAAAGTGTGTGGATTCACGGGGTGTTGGGATGCTTTAACCTGCTTCCCGTGTTGTCGTTGGACGGGGGAGAAGCCCTATACACGATCTTATGTATGATCCTGTCCGAACAACGGGCTCATACGATGATGTTGATCCTGTCGGCTGTGATACTGATGCCGTTGGCGATACTGGGATTTTTGATGCTGCTTATCGGCGGATACAATTTCTCGTTGATGATATTGGCCGTTTATTTGATACTTTTACTGATTTTTAAAGAGAAACATTGAAAAAACGGGAAAAAGTTGATACAATGGGGGAAATACGACAATAGGAGGCAACCATGGCTCTCACATTGGAACAACTGTTTGATCGGGTGCAAAAACCTGCCCGTTATACCGGCGGAGAACTGAACAGTGTGGTAAAAGACAAAAGCAAGGTGAACGTGCGGTTTGCCTTTTGTTTTCCTGATTTGTACGAAGTGGGGATGTCTCATTTGGGAATGAAGATCCTGTACGGCTTAAAAAATACCGTAGAGGATTTTTGGTGTGAACGGGTGTTTGCACCGGATACGGATATGGAAACCCTCATGCGGGAACACCACCTTCCGCTGTTTGCACTGGAAAGCCGTGACCCGTTGCGGGAGTTCGATTTTGTGGGGTTTACTCTTCAATATGAGATGTGCTACACCACGGTGCTCAACATGTTGGATCTGGCGGATATTCCGCTATTGGCTGTCGATCGCACAGAGGACATGCCGTTGGTGGTAGCGGGCGGCCCTTGTGTGTGTAACCCTGAACCGCTGGCAGATTTTATTGACATTTTCATTTTGGGTGAGGGCGAAGAGGTCAATTTGGAACTCATGAGCCTGTATCGAGAACACAAGGCAAAGGGATATAACAAAGCCCTTTTCCTGCGCGCCGCCGCCAAGATCGAGGGGATCTATGTTCCGTCGTTATATGACGTGTTCTATCAAGAAAACGGCACGATCAAGGCGGTAATACCGCGGGACGGCGTTCGTCCCACCATTCGCAAACGCATTGTGAACGATATGGATAGGGCCTATTACCCCGATTCTTTTGTGATTCCCTTCGTGGACATCGTTCACGACCGCGCCATGACGGAGCTCTTTCGCGGCTGTATTCGCGGTTGCCGTTTTTGTCAAGCGGGTTTTATCTACCGTCCCGTGCGGGAGAAAAGCATCGATACCATCGATCGGCAAAGTCGCACGCTGTGCGAGACCAGCGGTTATGAGGAATTTTCCCTTACCTCTCTGTCTACCAGTGATTATACCCGTTTAGAGGATCTGCTGAACCGTTTGTTGGATTGGGCAGAGGAAAAACAGACCAATATCACCGTACCGTCTTTGCGTGTAGATGGCTTCTCCGAAGAACTGGCCAATCGATTGAACGTGTTGCGGCGCAGCGGTCTTACCTTTGCGCCCGAAGCGGGCACGCAACGGTTACGGGACGCCATCAACAAAAATTTGACCGAAGAGGAGATATTGGAAACCGCTCGCCGTGCCTTTAACGGCGGTTGGACGTCGGTGAAACTGTATTTTATGACGGGATTGCCCACCGAAACGTTAGATGATATTGCGGGAATCGCACAATTGGGGCAAAAAATTGTAAATTGCTATTATCAAAATCCCAACAAACCCAAGGGAAAATCGGTGAACGTATCGGTAAGTGCCTCATGTTTTGTGCCGAAACCCTTTACGCCGTTCCAGTGGGAACCGCAGGATACCATGGCGATGTTAGAAGAAAAGCAACGGCATTTGGTTGCCAATGTAACCACCAAAAAGATCTCTCTCAGTTGGCACGATGCCAAAACCTCTTATTTGGAAGCGGTGCTGGCGCGAGGAGATCGTCGGTTGGGTGCGGTGCTCTTTGAAGCGTTCCGTCGCGGCTTTAAACTGGACGCCTGGGCCGAACATTTTGATTTTGATGCCTGGATGGATATCTTCCGCACTGTGGGACTGGATCCCGATTTCTACGCTTGCCGCCGTCGGGAATACGATGAAGTGTTTCCGTGGGACCATTTGGATTACGGTGTTTCCAAGCAATTTCTGATAGAAGAGAACAAGCGTGCTCATGACAGTGTGACAACCCCCAACTGCCGTCAACAATGTTCTCACTGCGGGGCAACCTGTTTTAAGGGAGGGTTGTGCGTTGAACGACGTTAAAGAGTTTATTACTGTCCGCATCACCTTTTCCAAAACCGGCACTGCCCGCTATATTTCCCATTTGGATGTCAACCGCACCATGATCCGTGCATTACGGCGGGCGCAACTTCCTATTTGGTATACGGAGGGGTTTAACAAGCACCCCTATGTGACCTTTGCCGCGCCGCTGTCCCTCGGCTTTGAGGGGGAGCGGGAGACTATGGACGTGAGGCTCAACGAAGAAGTGCCCATGAATGAGGTGGTGTGCCGCTTAGATGCGGTAATGCCCGCGGGACTAAAGATCACAGGTGCCGCGCCCGCTGTCAAAAAGGCCGGTGATGTGGCCGTGGCGGTTTATCAACTGACGGTGGGATGCCCCTTATCGATGATACAGGATTTGCTAGCGCAACCTTCCATCATCGTACAAAAACGCACGAAAAAGAAGACCATGAAAGACGTGGATTTGCGTCCTGTTTTGGAGGAAGCGCACAGTGTATTTGAGGAAGACGAGGGCCGTGTTCACTGGCAACTGATATTGCCCTGCGGCAGTACCGATTCCGTTAACCCGTCATTGATCGCGGAAGCATTGCGGGCCCATACGGGGAGCGAAGAATTGCCCTTTTTCGTGCGGCGATTAACGGTGTTGGATAAGGATGGAGAACCCTTTGCATAAAATTTTTAGAATTCTCAAAAAAACACTTGCATTTTGCGAGAAGCCGTATTATACTATACCAGTATCTGTGTGCCGTCTGCCAAGACGGGGATTAGTGCCGTGCGCATTTGCAGGACATTAGAGCGGGTAGTCCTCTACTGCTGTTGCAGCATGAATGCCTGAAAAAATAAGGAGGAAAATATCCATGGATGCTTTGAAAATCATTGCTGCTGACAGTCTGAAAGACAATGCCCCCCAATTTGAGATCGGCGACACCGTTCGTGTGGACGTGAAAATCCGCGAAGGTGAGCGCGAGCGTATTCAGGCTTTCGAGGGTACCGTCATTGCCAAGAAAGGCAGCGGCGTTGCCGAGACCTTCA
>JAZQJE010000023.1:0-65569 GCA_045541495.1 Acutalibacteraceae bacterium | reverse complement strand
TTGCACTTGATGAAATCGGTACAGCATCAAAATCACCCGCAGCGTGGTAATGGAGCGTAGGAGCCGCACCTAAATTTATCCGCGCCTGAGCGGCGTTTGTCGCCCCCGTACCGCCGCAGGCCACGGATACGATATCCGTTTTCCCCGTCGGGTCGATCTGTACGTTGTATTCGGGGGGCATTTCTCCCGACCCCACGTACACGCCTTTCACGCCCGCACACCGTTCCAAGGCGTCTTCGGCTTTTTGAGAGGCGTCATCGGCCAACTGCGCGGCACTTTCTAACCTATCGAAGAGTGCCGCGGCGTTCTGAGCAGCATTGCTTGCCTGTTCTGTGGCTTCTTTTGCCGTTTCAAGAGTTGTTTCGGTCTGTCCCAACAACTGTTGCCAGTAGGGCAGTGCTTCAGTCAGGGCAACCCCCTCTTCCCGATCGTCGAAAAACAACTGCACGGGCGGGAAATGACGCACGGTGTCCCCCGCACATTCCACCAACCGCACCGCCGCCAGACCGGGTGCCGTCCAGGAGGCGGGTATCGCATAGGTCACCGCACCGTTGGTTACCGTCAAGGGGGCGGTAAGATCGTAACCGCCGCTACCGTCCACGATCTCCAATCGATAGGTATACTCATCGTCCACGCCGTTGAAGATCAATTGCGCGGCACCGTTATCACCCCGCACACCTGCCGTTTGCGGAGCGGTGGGGGTGACACAGGTCGTTTCTCTGTTGACTGTAAAAGTCAAGGTATACGCGGTATCGCTCATCTTATCCCTCCACATTTTTCATCAGCGTCAGCCGCTTCTCCGCCACTTTCCCCGCCAATATTTTGCGGGAGGCGGCGGCATTGGCAGCCTTTTTCGCCTGTGCGGTACGGCTGGCTGTCAGCAACTGTGTCTGCAACTGCGCCAACGCGTCGGTTTGGGACCGCCGTGCCGCTTGTTGTGCCAACGCTTGACGATGGGCGCTTCCCGCCGCTGCGGCGGTGGCCGCACCCGAACGAGATAACCCGCGGTTGGCCACCTGCTCGGCGATGGTGTACTTGTCCGCCAACGCCGTAATCAATGCCGCGTCATAGGCGGTATGAGCCGCCGCGGTCGCCGCCGCCTGTTTTTGCTTCACCTTATCGGCATCGGCGACCGTTTGGGCATCTATCTGCTTGTTATAGGCGGTGATGGCGGCTTCGGTAGCCGCCGTTTGTTCTTGTTCGTATTGCGAAAGCAGGGCTTGTGCCTGCTTTTTAGTTAATTTTGTGGCCATAAGCTCCTCCTATCTCATCCCGCCGCGCAGTTGCAGGATTACACTGCCCACGGTCATGGTGTCCCCTGTTAGGCGTAAGGCAAGCCGCCGACACCGCGCTACATGGGGGCTGCACCGCACCAATCCGCCGTTGTCAGGACGGTGGGGGCGATCCTGCCGTTCACCCCGCTCGGTCACATATGACGGCGTGACCGTTCCCCCCACTTCGGCGGCCACTCCCAGCACCTGTTTTTCCGTTTCGGGCGTGCCGAAATCGTAGGATTTGGTACAGAGCATACCCGATACGGGGCGGGTACCGTAACTCTCCAGCGGAAACACATCTGTTTGCCCTGTAAGGGTAAACCATTGTTGTTTGCCGCCACCGTCGGCGATCACGGCCAATCGGTCACCCCGCCGACACAACGTATGAGGGCCCATGGCGTTGTCGTGCCATTCAAACCGATACCACGACAGGGTATCATGGTCGGCAAGTACCCACAACGTGCGGTCACACAACAAGTAATACCGATCATCGTATACGCAAGCGCTGAGCGGTGTTTCGCCTTTGAGCAAGGGATGAATACTGTCCCCCATGCGGGTGACAGTGCGGTTATATGTCGTATTCAGGGCCGATAACCGATACACCGCGCCGTCGGTGTTCGCCCATACCAAGCGGTTGTCCAGCAACGCCAAGGTGCGGGGGGAGTCGCAACCGATCTCGACGCTTAAAGGTGTCAGCGGGAACGAGGCGGCGGCCGCCGCCATATCCGTCACTTCTCCCGATTGCAGATCGTCTCCCGTTACGGTGTCCCCTTGCCGATATTCCGCAAGGTACAATTCCCGCTCTTTAAACAGAACCAAATATTTTTCCTGTTTTCCCAGCGCCGTAACAGGTTGATCGGGTGTCCCCACTGCCGTCCAACTGCTTTCGGGGAAATAGAGGGGGTTGTTCACCGCACTGTACACCACCGCGTCGGGGTGAGCGGCATTCCCTGCCAAAAACAGGCGCGTTCCCCCCGCCGTACCGCTGCTTTCGCCACCGTACCAGGTACCGAACGTCATGTCAAAGGGGGACGGCCCTTCCAACACGGTGCTCGCCCAAATCCGCACGTTGTTGCGAAGCCCCGTATCCTCAAGGGTACGGAGTGACCCGTTATGAGTAAAGGAAATACATCCCTCTTGTCGATTGACACGCACATTGTATTCGCCGTCACCACTATCGTATTGACCCTCTTCTACCAGATACCCTTCAATGGTGGTTTCCGAGGTTTTCACCTGTATATGAAGATTCCCCGTCAGATTTTTCACCGGTAAATAATAGTGAACACCCACACCGTCGGATGTAAAATCACAACGAAACCGTGTGTTAAGACGGTTACGAGGCTCATACAAAATACCCGTTACAGTCTCTTTTTCTCCCTTGACCACCGGACGGCCGTTTACCATCAACAAGGGCTCATAAAACCCTGTTGCCATGGCCAGAGCCGTTCCCTCAGAAGGGTGAAACGCCACCAACCGCCCGTCACTGAGATACAATAACAGGGTATGTTGGTCCAGCGTACCGCCTGCTGGCACCAAACAAAACGTGGTGCCCGCCGCCACCTTGTCCGACCACAGTGTCTGCCGCCCGCCCCCGTCGGGGGAAAAGGCGTATACCGTCATTTGTGTGTCGGCCTGTTCCGCCATCAGGATCCACCCCTCCCGATCCACGGCAAAACGACAGGTTTGGCCGTTGTAGGCATACCCATCTTCCGGTGTGGTGAAAAACCCGTCGCGGGAGCGCAGAGCCCCGTCTTTCCACCACAGGTTTCGACAGTCGGACAATTGATTGTCCCCGATGAGCCACGGGGCACGGTTAACATCCAACCCACCGTTGAGGGCGGGGGTAACCGCCGTCAACCGTCCGTTTTTGGAAAAGGCGGGAATATTCATTGATCACACCCCCGCGGCAACACGTCGGTGCGTTGTTCTGTTCCTCGTTTCAACAGCAACCGTTTGGCGGTGTATAAGGCAGCATACAATTGCTGATTGTCGCCGTCGCCTCGTCCCGCCGCCAGTAACATGGCAATACCGTAGGGCAACACCTGCCGCGCGGCGGTATGGGACAAAGGCAACGTCCCTTGCAACGATGCCAACGGCGGCGGCAACTCACCCCGTTCTGCCTGTGCCAGATCGGCACAGATCTGGTCGGTCACCGCCAACCCCCGTTTGTACAATTCCGCCGCCGCGGCGGGATCGGTCTCGCCGTCGGGATCGGTATATCCCAACAATCGCAACGCTCGTTTAAAGGCTTCCATACCCGTCATGGCGTTCTCTCCCCCCATCGCCGCTCGCGAAGCAAACCGTCCACATCGGGAACGGTGCCGCGGGGCAAGCGTTTCAGATATTGTTCCGCGGTGATCACGCCGCGGGCTAACAGGTTGTCTAACGTGACAATGGATTGGCTCTCGCTCCACAGGTTGGCGGCACCCACGTCTACTTTCGCGCGAATCACCAGATCGCGGTAATCGCCGCCGTCAAAGGGAAGATACCATACGCCGTTTTCGTCTTCCACCCGCAACGGACGGTTGCCGTAGGCGTTCACCCAAAATTCCGCCCATACTCGCGCCACATCTTCGTAAAAGGCATACCAACGGTTGCGCACCATTTGGAGCGGCAACAACGATGCTTCCCGCACCGCTACGATGGCAGAGGTGTTGTCGGGAGATACGTCGCCCAGTGCCGCCGCGGTGGCGCCACTTTGCACCAATGTGTCGGCAATCAGGGAATTGACCGTGTTGCTCAGCCCCGCCGAGAACGCGGGCGGGTCCACATACCGCATGGCGCTGTTCAGGTCGTCACCGTTACCGAACACCCGAATGACTTGACCGGGATCGTTGGTGACAGGGCCGTCCACGATGTCGCCGTTTACCAGCAAGGTAGGCATTCCCTGCATCAGTACCGCCCATACCGATGCGGTGAGCATACGGTTGATGGCGATCTGGTTGGGAATCAGCCACGTTACCTCGCTGTCACCATAAGCACAGGCGGGACGGGTCTCCCAACGGAATACCGACAGGGGATATAAACGAATCCCCATATCCCAAGGGGGACGCACGGTCACATCGCCGCACACTTGCACCGCTTTGACGGTGCCGTTCTCTTTATAAAACTTGGTGAGAAGCAAGGCTTTACCCGCTTCTTCGGGTTCTCCCGCGGGGGGGTGTCCTTCTCGGTCGGGACGGATGGCGGCAATATCGTCTTCCGATCGTCCCGCCTTTTCCGCCATGCGGCGCAGATCACCCACGCGGCGGCGTTGGGCAACAAGGAGATAGGGCTGTGCTTGTATCTCCTCCACCGACGGATCGCCGAAATACACCTGACCGATATCCAACACTTCACAGGTGATATCCCCCGTCAGCGGCGTGGTACGCCCCTCGTCGGCAAATAAACCTGTGGGAACGGTATCGTCCCAGTAGGTGTACAACACACCCGTGCCCGTACAATAGGCGTTTTTCATCACCCGTCCGCTGATGGCGTCCAACCCCACCCGCTCGGCGGTGGTGTCAAAGTAGCCGGACAACGCCGACAAGGTGAGATCGGCGGCTTCGGCCGCGGAAAGGGTGGGCATGGCCCCTTGCGCCGCCGCCGAGCGCAAGTCACGGATCCGTTCCCGCCCCGGCAGGGTATCCCACAACCCGTCGGCGGAGAAGTTCACCGCTACAGGGCCCGCACCTACCGCCGCCATCTTGTATTCACCGATACGGCGGATCACGTTATGCCGTACCAAAGGACGGTCACTGCCGCAAGCGGCGCCGTGCCATTGGTCACCGGCGTAAAATCGTTCGTTGAGTTCGCTTTGCCGGTACAGACCTCGCTCACCCAGCGACATCTTATACCGCACGCCCGAACGGTACTGTTCCTGCACCGTTGTCGGCGCGGCCCATGCCGTTCGTTCTTCCCGTTCGTTCATACCGTCATCCTTTTTCTGTAGTTTTCCCGTTAAGCCTTCCCCCTTTTGGGGGAAGGCTTATCCGTGACTGTTTTTTAATATACGTAGGCGTATACGCTGTCGGCCGCACTGTTTTTCACAATGAGGTCGTAGTAGGTGCGATAGTCAAACTTATACGCATCGGCGGCTTGGTTTTGACCGGGAGTAAAGGTGCGCACGCGCTCGGTCTTTTTCACCAGCGACGCGGCGCGTTTGGGCATCACCAGTAAACCAATGCTCTTGGCGGTATCGGTAGGTGCAAAACCGCCCGCTTCTTCACCGGAAGTGGCGCCGTCATAGAAGTCATAGGCGCTCTTCATGCGATTGTCCGCCACGGGCAAAATGGCAATGCCGTTGATGGATTTCACCTGAATGTGAGCGTCGCCTTTCTTAAACTGGCTGACGGTGATCTGACGGGACAGTTCGGGAGAGGTTTGGATCGCCGTCCACATGGTGGGGTTCACAAAACACACCAGTTCCTCGTCAAAGCCCACCTCGTTCTGCACAGCGGCGCAAGCTTCGTTGAACATTTTAATGGCTTCGGTTTCGGGCGTGCCCGTCACGGTGTGACCGCCGCTGACCGCCAAACCTGCCAATTTGGACAAGCAATAGGCGTCCACTTCGGGAACGACCTTGGTGCGGACAAATTCGCCCAATACTTGACCGGCCAGACCCGCAATACCCGTTTCGTCCTCGTCCTCACGGTCCAGTTGGAAAGAACGGGCGCGATCCATAGTGAGGGTATAGGGACGGTTGGAAACCGTCACGGTGCCTTTGATAAAACCGGTATCACGGTCATAGTCGCCCAAACCCGACAATTCCATTTCGGGGAGCAACACGGTTTTTGCGCCCACGAATTTAGAGCGCAGAACGTTGTCGGTCAAGAAACCGGTAACAGGGCCTTGAACAAACAACTTGTCCAGTTCACCCGTCAATTTTTCGCAAAATTCCAATGTGTTGATTGCCATCATTCATTCTCCTTTTTTCTTTTCCCTTTTCTTGTGCAGAGCGGAGGGGCTTTTTACTTTTCCACTTTTTCTCTACCCCCACACACCGCGAAGCATGGCTTCCACGGCGGCATCGGGCGCGGGGGACGCTTCCCCCCGCTGTCCTCCCGCGGAGGCTTCTCCCGCGGCGACCGCCGCCGCTTTGGCTTTCTCGATGCGGATCTGTTCCTCATAGCGATATTGCAGATAACTGTACAGTAGCGGCATTCCGCTGTCCACGGCCCTCTGTACCGCCGCGGCGGGCACTTTGTCGAAAGTATCCAGTTCGGGGCAAGTTTCCCGCAAGCGGCAATATTCCTCTGCCAACCGCTCGTTCAAATCCCGCGGTTCGCCACACAGCTGTTTCACAAAATCTTGCAGACTTTGTCCCTGTTGCTGTGCATGGGTCTTCAATTGTTCGAGCATGGGCTCCATGGTAGTGAATTTCATGCCCTTTTGCGCATATATGGCGGCCTCTTCCAACGGCAACTGGTAGTGTTGCTTGTTGAATTTCACCGACAGTGTCATCGGCGGAGTCGGCAAGTCGTATAACTCCTCCTCTGCCGTATTGTCGGTGGCGGTCACCTCCTCAGACGAATGGGTGGTCGTCTGTTCTTGCTGAAGTTCTTGAATCTCTTCGTTCATGGCGTATATTCCTCCTGTTCATCACCTGTGTAGTTGACAAAGTTGCGATATTCGTGAATGAGTCGTTTTTGCTCGTCGGTCAACGGCGGTTTTACCTCTTCTTTTTTGGGTTTCAGCCAACGCAAAAGAGGGAGCACCGCCAATCCCAACACAAATCCAATAATGCCGTCCATTCCGCGTCTCCTTTCTTAAATATCACGCAAAATGTCCCGCGCGAGCAAGCGGCCCTCGGTGAGCCGTTCGGGGCGAGGCGGCGCGGGACGAAAATGAGCCGCGTCTTCCATGGCATACCGTAACGCGTCCATCAAATGATCGTCCCCGCCGCGGGGACGATTGACCACCCCCGCCGCGTCCCGATCCCATGCATACGCCGCCAGTTCCGCCGCCGTGTGTACACAAGAGGGGTGCACCACCATCCGATACTCCTGTAAACGGGCAATGCCGTGCAACAACGAGCCGGGACCTTTGGCGGCGGGGAACACCCGCGTGATTCCCTGTCGGCGCAACTCGTCGTTGGATTTTGGCTCGGCACTATCCGCGCGAATACGTTCGCCGTCATACCCTTTTTCCCGTAACCGACAGGCGATATCTCGATTGAGCATACCCCGTTCTTCAAACTCGTCAAAAATATACAATATCCGATCCAACGGATTGACCGCCGCCGCAATAAAGGCGGTGGGGTCGTTGGTATACCCGTAGTCCAGCCCGTATACCCGCCGATATTTCCACGAATCGGGCAGGGTGTTGATGTCAAAGGACTCCACCGTCCAGTTGTCGTAGATGAGGCCCTCGGTAACCCCCCATTCCCCCAATCCCGCCACCGCATATCGTCGGGGATTTTGGCGGCGCATACGGTCAAATACCGCCTTGTCCGCTTCGTCCAAAAATTCATTGCACCGATAGGTGGTGGTAAACACCGCCGTATCGGGTGACGGATGGTCAAAGAAACGGGATTTCAGCCAATGGCGGTCACTCCACGGGTTAAAGGTGAGGGTGGTCTGTTTAAATAACGGCGGCGGTACTTCGCCGCGCGGCACGGATAAGTCAAAGGTGTCGAACGCCTCTTCCGAGGGAATCTCGAACGCCTCTTCCACCCATACCCAACACAACACGCCCCGCGTCACGGTGGTGGAGGCGATCTTGTACACGTTATCAAACCCGCGAAACAAAATCTTTTGTCCCGTGGGCAGATAGGTCATTTCCAAGGGACTGGTGGTGGCCTTCCACAGGTGCGCCACCCCCAACCGTTCCGCTGCCCACCGCAATTGAGCAAAGGTGCTGGTACGATGGGTGTCCATAACCTGTCGGATGACCAACAAATTGGCATCGGGATATTGCATCAGTCGTATAAGAAAATTGAGCGCCGTGGTGGTGGATTTTTTAGAGGCTTTTCCCCCTTTTAATACCCGATACCGCGTTTTACAGTGCCAAAACTCGCTGTATCCGCCTCCCACCACGGTAGACAGATCAATGGTTTCCACCGTCAGATCCGCCCCTCTCCGATAAAGGTGACCCCGCTTTCCCCGCGGGGCATCTCCCCCGCTTTGTCGGAAAATCCACCCCGATTGCGCAAATACCACATATAAAAGGCGTGGCTTTTGGGGTCGGCATCCAGCGCGTCGGTGAGCACAGCGGCGGTACAGTCTTGCAAGGCGGCGGTAAGCACCGCCGCTTCCCCGGCGGCAGACCCTTTTCCCGCCGCATACCGCGCCAAGGTCTCGTAGGAGATCCCCAATGCTGCCGCCAAGGCATCGGCATGAAAGGGAACGCCTTTGGCGGCGCAGTCCCGTTTACAGGCATCCACCACCGCGCGGATCTCCCCGATGTTTTTCCATGGCTTCACGGGCGTTTTCCCTCCGTTCTGACCATCTGTTCCAACGCCTTGTTGTGTTCCCGTATGAGATATTGTTTGGATTTGCCCATGTTGGTGACGATCACCGACCAAGGTTCGCCTTTTACATACCGCAACCGCAACAACCGCTGACGGCGGTCATTGAGTCCCGCTCGCCGCATTCGTACCCAGTTTTTGAGTCCCGCCGCCGCTAACTGCCGTTCCAGCGCCCGCTTTTCCAAAATCAGTTGCCACACCAGATCTTCGCCCAACAGGCCGTCGGTTTGTGACAGTTCCCGCCATTCTTCCTGCGCCGCCGTTAAGGCTTGCCGTAGCGCCAATACGCCGCTCATACTCGCTTTTACGGCTTTCGCTCGTTCACTCATCATCGTCTTCTCGCTCCTTTTCACAGCCCTGACACCGTACTGCCCCCACCTCATACAAGGGCGCACCGCACACCTCGCAAGCACCCCTAACGGCAGGATCTTCCCACGGGTCATAAACAGGACACCCCGTTGTACACCATACTTGCCCGCATACCGCGCACATCGTTCTCGTTTCATTCTCCTCTTTGATTCTACCAAAAGTAGAGTTTTAGGGCGCACTTGTCCCCCCCTCCGCCCATTTGGATGGTAGGTTTCTGTTTTTGACGGTTACCCGTCTCTCTTTGAGTAGGTTACCTGCATTATACTCTACTTTTGGTAGAATGTCAAGAGAAAAGTGGGATTTTCCGGAAAAGTTCTTGCCAAAATTCTACTTTTAAAGTATACTATAGAAAAAGAAGCTTTTTATGCAAGAGGAAACAAGCGTGTTGACTATCCGAAAGGTGGTGTGACCATGTCTATCGGCAACAACATCCGTCGGTTGCGGGAAAGCCATCAACTGACGCAAAAAGAACTGGGCGCTATCGCCGGCGTATCCGACAAGGCGGTATCCACGTGGGAAAAAGGCCTGAAAGAGCCGCGCATGGGCGCCATCCAACGGATAGCGGAGTATTTCGGGATCCCGAAAAGCGCTTTGCTGGACGATCCCCCCGAAAAGGACGAAGCCTTTTCCCATACGCTGGATCGGTTATGCGCCGCGTGGGGACGGTCTCCCCAAACGGTAGAACGAGATCTGGGGATGCCCCACGGCCGACTGGCCATGTTACGGCAGGGGAAAGCCCAATTATACCAAGACGAGTTGGACCACTTACAGGAATATTTCGGCGTTCCCTCGTTGTTTCCCGACCCGCCGCAAGATAAACCTAACGTGGTACCGCTCATTCGTCCGGCGATGCAAACGCGCCGTATCCCCGTATTGGGGCGCGTGCCCGCGGGGATGCCGGTAGAGGCCATCACCGATGTGGTAGAAGAGATCGAACTGGATCCCCGCATGGCGGCAGACGGGTATGATTATTTCGCTCTACTGGTGACAGGGGACAGCATGGTCCCCGAATATCGGGACGGGGACACCGTGATCGTGCGGGTACAAGCCACCGCCGATACAGGCGACGACGTGGTGGCCTATGTGGGCGGCAGTGATGCCACCCTCAAACGCCTCACCCGCACCACCGGCGGGATCCAGTTGCGCCCCCTAAACCCCGCCTATCCCGTGCGCAGTTTCACCCATTCGCAAGTGCTGGCATTGCCCGTCACCATTGCGGGGATCGTGGTGGAACAACGGAGGGTTCGCAAACGATGAATACCGTACTGTGCTATATTGAACACGACGGCTGTTATTTGATGTTGCACCGCAACAAAAAGGCCCACGACCTAAACGGCGGGAAATACATCGGCGTGGGCGGTAAGTTGGAAGCGGGGGAATCCCCCGAAGAAGCCCTGCTTCGAGAAGTGAAAGAAGAAACAGGGCTCACCCTCACCCACTTTACGCGGCGAGGCCTGGTCACCTTTGTACAAGGCGATCTCACCGAGTATATGTTTTTGTTCACCGCCGACGGGTTTGAAGGCACGTTATCCGATTGCACTGAAGGGGATCTGCACTGGATCCCCAAAAGCGAGATGCTGTCCCTGCCCTTGTGGGAGGGAGATCGGGAATTTTTGCCGCTTCTCACCCGCGACGGCCCGTATTTTTCCCTAAAGTTGGTATACGAAGGGGAGTCCCTCGTTCAGGTGTGTCAGTATTAAAAGGAGTGTCTATCGATGGAAAGCACCTCTGCCCACATCCCTCTATGGGAACGCAACGGCGACGAATGGATACCCTGTATCCAATATTTCCCGCCGTCGCAGTTTCCCCACAGCGAAGTGACCCCCACCGCTTGCGTCATCTGTTTTTCCGGCGGCGCGTATTTCGGCCGCGGCCCTCATGAAAGTTGCGATTACGCCACCTTCTTCGCCGCTCACGGGTATCACGCCTTTTCAGCGGATTATCACGTACAACCCCATCGCCATCCGCTTCCGTTGTTAGACGCTCGCCGCGCGGTACGGTGGGTGCGGGCTCATGCGGAAGAATACGGTATTGATAAAAACAAGATTGCGGTGATCGGTTCATCGGCGGGCGGGCATTTGTGCGCCTCCCTGTGCACCTACACCGATCCCATCGACGGCGAGGGCGTGGACGACATTGATAAGGAATCCTATCTGCCCAACGCGCATATCTTATGTTATCCCGTGATCTGCGGGTTGGATTCCCCCTACGCCAATGTGGGCAGTTATGTCAACCTGATGGGCGAGCACGATGTGGAACGGTCCAAAATGTTAGACCCCTCCCGCAACGTGAACGAACATACCCCGCCCGCCTTTATCTGGCACACCGCCGAAGATTCGGGCGTCAACGCCATCAACAGTTACACCTACGCCATCGCCTTGCGCAAACTGTTTATCCCTCACGAACTGCACGTGTTCCCCAACGGTGTACACGGCATGGGGCTGGCTCTTGCCGATCCCCATTTGGGGCAATGGCGCACCTTAGCTTTAAATTGGCTCAAACGCCAGTTTGAATAATCATCCGTCCGTAAACCCTGTACATCATTTTGGAAAGAGGCAGTTTATATGAAAATCATTGAAACCAACACATACGAAGAACTGAGCCGCCGCGCCGCCGACGTGATCGCCGCACAGGTCATGTTAAAACCCGATTGCGTTTTAGGGTTGGCCACCGGCTCTTCCCCCATCGGCCTGTACGACAGTTTGGTGCAGCGGTATGAGAACGGCACACTGGATTTCTCCGCCGTGCGCAGTGTCAACCTGGACGAGTATCGGGGTCTGGATGGCGATAACGATCAAAGTTATCGGTATTTCATGGACACCCATCTGTTCAACCGCATTAACATCGAAAAAGGCAACACCAACGTGCCCGACGGCAAAGCCGCCGATACCGCCGCCGAGGGCGAGCGGTACGATGCGCTCATCCGTTCTCTGGGCGGCATTGACATTCAACTTTTAGGTATCGGGTTGGACGGCCATATCGGCTTTAACGAGCCCGACGACTGTTTCACGGGTCCCACCCATGAAGTGGAACTGGATCCCAGTACCATTGAAGCCAACGCCCGTTTCTTCGCATCCATCGACGATGTGCCCCGCAGCGCCATCACCATGGGTATGGCCTCCATCATGCAAGCGAAAAAAGTATTGCTCATCGCATCGGGCAGTAACAAAAAAGAAATTATGGAAAAAGCATTGTTTGGCCCCATCACCCCCGCTGTTCCCGCTTCCCTCTTGCAACTGCACCCCGACCTGACGGTGGTCTGCTGCTATAACGACTAAGATCATACACAAAAGACCGCTTTGGTAACCTGCCAAAGCGGTCTTTTGTCATTCTTCCACCTAATCCCACCATCCCCACCGTCACGGCTTCGCCGTGCCACCGTCTCGCTGCGGCTGGGTCACCTCGCGGTTCTGACAGTCAACCGAACTGTCATTCATTGCCGCTCGGCCACTTCGCTACCCTTACTAAAGGGGAGGCAAGAATATCTGATATCTAACATCTAACCCAACATCACATCCAGTGTCATCATTACTGCAAACCCCAATACAATACCCATGGTGGCAAGATACGGTTGTATGCGCCGTTCCTGCTGACATTCGGGGATCAGTTCGTGAACCGCTACTAAAATCATGGCACCCGCCGCAAAGGATAACGCGAACGGCAACAACTGCTCCACATACACCGTAAGCCAAGCACCCAGCACACCCGCTATGGGTTCCACCATGCCCGACGCCTGTCCCCAAAAGAAACTGCGTCCGCGAGAGGCGCCTTCCCGCCGAAGCGGCAACGACACCGCCGCCCCTTCGGGAAAATTTTGAAGACCGATCCCCACCGCAATGGCGGCGGCACTCATGACGGATTCGGGGGTGGTATCGGCGAGTGCACCGAATGCCACACCCACCGCTAATCCCTCAGGTATGTTATGCAGGGTTATGGATAACACCAACATCAGTATGCGGTTTACGCGGTCATCGGCAGATGTTTTTTCGGTTTTATGACGAGCGTACGCCACCGCTTTATCCGATCCCCACATAAACACCGCACCCGCTAAAAATCCCGCCACCGTTACCGCCCACGGGAGCATGCCCAACAAAGCGGCGCGATCAATGGCAGGTTGCAACAACGACCAAAACGACGCGGCGATCATCACCCCCGCCGCAAACCCCATCAATAAGTTGAGCACTTGCCGATGGGGACGTTTAAAACACAACACCGTCGCCGCGCCCAGCGCAGTCAGTAACCACGTTCCCAGTGTGGCGAGCAATGCCATGACGATTCGTTCGTTCAAGGTTCCACCTCCTCCTGTATTCAGTGTATGACATACGGGAGAGAGGGTTATAAAAAAACGAGCCATGCATCTGCATGGCTCGTTTTGTATACACCGATATAAACAATCAGCGTTTGCTGAACTGGGGAGCGCGACGGGCACCTTTGAGTCCGTACTTTTTGCGTTCCTTCATTCTGGGGTCGCGAGTGAGGAAACCGGCCTTTTTGAGGGCGGGACGGAGTTCCTCGCTGTTATATTGCAGCAACGCACGGGCGATACCGTGACGGACCGCACCGGCTTGACCGGTCACACCGCCGCCGGCAACGCGGCATTCGATGTCGAATTTTTCGGTCAGGTTGGTCAGAGCCAGAGGCTGACGCACGATGAGTTTCAAGGTTTCCAGACCAAAATAATCGTTGATGTCGCGGCCATTGATGGTCACGGAGCCGGTACCGTTGTACAAACGGACACGGGCAACGGACTTTTTACGACGGCCGGTACCGTAGAAATACGGTCTTTTGTTGTAATCCATTTATGACAGCCTCCTTCCTTAAAATTCGTAAACTTCGGGCTTTTGAGCCGCATGGTCATGCTGAGCGCCCGCGTATACACGCAGACGGGTGCAGGCCTGGCGACCCAACGCGTTTTTCGGGATCATACCGGTGACAGCCAGTTCCATCGCCTTTTCGGGGCGCTGGGCCATTAAGGTGCTGTATTTGGTTTCTTTCATGTGACCGATCCAACCCGTGTGACGATACCAGACCTTTTGATCCAGTTTTTTACCGGTGAGAACCGCTTCGCCGCAGTTGATGATGATCACGTGATCGCCGCAATCCACATGAGGGGTGTATTCGGGCTTGTGCTTACCGCGAAGGAGCACCGCAGCCTCGACCGCTACACGACCCAGAGGTTTGCCGGCAGCATCAATGACATACCATTTCCGATCGACTTGACCGGCTTTTGCCATGTAAGTAGACATTGCCAAATCCTCCTGCTTTTTTACTCTTTTCTTAATGCTTTGCTATCTTAACACACCGAAAATCCCCTGTCAAGACCTAAATTCCCGTTTTTTTAATTTATACCACTCTCACGCTCGTTTTCTCTCAATTTCTCACCGTTTTGCTCGCTTTCTCGTTTTTCATTTCACTTTTCCCGCTTGCTCGAATACCAAAGCAACGGACAATCCCAACCCCGTCATCGTCTGCTCAGGCGATACACTGTCCCCGTTAACAGGGGTCCCCCGTCCCAAGTATTTCTGAAACAAGTTCATCACCCCCAGCGTGGCATGTTGACGAAGAGAGGGCGGCAGAGTCATGAGCCGTTCCGATACCCCTTGAACGAAACGGGATATCCGCCCTTGTTCACAGGCAGGGCGCAGACAGCCCCTTTCATCCACCATGGCTTCCAAATAATGAACGCCGCCCACCGAGTGCACATAATACACCTGACTTTCGGGCATGATCCGCCGCCCCAATACGTTCACATAATCGTTGTCTGCCGATACGCTGACGATCCGTCCTCGCCGAGAATCGAATTTTCCTTTCTGTCGTTCTTGGAGAGCGGTAACCGCTTCCGGCGAGAACCCTTGCCCGTCAAAACTGATACAAGTATCCGCCAAATCGGTGTGCATGGTGACAAACTGCGCTTTATTACCACCCTTGGAGTGTCCCGATAAGGTCAATCCCCTGTGAGGACGAAAATGGTGGCGAGCGGCGATACGGCGGAACCAGTTGAGTGCTTCCACCTGTTGATCGGTGGCGTAATCGTCCCGTACCGTGCGCCGAAACAACGGTGTACCGCCGATTCCGTAAAACACATAGGTGTTTTCTTCGGGAATGCCCGATAACCCTTCCCCGTTATCGATCCATTCCCCCTTTCCCGTGCCGCGAAAGATTACCGATGCCTCTCCTTGACGGTTGGTGAAAACACCCGCCGTCAACCCGTTGGGAGAACGAGTCAGATCCCCCAACACCGACTCACCCCATGAGGGTTGGGCGGCAACAGCCGCCGTCAATATTGCCAACCGTTGACGGTCCCGTTCCCGCCAACGGCGGGGATGATCGTTTTGGCAAGCGGCGGTGAGGGCGGCAATGAGGGTATCAAGGGTATCACCGTCAGCGGGGTTGACGTAATGGCACAACCGCATGTACAGGTTATAGGCCAACTGTTCGTTAGCTTTTTCCCGAAGAGAGGTGGGAATAGTGTTCATGGCAAACGCTCCTTTCCTGATCTTTTCATATATATGAAAAGACCGACAAACGGTTGCCCGTCCCACCGAAAAGCATAGAAAAATACCACCGATATGCGAACGCATATCGGCGGTACGGATCGACAGATTATTTGTACAGAGGACCATATTCTTTGCAAGCAGCATAGTCGGCGGCCTGTGCGTCGTCGGTGCCGAAAGCGGCCCAAGAATGGGGGCGATAGACTTTGTCCTCGGGCACGTTATGCATGTTCACGGGAATACGCAACATGGAAGCCAAGGTGATCAGGTCCGCGCCCACGTGACCGTAGACGGTAACACCGTGATTGGCACCCCAGTTGGCCATCACGCTGTACACGTCGGCAAAGGCACCTTTGCCGGTGAGGCGGGGCACAAACCAGGTGGTGGGCCAAGTGGGATTGGTGCGGTCTTCCAGCGGTGCGTGGATCTCGTCGGGGAGGTTGGCGGTCCAACCTTCGGCGATCTGCAACACGGGACCCAAGCCCTCGATGATGTTCAGGCGCAACATGGTAATCGGCATCTCGGCACGGCAACGGAAGTGGCTGGAGAATCCGCCACCGCGGAAGTTATCGTAACCCGCACGGCACCAGTCGGTGGCTTTGAGGCAAGCGTCGATGTCCGCATCGGTCATCTCCCAGTAGGGTTTCATGCACCCCTCACCCTTGTCGTTTTTGGCAACGCCGCTGCCGTCCAATGCAGTCGCACCGGAGTTGATCAGGTGGATAAAGCCGCCTGCGGCAATGCCTTCGGGTTTTTTACCCGATACCCGCTCCACTGCTTCGGGACTCCAATAGGTACGCACATCGTGGAAGCAGGGCGCCACGTTGGTCACCAACGTACCCATCAACATAGCCAAACCGTTACAGGTATCGTTTTCGGTGGCAAAGGCGGTGGGTTGTTTTACGCCGTTCCAGTTAAAGGTGGAGGCCAAAATGGCTTCGGTAAAGTCGGCATTGGGCAGCCAGTCGGTCCATTGACGTTGACCTTGGAAACCACCCGCTACCGCGTTGTGACCCAGCGCTTCTTCGTGCCAACCCAACTCGTCCAGTTTGGGATTGCCGAACAGCATATCGTGCATGATGAGGGTCATCTTCACGATGAACTCCCAATCCTTGTCATAGGGGATATATTTGGATTTTCTCTGCAATTCGGTGATGGATTCGGGGGTGTTCGGGTCCATGCCCTCTTTGCAGTTGGCTTTCACCCATGCCAGAGCCTTTTCGTATTCCTCTTGATCGTAGATTCCCAACGCAATACGGCGCAGGATCTCCACTTCGTCCGCCCATTCGGCGCGAATACCGAAATATTGTTGCATCATATTGATATCGCAGTAACTACCCGCAATGCCCATGGACACCGCACCGATGTTCAGATAGGTCTTGTTGCGCATCCAACCCACGGCAACCGCACAACGGGCAAACCGCAGGATCTTTTCCGCCACGTCGGCGGGAATGGTGTTGTCGCTGACATCCTGTACGTCGTGGCCGTAGATGGAGAAGGCCGGCATACCACGCTGGGCATGAGCCGCCAACACCGCCGCCAGATATACCGCACCGGGACGTTCGGTGCCGTTAAAGCCCCACACCGCTTTGATGGTGGTGGGATCCATGTCAAAGGTTTCGGAGCCGTAGCACCAGCAGGGAGTGACCGACAAGGTGGCTACCACGTTTTCCGTAATGAATTGTTCCGCCACTTTGGCCGCTTCCGTCGCACCGCCGATGGTGGTGCAACCCACCACACATTCCACGGGTTTACCGTCGGGATATTTCAGCGTTTCGCTGATGAGTTTGGCGGCTTCTTTTGCCATGGTCATGGTCTTAACTTCCAGACCTTCGCGCACGCCGCCCCAACGACCGTCAATCACGGGACGAATACCGATCTTGGGATATAACATCGCACATCTCTCCTTTTTCTTTGGTTGCGGGCAACCGTACCCGCAACCTCTTCTCTTTTATTTTATAAAACATCACCAAAAACTTCAATGGACTTGCTTGCGTTTTTGTGAAAGCAAGATTTTCACATTTTTCTTGCCAATTTCCCGAAAGGTGGTATACTGAAAGAGGTGATTGTATGAAAATCGTCCATCGATATAACAGTAAAGAGCGGCAACATTATTTGCCGGAAAAGCAATACACTTTCAAATTCAAACCACGGTTGTTGTATGCGGGTGTATTGGAAAAAAAGGCGGGATGGCGGGAAGATCCCCACACCCACGAGTTTGCGGAACTGGTATTTGTCACCGACGGGCGCGGCGCCGTCACCGTGGACGGGGAAACCGTATCCATCGGGCGGGGAGATATGCTGGTATACAACGCGGGAGTCACCCACCATGAGGTCAGCGACACCGACGATCCGCTGGAACTGCGATGTGTGGCGTTCGATAAGGTGGAAATGACCGATCTGCCCAAAAACTGGTTGTTGCCCCCCAACTACGGGTGGTTATTCCCCACGGGGGAGTTGTACGACCTGTTTTACCGCCGCTTTTCGGTGATCTTACAGGAATGTGCCGAACGGGATCAATTGTATTCTCAGGTGGTACAGTATGAAGCGCGGGCGCTACTGATGTATCTGTTCCGCCTGATCGGACACCGTTCTCTCACCCGCGAGCCGGTGGGGAAACCGCCCGCCGTGAAACAAGCCGCGGCCTATATGGATGCGCATTTCGCCGAACCGTTGTCGTTGGACACGGTGGCGGAGGCTTGCCGTACCAATAAATATTATTTGGCGCACCTGTTTTCCCGCACCGAGGGGGTCACCCCCGGTAAATATCTGCTCACCCGTCGGTTGGAGGAAGCCTGCCGTTTGCTAACCACGTCTTCGCTCCCCATCGGACAGGTAGCGGAAACGGTGGGGTTTCACGACGTCAGTTATTTTTGTCGGGTATTTAAAAAAGAAAAAGGATGTTCCCCGTCGGCTTTTCGCGCCGCCCATCCTTCTTGATAGGATCATAAAAACACGGCAGATGCGTTTGCATCTGCCGTGTTGTTTATCCTTCGGTGGTGGTCGTGGTGGGTTCGGTGTTGCCGGTGGCGGGCTCGATCACGATGGGTTCGCCGCCGTGCTGGTCGCACAAGTCGGGTAGATAATCGGGTTTATACACACCCATGTCCGTATCGGGGCATCCCGCCGATGCCAACAGACCTGTCTTGGTACAAAATTCCGCTTCCACGGTGTTGCCCTTGTACCGATCGAAATTCATGGGCTTTTCACCTTTGTGCAACGCCAACATAACGGTGTTCCACACGTTGCGGGCGGCAGCGGTTTGGGCGCTGGTCAGTTCTTGGTTTTCGTCGTATCCAAACCAACTGGCCGCCACGTATTTGGGCGTACCGCCCACCAGCCACACGTCGTTATTTTGCTGGGTGGTACCGGTCTTTGCAAACACTTCCCAGCCTTTCCAGGAGGGTTTTAGCGACCGCGCCGTGGCTTGCCTGTCACCGAATACAACGTTTTGCAACAGGCGGTTCATCACATAAGCGGAATCGGTATCCAACACCTGTACGGGATCGGGACCGTTTTCCAAAATCACTTTGCCGTTTTGCACCACTTTGGTGAAAGAATAGGGCTCGTTGTAATACCCGCCGTTGCCGAAGATCTGATACGATGCCGCGATCTCACGGGCATACACGCCGCGGGTTAAACCGCCGAGGCACATGGGCGAATAATCGATATCGGTGTTGCCGTCGGCGTCGGATTTTACAAGCGAGGTCAACTGCAACGATCCCGTGACGAAGTTAAAGGCTTTTTGCGGGGTGAGGATCTGCATGATCTGAGCGGGAACGGTGTTTTTGGAGGTTTGCACCGCATAGTCCACCAAGGTCAGCCCCGAATCGGTGGGACGGCCCTGCCCATAGTTTTTGGGCCATTTGCTGCCGTCCCGCAGGGTGATATAACAATCGGGGATCTGGGACGAAAAATGAATCAAATTCAGTTGAATAGCAGGGGCGTATACGGCAATGGGTTTCATGGCCGAACCCGGTTGCCGCACGGAAGACGTGGCGCGATTGAGCACGCGGTTGGCGGTCTTTTCGCCGCGGCCGCCCACCACCGCCACGCATTTGCCCGTATAATCCATCACATAGATGGCCGCTTGCGGTTGTTTCTCGTCCGACGGACGCGCCGCGGGGAAGTTGGACGGATCGGTATAGATGGCTTCCGCTTTCGCCTGTAAAGCGGGATCCTCGCAAGAATAGATGGTCAAGCCCCCGTATAACACCAAGTTTTTGGCATAGGACTCGGTATATCCGTAGGTCTTCACCAATGACGCCGCCACATCTTCGATGAGCATATCGGTATAATAATCGTAAATGGCGGTGCGGTCAAATCCCTGTTTAAAATACAGTTCCTCGCCCAACGCTTGCTGATATTCGTCGGTGGTGATCATGCCCAACTCATACATTTTATACAGCACCGTCCGTTGACGGCTCTGCAGTTGCTTTGGATGGGTATAGGGATTGTATTTGGCGGGGTTGTTGGTAATACTGGCCAACACCGCACATTCCGCCAAGGTGAGATCCCGCACATCTTTCGCAAAATAATATTGCGCGCCCGCGCCCACGCCTTCGATATCGCCTGTCAGAGGCAAAATATTCAAATAGGCTTGCAGAATCTCGGGTTTGGTATACACCGATTCCATTTCAATGGCAGTGATGATCTCCCGCACTTTTCGCTGGATCTTTTTATCGTCGTCACCCGTTAAGTTTTTCACCAACTGTTGGGTGATGGTGGAGCCACCGAATTCCGTATCGTTAAAATGCAAAATCAGGTTGGCCACCGCCAACACGGTGCGTTTCCAGTCCACGCCGTAGTGCTCGTTAAACCGTTCGTCCTCAATGGCGATGACCGCATTGATCAGATTGGCGGGGATATCCGCATAATCCACCCACACACGGTTGACACCCTGTAACCGCTGATGTTCCTCGTATTGTTTGGTGCTTTCGTTATAGGTCATCACGATGGTGGTCTGGTGTTCGTTCACCGCATCCACATCGGGCAGATTGGATTCCCCACTGAAATTGGTGGCCACATATACCGTCAGCACGCACGCCACGATACTGGCGGCGATCACCAAAATTAAACCGACGGTGAGCAGGGTCTTCCCCACCAATCCGGCGATTTGTTTTACTTTTTGTGTAACGGGATGTTTCGTCCAAGCAGGCAGTTGAAACGCCATAGCGGCTGTTCCTCCTTTAGTACGATACTTTGCTTACCCTATCTTATAGCAAAAGCCTTCAAAAGTCAAATATCAAATTTGTAACAGGGCATACGCGGGGGGCAAACAGGGCACACTACCATTACAATATGTTTCAAAAGGAGTCATTTTATGCCGTCAACCTCCACAAAAGCCAAACAAGACCGCTGGATTCCCGCCGTGATCGCCGCGCTGGTGCTCATCGGCGTTGCCATTTGGGGCAGTCTGTTTCTCCCCACCGAAGAAGCCCCTGCCGACACCCCCCGTCTGAACCCCACCACCGCCTTTGCCACCCAGACCCTGCGATCGTGGGACGGTCGATTGGCGCGGTTTGAGAAAAACGCCGATACCCCCGCCGAGGTCTATGACGTAGCGGTGGCGTCCCTCCCCCTCGACATCCGCCGCCAGTTAGAAAACGGGATCGTGGTCACATCAGAAGACCAGTTGTTCTCTCTTCTCGAAAATCTTACCTCTTGACATATCCACAAGATATGGTATACTGTTTGTGAAAAAAATTCACATATCGTGAGGTGGGTATCATGGGGATCGTCACAGAAGGTGAAGTGGAAGAATCCGACAGTGCTAATCACCGCGGATACGGTGTTCGTGTGCGGTTAGACGACGGGCGGGAGTTGCGGTTGCGGGACGTGGATACCGACCGACCGCGAGTGGAACGGTTTCTGTGCCGTCTGATGGGTGAAGTCCTCAACAGGGAGCAGTTGCGGTATCTGGCGGAAGATCTGCTTCACGGAGAATATGACGGCACGCG
This sequence comes from Acutalibacteraceae bacterium, assembly GCA_045541495.1. Taxonomy (GTDB): domain Bacteria; phylum Bacillota; class Clostridia; order Oscillospirales; family Acutalibacteraceae; genus RGIG3009. The sequence continues at coordinate 44,025 of JAZQJE010000023.1, read as the reverse complement.
CACTTGATTTTTTTAAAAAAGAGGCGTATACTTGGCTCATGTACTTAATTGTCAGGAGGCGCTATTCATGAGCGAATGTACTCACGATTGCAGTTCCTGTTCCCAAAATTGCAGCGAACGGGAACAAGATCTGCACGCAAAATTAAATGAATTCAGCAGTATCAAAAAGGTGGTTGCCGTTGGCAGCGGCAAAGGCGGTGTGGGCAAATCCTCCGTCACCTCCCTGTTGGCGGTCATGATGGCCCGTCGTGGCTATAAAGTGGGTGTGCTGGATGCGGATATCACCGGCCCGTCCATTCCCCGCGCTTTCGGGTTGCATCAAAAGGCCCAAGGCAGTGAACTGGGCATTCTCCCCGCCGAGACTCACATGAATATCAAGGTCATGTCCATCAACCTGTTGTTGCAGGACGAGACCCAACCCGTGGTATGGCGGGGACCCGTGTTGGCGGGCGCCGTCACCCAGTTCTGGACCGACGTAGTATGGGGCGATCTGGATGTGTTGTTCATCGATATGCCCCCCGGAACGGGCGATGTGCCGTTAACGGTGTATCAGTCCCTGCCTGTGGATGCCACGGTGGTGGTATCCACCCCTCAATCCTTGGTACAAATGGTAGTGGGCAAGGCCAAAACCATGGCGGATATGCTCAACATCCCCGTGGTAGGGTTGGTGGAAAATATGAGTTACCTCACCTGTCCCGATTGCGGCAAGCACATCACCCTGTTCGGTGAAGAAAACGGCTTGGCCAAAGCGGCACAGGAGATGAACATCCCGTTATTAGCCAAACTTCCCATCGATGCCGCCATCGCTCATCTGTGCGATGAGGGCGAGATCGAACGGGCGGTATGCGACGAGATTGCCCCCGCGGTGGACGCCGTAGAAGCGTTGCTTAAATAATCAAACCCGCCTCCCTCATCAGAGGGAGGCGGGTTTTCTTCGTTCTTATAAGGTTAATTGTCCGTAACTTTCCCGCAACGTGTCGCAGGAACGGTAAAACTTATCCCGCTCTTCGTCGCTCAACTGCACCTCGTGGACACGGCGCACGCCGTTTCGGCCCACGATACAGGGAACGCCCACATACACATCCCGTTGCCCGTATTCGCCGTTCAACATGGCCGAAACAGTGAGCACGCTGTTCTCGTCACCCAAAATGGCTTTGGTGATACGGGTGAGCGACATGCCGATCCCATAATAGGTGGCGTTTTTGGCATGAATGATCTGCCGTGCCGCATCCCGCACCTCGTGTTCGATACGTGCCAGTTCCTCTTTCACGCAGCCTTCGCTTTCATCACACAAATGGGCGATTCGCCGCGTGGCGATCATGGAGCGGGACCACGCCACGAATTCGCTGTCCCCGTGCTCACCGATAACATAGGCGTGGATATTGCGGGGATCTACTTCGAAAAATTCACCCAACAAAAAGCGCAAACGGGCGGTATCCAATGCCGTACCGCTGCCGATGACGCGGCTGGGATCAAACCCCGAAAGGGTGCAGGTGATATGGGTCATGATATCCACGGGATTGGTGGCTACCAAAAAGATGCCGTCAAACCCCGACTGTACCACCGGTTCCACCACCGACTTGAACACCTGCGCGTTGCGTTGCAACAAATTAAGGCGGCTTTCACCCTCTTTTTGCGCCACACCCGCACAGATCACCACGATATCCGCATCGGCACAATCGCGGTAATCCCCCGCGTAGATCTTCATGTTCACCTGGGCAAAAGCCAATCCGTGGTTTAGATCCATGGCTTCGCCGGCGGCGCGTTCTTTGTTGATGTCAATGAGCACCAGTTCGTCACAGACACTTTGATTGAGCAACGCATAGGCGTAACTCATGCCCACCATGCCTGTTCCCACCAAGGCTACTTTGCGATTATCTTTCATCATGGGTCATCACGTCCTCAAAATATACTATTACTCTTATTTTGCCTGTACAGACAGGGTATATTCCCGCGGTGTCATTCCCGTTGCCTGTTTAAAATGGCGGGAGAAGTAATGGACGGAGGAATAACCCAATCGATCGGCGATCTGGGTAATATTTCCCGCCCCTTCCCGCAACATGGATTTGGCAAGATCGATCTTCAGTTGTCGATAATATTCCATAACCCCTTGTCCTGTCACCGATTTGAAAATGGTTTTCAAGTTGGTGGCACTTTGGGCGGAATACTGGCAGATCTCCGAAAAAGAAATACTGTCACATACGTGTTCTTCCATATAATGGGTCACCCGCGTCACCAGATCGCAGTCGGAACGGTGTTTGATGGATGAGGAGTTTTTGGGGCGCTGATCGATGGGCGCATCGTTACGGATCATGTCCAGCAACAACATCTCCAGCGACAATTGGATCATCTGTTCACTGCCGAACGCCCCGTCACTGCGGCGGGACATCTGCACCGTATGCGGTGTGGATTTGTGAAACGCCTGTCCTGTCTCTTTCACGATCTGCGCCAACAACTCCCGCTGATGAGCCGTCACATACACGATCTTGTTTTTGAAAAACGCCATGGCGGGAGACTCGCACACAAAGGTGACGATCACGATATTGGGCGCCACACTGCCGTTGGCGTACAAGTTGTGAAATTCGTTGGGTTTATGGAAGATCATCTGCCCTTGCTGCAGTTCGTAGCCGTTGTTTTCCGCAATGACGTCCACACGGCCTTTGTCCACATAAACCAGTTCCCAAAAGTCGTGGCGTTCACCCTCAAACACATAGTTTTTGGCGTGTTCAAAATAATGAAGGGTCACCACGGATTCCACGTGGATCTCCCGCGATAACACGGTAGGGACAAAAACCGACATCGTCAACGCTCCTTTTTTATACATCCTTTATGCTAAATACCCTTGTTTGCCGATCAAGCGGCCGTCCCGATAGAAAATGCGCGGCACCCGCTTCCCAATTAAACAGACCGCCTCATAATTGATAGTGCCCGACAAGGCCGCTACCTCTTCTACCGGCAAAACGGTATCCCCGTCGCGGCCGAATACCGTCACCGTCATCCCCTCTGTCACGTCGGGAATGTCCGTCACATCCAACAAACATTGATCCATACACACCCGTCCGATCAGCGGAACCAAGGTCCCTTTCACCGCCATGCGGGCGGTATTGGACAAACTGCGGGGGTATCCGTCCGCATACCCGATGGGAACGGTGGCGATACGGGCGGTTGTTTCGGTGCGGTAGGTATGCCCGTAGCTGACACAGGTGCCCGCCGGCACCTCTTTCACCAACGACACTACCGTTTTCAGTGACATGGCGGGAATCAGGGGCAATACCCCTTTCATCCACGGCGCGGGGGCTAACCCGTATAAAATAATACCGGGACGCACCATATCCATGTGCAGATCGGGGAACCGCAAGGTAGCGGCACTGTTGGCACAATGTTTGAACGCAAAGGTAATACCCCGTTGTTGCAGTTTTTTCACCGCGTGAGTCAACAAGGCGTGTTGACGGCGGGTGATACCTTCGCCCGTTTCCTCATCCGCCGAAGCAAAATGGGTGAAGATCCCGTCGGCGGTCACATTCGACAGCGCGCATACCGCCGCCACGTCGTCGATGGTGGCGGCATCGGTCTGTTCATCGTGATAGAAAAAGCCCACACGGGACATGCCCGTATCCAGTTTGATATGTACCGCTACCGTCACGTGAGCCGCCATCGCCGCCGCGTTAAGCGCCGTGGCGTATTCGCGGCTGATGACGGTTTGGGTAATGCCGTAACGGGCCAGATTGGCGGCTTCTTCGGGGGGCGTGTACGACAAGATCAGCATGGGCAGGGTGATCCCTCCTTGCCGCAAACGAATGGCTTCTTCCAAATTGGACACGCCGAACCAATCGGCGCCCGCGTCCTGCAACGTCTGCGCCACATGGATATCCCCGTGTCCGTAGGCGTCGGCTTTCACCACTGCCATCAACCGACAATCGGCAGACAACGACCCGCGAATGGTATGGTAGTTGTGGCGGATGGCATCCAAGTCGATCTCCGCCCATGTGCGTTTTAAAAATTCCGACATCGCTCTTCCACTCCTGTCAGATCAAAGGCGGGGATCATGGCAATGCCCGCGCTTTCCCGTTGTTGTACATATCCGTCGGTAAGTCCCACCGCCAGCATATGTTCAAAGACTTTCTCGCATTCCCGCTTTGTTAGACGGCGGGATAATTCGGGATACCCGTTCACGGTATCCATCGGGGTATATTGAAATAACAAACTGACAAAACAACCTTTCGGCAAATACTCGGCCAACCAATCCAGCACCGCTATTGATTCCCGTGTGTGGGACGGCAACACCAAATGCCGTACCATGGTGCCTTTCACCGCCGCGCCCAGCTCGTCCACTACCATGGGCCCCGTTTGCCGCGCCATTTCCAAAATGGCGGCACGCGCCACGGCGGGATAATCGGGCGCGCCCGATAACGGTCCGCTCAGTTCAGGGGATACATATTTGAGATCGGGCAGATAGATATCCACCAATCCCTCAAGAGACCGCAAGGTTTCCACCCGCTCGTATCCACCGCTGTTATATACCACCGGCACGGGCGGTCGATAGATCGACAAAGCCTCTTTGATGGCGAGAACATAATGGGTGGGGTTCACCAAGTTGATGTTGGCGGCACCCTGTTCTGTAAGTTCCCGAAAAATGGATGCCAACCGCTGAGCGGTAACGGGTTTTCCCGCAGGACCGCGGCTGATCTCGCGGTTTTGGCAAAAACCGCACCGCAGGGTACATCCCGCAAAAAACACCGTACCCGAACCCGCGCCCACACTGATACAGGGTTCTTCCCCCGTGTGCAGAGCCGCCCGCGCCACCATGGCGGTGGCGGGCATACGGCAAAACCCTTGTCCGTCAGTATCGGTGCGTCGCGCGCCGCAACGGCGGGGACAAACGGTACACTGTTCAATGGTCACCCCGCCGCCCTCTTTCAAAAAAACATCGTTCCAGTATTTATTATACTATAATTTTTCGTCAAGTTCAACTAAATATTAGAGGTTCGATCATAAGTCTTTTCCTTGAGGAGGAGCTGTCGAGCATCGGCGAGACGGATGAGGTGTACCCGCCTGCAAGACGGTAGCCATTAGATGTTACTTGCTCCTGCTTGTAAAATGTGATAAACTATTTTAAAAAAGGGGGATGCTGAATGAAACGATCTTTGACGATACACGATCTGTGCTTGTGCGCCTTGTTCACCGCCTTACTGACGATCTGCGCTTGGATCACCATCCCCGCCCCTATCCCCTTTACCCTACAATCGTTCGGCGTGTTTGTCACGTTATTGGTTTTAGGCGGAAAACGGGGCACCCTATCCTTTACCGCCTATTTGCTGTTAGGCGCGTTGGGCGTACCGTTGTTTTCAGGGTTTCGCAGTGGGCTTGGCGCACTGTTCGACACAACAGGCGGCTATCTCGTAGGGTTTCTTCTGGCCGCCGTACTTTATCACGTTCTCAACCCCCGCACCGTCCGCCGCAAACTGGCGGCGCTGATCGCGGGGCAAGGAGTGGTCTACCTGTTCGGCACGGTCTGGTTTGCGGTGTTATACGCCGCCCGCACCGGCATTGAGGGGCTGGGAACGGCTCTCATTTGGTGTGTTGTCCCTTTTGTGATCCCCGATATGGTAAAACTGTGGTTGGCACTGTTTCTCGCCAATCGATTACACAAGAAAGGATTACCACTATGATCATCGGTGCTTCCACGTCCAATTTATATCCCGCCACAGTGGAAGAGGCGCTGGACACCCTGTTGCAAGCGGGATTTCGCCATGGAGAGATCTTTTTCAACGCAGGCGAAGAACTTCGTCCCGCCTATATCGGCGAATTGCGCCGCCGTTTAGAGGACGGTGGTGCTACCATCGGCTCCGTTCACCCCTACACGTCTTTTATGGAACCTCATTTTCTGTTCGGTAACTACCAGCGACGTGTTACGGAGATGTTGGACGACTATAAACGGCATTTCGAAGCCGCCGTGGGGTTGGGTGCGTCCTATTTAGTTCTTCACGGCGCACGTCCCTCGTCGTTACCCGATGATACGGTCTTTGAACGGTATGAGCGGTTGTATGACTTGGGCCAAACCTTCGGTATAACCGTGGCACAGGAAAACGTGGTGCAATTTCGCAGCGGCGATGTGCACTTTTTGCGGAATATGCGCGCCGCGCTTGGCGAGAAAACGGCCTTTGTGCTGGATGTGAAGCAAACAGTGCGGTGCGGAATTCCCATTGAAGACGTGGCAGACGCCATGGGCGACCGTATCGTCCATGTCCATGTCAGCGATCACGATGCCACCCACGATTGTCTGCCCCCGGGGCAAGGGACGTTCGATTATACCCGCCTGTTTTCCCTGTTACGGGCGCGGGGGTACGACGGCTCGCTTATTATCGAACTGTATCGCCACAATTTCATCGACATCACCGACCTTACCCGTGCCGCCGCCTATTTGCAACCGTATTTGTAACCCTCTGTAGGGGACGGCGCCCTCGACATCCCCTTTTCTCCCACATAACAACAGAGCCGCTGACAACAGTCAGCGGCTCTGTTTTATTTCCTCTTTATTTCGCTTGGGATACCGCCACGGCACAGGCGACTGTCGCGCCGACCATGGGGTTGTTACCCATACCGATGAGACCCATCATTTCTACGTGGGCAGGCACGGAAGAGGAGCCGGCAAACTGGGCATCGCCGTGCATACGGCCCATGGTATCGGTCAAACCGTAGGACGCAGGACCTGCCGCCACGTTATCGGGGTGCAGGGTACGGCCCGTACCGCCGCCGGAAGCCACAGAGAAGTATTTCTTGTCGTTCTCCATTGCCCATTTCTTGTAAGATCCCGCCACGGGATGTTGGAAACGGGTGGGGTTGGTGGAGTTACCGGTGATGGACACTTCCACCTTCTCGTGTTTCATGATGGCTACGCCTTCCAACACATCGTTGGCGCCGTAGCATTTCACCTTGGCGCGTTCGCCGTCGGAGAACGCTTTCTCGCGGATGATCTTCAGTTCACCCGTAGCGAAATCGTAGTCGGTCTCCACATAAGTGAATCCGTTGATACGGCTGATGATATAGGCCGCGTCTTTGCCCAAACCGTTGAGGATGACGCGCAGGGGGCTCTTACGAGCCTTGTTGGCGGTGCGGGCGATACCGATAGCGCCTTCGGCAGCGGCGAAAGATTCGTGACCCGCCAGGAACGCAAAGCAATCGGTCTCTTCCGACAACAGCATTTTACCCAAATTACCGTGGCCCAAGCCTACGGCACGTTGCTCGGCAACCGAGCCGGGCACGCAGAACGCCTGCAAGCCTTCGCCGATGACAGCGGAAGCTTCGGCAGCGTCGGTGACGCCGCGTTTCAGCGCTAAGGCCACACCCAAAGTGTACGCCCAAACAGCATTTTCAAACGCAATGGGTTGTACGCCTTTGACAATGGCGTCCACATCAATCCCTTTGCTCAGGCAGAGGTCACGGCACTCTTCCATGGAACCCAAACCGTTTTCGGCAAGGAATTTCTCGATCTTGGCAAGACGTCTGTCTTTGCCTTCGAATTTCACATCGTTAGCCATGTGTACCGTCCTCCTTATTCTTCACGGGGGTCAATGTACTTCGCCGCATTATCAAAACGGCCGTACTGCCCGATGTTCTTATTGTATGCGTCGTTGGGGGTCATGCCGTGACGGATATCTTCCAGCATTTTGCCCAAGCGGACAAACTGATAGCCGGTCACTTCGCCGTCCTCGTCCAACGCCAATTTGGTGACATAGCCTTCCGCCATCTCCAGATAGCGAACACCCTTGGCTTTGGTGGAATACATAGTACCCACCTGGGAACGCAGACCTTTACCTAGATCTTCCAAACCTGCGCCGATGGTCAAACCGTCTTCGGAGAAAGCGGATTGCGTACGGCCGTATACCAATTGCAGGAAGATTTCCCGCATGGCCACGTTGATGGCGTCGCACACCAAGTCGGTATTGAGGCATTCGAGCAACGTTTTGCCGGGCAGAATCTCCGCCGCCATGGCCGCGGAGTGGGTCATACCGGAACAACCGATGGTCTCGACCAACGCTTCTTCAACGATACCTTCTTTAATGTTCAGCGTGATCTTGCAGGTGCCCTGTTGAGGAGCGCACCAGCCCACACCGTGGGACAGACCGGAAATGTCGGCGATCTGTGTAGCCTTTACCCATCTGCCCTCTTCGGGGATGGGGGCGGGACCGTGATGAGGACCCTTTTTGACTATACACATCTGTTCAACTTCATGGGAATAGTTCATGATGGATCTCCTTTCGGATTATAATGCAACTGTTATTATACCCTCATTTTAAGGGAAACGCAAGGGGTTGTCCCCTTATTCTTGGCAATTTTTTCTACCCAATTTTGAAAACCATCCAAAGGTTAAAGGCCATACCGCCCCCGCCACGGCGGTCAGCAGAAAATACCGTACACCGTCGGCAACAAAACTGCCGCCGAACAGGGCGTATAACGGTTGTTTGAGCAATGTTTTTACCAGTAATACGGGAATCAATCCCAACACCAGTTTCAGTATTTGTACCCACCAGACGGCTTTAGTTTCAAAATGGGTGTAGCGGGTATCCACTTCAAAGGATACCCACAACCCTACCATACAACCGAGAATTTTATAGGCGTTTTTCACGCCGCTTTCGTAGTTGTGGGGATCAATGTCCGCAGGGAACGGGAACAGCAGCACAAAGGCTAAAAAGGCGGCGGCAAAAGCAGTGAGTACCGCAAACAATACCCGCATACGGGCGGGTCTGCGCAGGGCGTAATTCATCAGCGGGTATAACCCGAACACCAACGCCAGCGCAATGACAAAGGATACCCCTACGTCCGCAGGGGTGTGTACTCCCAAATACATGCGGGACAGCGGCACTAACACACAGATCACCGCGCACAGGATCCGCACCCACCCCTGTTGATAGGCCCGCCCGATAGCGCCAAAAGACCCTACCGCCGATTGGGTGTGGCCGCTGGGGAACGAATAGCCCGTGGCTTCGGCGCGAGCGCTTTCCACAATGGTGAAATTCTCGTCCCGCACCCACGGCCGGGGCACGCGGAACAACAATTTTAAAAACTGGTTAAGTACCGTCCCCACAAAACCTACCACCATGATGTAGTAGCCTTTGCCCTTGTCGATACACCAAAAGAAGATCAGACCGATAAGGATAAATATCGTTTCCTCACCCAGCATGGTGATGACGGAAAACACCTCGTCTAAGAACGGGGTTCTGAGCCCCTCCAACACCCGTAAAAATTCCATACGCTCACTCCTTTATGTTGTTACAAATATCTTCCTATCCACTATAGCCCCCCTTGCCTAAAGGGGGCTCGACAGATTATAATATGAAGTGCAACACTAAATAAAAAATAGACAATATACAACCCAAAGTGTAAAATGTAAATAACCACAAATACAACAACACGGAGGGAAGTATATTGTCATACACACATTTTACACTAGCTGAAAGAAAATATCTACAACAACTTTTATCCGAGGATAAAAGTTTTCGCGAAATTGCTGAAATTTTAGAACGTAGCCCATCAACTATTAGCCGAGAAGTAAATAGAAATAAGGCTAAATACAAACCGCATCGCAAGGCAGATAACAAATATTGGTATAACCATTGGAGAGCTCAAAATTTATATATCCGACGCCGTAGAGAACAACAACGCAGAGCATTGAAACCAAATACAAACGAATGGAATTATGTTATAGAAAAGTTAAATTTGTTTTGGTCTCCCGAACAAATTGTTAATCGTTATGAAATGGAACACCAAAAGAGGTTAACCTCTTTTGCAACAATTTACAGATACATATACCGTGGAGAGCTGCCTAACATTTCTAAAAAAATCCATTTAAGAAGGCACGGAAAGTTCCAATTGCCGAGAAGCAGTTGTTACAACACTATTCAGCCCGATAGAATCATACCTGAATGGACTCAGCCTATTAAGAATAGAAGTCGTATTGGTGATTGGGAAGGTGATACGGTCTACGGTGCTGTTGGTAAGGGTTTAGTAGTAACACTTGCCGATAGAAAAACAAGATATTTACTTGCAGGTAAATTACAAAGCCGAAATGCCTTATTAACTGAAAAAGTAGTTGTTAATTTACTTAAAGATAAACCTGTAAAAAGCTTATCTTTAGATAACGGCTCTGAATTTGCTAATTTTAGAGAAATTGAAAAACAAATTTCTTCACCGATATATTTTGCCGAGCCACATAAGCCGTGGCAACGCGGAACCAATGAAAACACAAATGACATTTTGCGCTTTTTCTTTCCTAAAGGAACTAATTTTCACGAAGTTTCTGATGAGGAATTAGAAGAAGTTGTATATTTAATTAACACTCGCCCAAGAAAATGCCTTAATTGGAAATCTCCTTTTGAGGTATTCTGGGGTGTTGCACTTGCTTGACAATCTGCCCTCTGTTACCACAATATTCCTCTGTTTACTATATCATTTTTATTTACACTTTTCAAGTTGTGTATAAAATCGCACGACTGGCGGCGGGCACACCTTGACCCTTGCGTAAAGAAACGTGGAGTGATATACTATCAAAGAAAGGAGCTGTAATTATGACAACAATTCAAAAAGATGAATATGTCTTTTCGGTTGATGTTGAAAAGACAAAAGAATATTATAAAACGCATTCCCTCTGTGACTGTCCATGCTGTCGTAATTACTATGCACAAATTGAAGAGGAACTGCCATTACTATCTGCTTTTTTAAACGAATTCGGCGTTGACATTTCAAAGCCGGATGAAATACTCAGTGTAGAAGCCGATGACCACATTGATTACATCAATGCAGATTATACGGTTTGCGGGAATATAGAATCCATGGGAGAATATGAAATTGATATACCTGATACATCGTTTGTAAGCATGATTATTACGGATGGTTTTGCATCGCCAAACGAGCAAACCGGAACATATTTTACAATTTCTGTTATGCAAATCAACCTTCCATGGGTTTTAAACGAACCTCTTCCGGTCAACCATCCATGGAGTTTGGTCGAATCTTTTCCAACACTAATACAAGAAAAGGTAACAAGAAAGTTACGGGACTTTTTTAGGAAATGTTTCAAAAAACAATAACGATCGCGCAGATTGGCTTCTTCCCAAAACCAATAGGTCAATCTGCCATGATTTTGTTGGGTGATTGTATGAAAACGCATGAACGTATACGCAAGTTGCGGAAAGAAAAAGGGTATGCCCAAATCAAAATGCAATATTTGACGGGTATCGATCAAAGTGATTATTCCAAGATCGAGTGCGGGAAACGGTATTTATCCTTTGAACAATGCAAACGTATTGCCGTGGCGCTGGAAACCAGTATGGATTATTTGGCGGGATTGACCGACGAGCCAACCCCCTATCCCCCTGCCAAACAATAATTCCCCTTGTCTCCCTTTATATAAGATAATTGCAACGCACCCTTGGCCCCCTTCATAAGAAGGGGGCTGTCGTCGTCAGACGACTGGGGGTTGCCTATCTCTATATCCTGCTAATTCCACCATTCCCACCTCCTCGCTGCCCTTGCATAAGGGGTGGCAAGAATCTAACATCAAAAAAGAGCACTGCCCACAGGCAGTGCTCTTTTTTACAACTTTTACACCAATTCGATGATGGCCATCTCGGCGGCGTCGCCGCGGCGAGCGCCGGTCTTGATGATGCGGGTGTATCCGCCGTTGCGCTCCGCGTATTTGGGAGCGATCTCGTCAAACAGCTTTTTGCAAACTTCACCTTTGGTCACGAAAGACATGACCATGCGTTTGTTAGCCAAAGTAGGCTCTTTGGCGATGGTAATCATTTTCTCCGTCATCGAACGCACTTCTTTTGCGCGGGTAACGGTGGTTTCAATGCGGCCCTTCTCAAGCAAGAAGGTCACCATTGCTCTCAGCATCGCCATACGGGAAGCGGTCGGTCTGCCGAGTTTTCTGGTTCCGGGCATGTGAATTCACTCCTTTTCAGAATTCTATGAGAAATAACGGATTATTCCTCTTCGTCGCGCAGACTAAATCCCAACGACGCCAATTTGTTGATAACTTCCTCCAGCGACTTGCGGCCGAGGTTGCGCACTTTCATCATATCGTCTTCGGTCTTGTTGATAAGATCCTCGACAGTGTTGATGCCGGCGCGTTTCAGGCAGTTGAAAGAACGCACGGAAAGGTCCAATTCTTCGATGGTCATTTCCAGTGCCTTTTCCTTGCCTTTATCGTCCTTCTCCACCATGATGGAATCGCCGGCATACGTCTCGCCGGACAGGTCCACGAACAACTGCAGGTGATCGGTGACGATCTTCGCAGCCAACGACACGGCTTCTTGAGCGGAAATGGTACCGTTGGTCCACACTTCCAGTGCCAGTTTGTCGTAGTCGGTGATCTGACCCACACGGGTGTTGCTCACCGCGTAGTTCACTTTCACCACAGGGGTGTAGATGGAGTCTACGGGAATCACACCGATGACCGGTTTCATGAGTTGCTTGTTGCGTTCCGCCGGAACGTAACCGCGACCCTTATCCAAGGTGATCTCCATGAACAGTTTCCCGCCTTCGCCGATGGTGGCGATGTGGGTATCGGGTTGCAGGATCTCCACTTCACTGTCGCATTTGATGGAAGCGGCGGTCACTTCACAGGGACCTTCGGCTTCTACATAGACAGTCTTGGGGCCGTCACCGTTGATCTTGAGCACCAAGTTCTTGATGTTAAGAACGATTTCCGTAACATCCTCTTTTACGCCTTCCACCGTAGAAAATTCGTGGAGAACACCATCGATCTTCACCGAGGTGACCGCCACACCGGGCAGAGAGGAGAGAAGCACACGACGCAAGCTGTTACCCAAGGTCGTGCCGTAACCACGCTCCAAAGGCTCCACGACAAATTTACCGTAGGTGCCGTCGGAGGTGAGATCCAGAGCTTCGATTCTGGGCTTTTCAATCTCGATCATTCAAAACCCTCCTTAATATATGCGGTGGTCGCCTGTGCGACGCACAGGCCACACATCCGAGATCGTATCGTTTCATGCCGCACAGGCGACATGGCCTATTATTTCGAGTACAACTCGACGATCAGGGTTTCCTCGATGGGGAGATCGATATCCTCGCGGGCGGGGAATGCAACGATCTTCGCTTCCATCGCCTCACGATTCAGATCCAACCATTTCGCCACAGGTCGGGAAGCGGTGGATTCGATGATCGCTTTCAGTTTGCCGAGAGAACGGCTGGACTCCTTCACGGCAACAACCATGCCTACCTTAGTCAGGTAAGAGGGGATGTTGACCTTGCGGCCGTTCACGGTAAAGTGACCTTGAGATACCAGCTGACGGGCTTCCGCACGGGAACTGGCAAAACCCAGACGATACACCACGTTATCCAGACGGGACTCCAACAGACCGAGCAGGTTTTCACCCGTTACGCCTTGCATTTTGGTCGCCATCTCATAGTAGTGGTAAAACTGACCTTCCAGCACGCCGTAGTAACGTTTGGCGAACTGTTTGGTACGGAGCTGTTTGCCGTATTCGGACGCCTTCCGGTTGCGGGCCTGACCGTGTTGGCCGGGCGCATAAGCGCGACGGGAAATGGCGCATTTTCCGGTATAGCAACGCTCACCTTTCAAAAACAATTTTTGTCCTTCGCGGCGGCAAAGTCTGCACACCGCACCGGTATATCTTGCCATGTTGGTTGCACCTCCTGCTTTCTCGATTATACGCGTCTTCTCTTGGGAGGACGGCATCCGTTGTGGGGGACGGGCGTGACATCTTTGATCATGGTCACGTCCAGACCGGCGGTCTGTAGCGCGCGGATCGCGGCTTCACGACCGGCGCCGGGGCCCTTCACGTACACTTCAACGGTTTTCAGACCGTGTTCCATCGCCGCTTTGGCAGCGGTCTCGGCAGCAGTCTGGGCGGCAAAGGGAGTGGATTTCCGAGAACCACGGAAGCCCAACTCACCGGCGCTGGCCCAGGACAACGCATTGCCCTGCGTATCGGTGATGGTCACGATGGTGTTATTGAAGGTGGACTGGATATGGGCAGCGCCACGCTCAATATTTTTGCGCTCTCTGCGACGGGGAGCGGCCTTTTTCGCAGTTGCTTTAGCAGCCATTCTTATCCCTCCTGCTTACTTCTTCTTGTTGGCGATAGTCTTCTTGGGACCTTTACGAGTACGGGCGTTGGTCTTGGAACGCTGACCGCGAACCGGCAGACCTTTGCGATGACGAGTTCCGCGATAACTGCCGATCTCGATCAAACGTTTGATATCAAACGCCACGTTACGGCGGAGATCACCTTCCACCACACAGTTGTGGTCGATGTACTCACGCAGACGGGACACTTCGTCCTCCGTCAGATCGCGCACACGGGTATCGGGATTAACATTGGCGGCTGCCAGAATGTCGTTGGAAGTTTTGCGGCCGATGCCGAAAATATAGGTCAGGCCGATCTCCACACGCTTGTCTCTGGGCAGGTCAACACCAGCTATACGAGCCATAATAGAATCCTTCCTTTCGGTTTTGCCGTCGTATCGACGGCTTCTTCGTCAAGATCAGCCCTGACGCTGCTTGTGCTTGGGGTTTTCGCAAATGACCATGATACGGCCCTTGCGTTTGATGACTTTGCATTTTTCGCAGATTTTCTTTACAGAAGGTCTGACTTTCATGAAAAATACCTCCTTATAACAGTTACGGCATAACGGTTACGATTATTTGGTTCTCCAGGTAATGCGGCCTTTAGTAAGGTCATAGGGGGACATCTCCACCGTCACCTTATCGCCGGGCAGGATACGGATGAAATTCATCCGCAGTTTTCCGGAGATATGGGCAAGGATCCGATGCCCATTGGGCAATTCTACTTGAAATGTCGCGTTGGGCAAAGCCTCTACCACGACACCTTCCAGTTCGATCACGTCGGATTTGGACATTCTGGTTCCTCCTTACGGCATGGTCAAAATGACGGGCCCGTCTTTGGTGATGGCAACGGTGTGCTCAAAGTGAGCGGACAGTTTGCCGTCGGTCGTCACCGTGGTCCATCCGTCTTTCAGGATGCGGACGTCGGGACCGCCCATATTGATCATCGGTTCGATGGCTATGGTCATTCCCGGAAGCAGACGCGGGCCGCGGCCGGGGGTACCAAAATTGGGGACACTGGGGTCCTCGTGCAGATTCGTGCCTACTCCGTGGCCGACAAATTGCCGTACGACCGAGTAACCACGCATCTCGACATACCGTTGGACCGCATGGCTGATATCCCCCACTCGATTGCCCGCCAGCGCCATCTTGATGCCTTCGTACAGGCTTTCTTCGGTGGCTTTCATCAGGGCAGCGGCTTCGGGAGAAACATCTCCCGCGCCGAAAGTGGCGGCGTTATCACCGTGAAATCCGTTGAAATACGCGCCCACATCAATGCTGACAATATCGCCCGCTTTGATCACGCGTTTATCCGGTATGCCATGGATGACCGTATCGTTGACAGAAATACAGGCACTGGCAGGGTATCCGCCGTAGCCAAGGAAAGAGGGTTTGGCACCCTTGCTTTCGATAAACTTGCGAATAAGTCGGTCAATTTCCGCGGTGGTGACACCCGGTTCGACCGCTTCCCCGCCCAACTTTAACGCTTGAGCCGAAATGATACACGCTTCCCGCATGGCGGCAAGCTCGCGGCTGTTTTTGATTTCTACCATGGGTTATGCCTCAACCGCTGCTAATGTCAGTTTCGTGGTATCCGCCACTTCCTCCTGACCTTCAACGATCACCAGTTTGCCGCTCTTGGCATAGTAATCTTTCAGCGGTTCGGTTTGGTCATGGTAAACTTGCAAGCGTTCCCGCACGGTGTCGGGATGGTCATCCTTGCGCTGAACAAGGGTGGCGCCGCACTTGTCGCAAATGTCCACTATTGCCGGCTTTTTATAGTCGACATGGTAGGACGCTCCGCAAGCGGGGCAAACACGGCGGCCCGATACACGCCGGGCAATCACATCGTCTGCGACTTCGATGTCGATGACGCGGTCGATGAGGATACCCATGCGGTCAAGCGCCTCGGCTTGAGGAATGGTACGGGGAAACCCGTCGAGAATGAACCCGTTTGCACAATCGTTCTGAGCCAGACGGTCACGGATAATGCCGATGACCACTTCGTCGGGAACCAGTTTGCCGGATTCCATATATTCTTTGGCTTTCAGTCCCATTTCTGTGCCGCTTTTCAGCGCTTCACGGATAATGTTACCCGTGGAAATCGTAGGAATGTTCAAGTGCTCGCTGACGATCTCCGCCTGTGTGCCTTTACCGGCACCGGGAGCACCTAACAGGATCAGCTTCATAAGAAAACAACCTTTCTCTTATTGAGATAACTTCACCCTCGCCGACAGGCTTGCGCCTGTCGGCGGAGTAAAGAGTTGCTTAACCGAGGAAGCCTTTGTAGTGACGCATCATCATTTGGCTTTCGATCTGTTGTGTGGTCTCCAGCGCAACACCCACCACGATCATGATGGACGTGCCGCCCAGCGTTAACTCATAGAACTGAGTGAACTTACCGAACAAGCTGGGGAACAAGGCGATGAAGCCTAAGAAGATGGCGCCGATCAGGGTGACTTTGTTCAATACACGTTTGATATAATCCGTCGTGGGCTGACCGGGACGGTAGCCGGGGATGGCACCGGAGTTTTGGCGAAGATTGTTCGCCATCTCGGTGGGATTATACTGGATCGTGACATAGAAATACGCAAAGCCGATGATGAGAAGGAAGTATACGAAGATGTATACCCAACTGTCCGCACGGAAAGCCAGCAAGAACCAGTTGTCCTTCCATCCGAAGAACGAAGCAAGGATCGAGGGCAGGGACACGATCGAAGAAGCCAAGATAATGGGCATAACGCCGGACATATTGACTTTGATCGGAATAAAGGTGTTCTGCCCGCCGTACATTTTGCGGCCCACTACGCGTTTGGCGTATTGAACCGGGATACGGCGCTCCGCATCGCCCATGAATACGATAAGACCGATGATCGCCAAGAACAGGATCAGCACCGCCGGCACCAAAATAATGTTGCCGATGGCAGCAGAAGTCGTGCTCAACATGGCGATACCCATATCGTAGAACCGATACCACAAGCTGTTGATCGCGTTGGGAATACCGGACAGGATACCGGCGAACAACAAAATGGAAATGCCGTTGCCGATGCCTTTTTCGTTGATCTGCTCGCCCAACCACATGACCAGCGCGGAACCCGCCACGAAGCACAATACGATGACGACCGCCGCAAACCAAGCGTCAAAGCCTTTCATAGCTTCGTTAACCAGCGCTTCGTACTTGTTACGCAACATGAAGTAGTAAGCGATACCGAGCATCAAGCCCAATCCAACAGTGGTGTAGCGGGTGATGGAGCCCAGAACTTTGCGGCCGGCTTCGCCCTCTTTCGACAACCGCTCCAACGCGGGAATGGCAACCGTTAACAGTTGGATAATAATACTGGCGTTGATGTACGGGGTGATGGACAGCGCAAAAATGCTGGCTTCGGAGAAGCCACCGCCGGAGATCATGTTCAAATAGTCCATGAAATTGACGTTGCTGCCGGCGGTGATATTCGCCACCGCGTCCCGCAAAGCTTCCACATCCACAAAAGGTACGGTGATAGCCGAACCAATGCGGAAAATGAGAATGATTAACAGAGTGTACAGCAATTTTTTACGCAGATCGGTGATCTTCCATGCGTTCCGTAAAGTTTCAAACACGTCAAATCACCTCGGCCTTTCCACCCGCAGCTTCGATCTTCGCCTTCGCTGCTTCAGAATAGGCCGCGGCCTTTACGGTCAGTTTCTTGGTCAATGTACCATTGGCCAAAATTTTGACACCGTCAAAGGTTTTCTTCACCAAACCGGCGTTTTTCATCGCTTCCACATCCACAACTGCCCCATCTTCAAAGGCGTTGAGTGCAGCGACGTTCACCGTGGCGTAGATGGTTGCAAAATTGTTGACGAAACCTCTTTTGGGTACTCGTCTTTGCAGAGGCATTTGGCCGCCTTCAAAACCGGCGCGCATACCGCGACCGGCACGGGCTTTTTGGCCCTTGTGGCCTTTACCGGCCGTTTTGCCTTGACCGGAACCGTGACCTCTGCCGATTCTCTTGACGTCCCGAACGGAGCCGGGAGCCGGAGAGAGCTCATGTAACTTCATAGTGTCGCACCTCCTTGCTCAATTGGTTAAGCTTCGGTTACCTCGATGAGGTGGATGATCTTCTTGACCTTGCCTTGAGTGGCTGCGTTATCAGGCTGGCATACGGTGTCGCCGATCTTGTGCAGACCCAAAGAAGTGGCAGTGGCAATCTGATCTTTTTTCGCACCGATCAAGCTGTGCGCCAGTTTGATCATCATGGTGCCTGTCTTTGCCTTTTTGACCATTTCCAAGCCCTCCTGTTAACCTAAAATTTCCTTGGCAGTCTTGCCGCGGATAGCAGCCGCCTCGTCGGCGGTACGCAGACTCATCAGACCGGCCATGGTAGCACTGACAACATTGTAGGGGTTGTTGGAACGCAGTGCCTTGGCACGGATGTCTTTGATACCGGCCGCTTCTGCCACGGCACGAACGGTGCCGCCGGCGATGATACCGGTACCGGGAGCGGCAGGTTTCAGCAGCACACGGCCGGCTCCAAATGCACCGATCACTTCATGAGGGATGGTGCTGCCCTTCAGGGAGATCTTCACAAGGTTCTTTTTGGCATCTTCAATGCCCTTGCGGATCGCATCCGGAACTTCGCCGGCTTTGCCGGTGCCGAAGCCTACGGTGCCTTTGCCATCGCCCACTACGACGAGCGCAGCGAATTTCATCACGCGGCCGCCCTTAACAGTTTTGCTGACGCGGTTGATGGCAACCACGGTTTCTTTGTATTCGCTTTCGAATTCTTCTCTTCTGGCCAAAGTAATTTCCTCCCTTTCCTTAGAACTTGAGGCCGCCCTCACGGGCGCCTTCGGCCAATTCCTGAACACGGCCGTGGTAGATGTAACCGCCTCTGTCGAAGACGACCGTTTCAATGCCGTTCTTCAGAGCGCGTTCAGCGATGAGCGCGCCGACCTTGCGGGCGGCTTCCTTGTTACCGCCGTTCATGCCGAAATCTTTTTCGACACTGGAAGCGGACACCAAGGTAACTCCCTTGACATCATCAATGAGCTGGGCATAGATGTGGTTGAGGGAGCGGAACACATTCAGACGGGGGCATTCGGCAGTGCCGGAAATCTTGCCGCGCACACGGAGGTGGCGGTGCAACCGCGCTTGGTTGCTATCTTTTTTGCTCACCATACGATTTCACACTCCTTCTTACTTCTTACCCTTCGCACCGGTCTTACCTTCCTTACGGCGGATATGCTCGGTGGAGTATTTGATACCCTTGCCCTTATACGGCTCGGGCGGACGCTTCTCGCGGACTTCCGCCGCAAACTGACCAACCAGTTGCTTGTCGGGACCGCTGATGATGATCTTGTTGGGGGACGGCACTTCAATGGAAATACCGTCGATCTCGCTCATAGTGACCTGATGGCTGTAGCCCAGGTTCATGACCAGATCTTTTCCCTGTTTCGCCACACGGTAACCAACGCCGTTGACCTCCAGCTCTTTGGAGAAGCCGGCGGAAACGCCGATGACCATGTTGTTGAGCAGTGTACGAGTGAGACCGTGCAGAGAACGGTTCTCTTTCTCGTCGTTGGGACGGGTGACCAGGATTTCGTTACCCTCGACGGTCACTGTGATGTTGGGATGCACTTTTTGGGTCAAAGTACCCTTAGCGCCCTTGGCAGTCGCCACGCCGTTTTCGAATTTAAATTCCACACCGGCGGGGATGGCAATGGGTTTACGTCCAATTCTCGACATATTCTTCTCCCCCTTACCACACGAAAGCCAGGACTTCGCCGCCCACGTTTTCTTTGCGGGCTTTTTTATCGGTCATAACGCCCTTGGACGTAGACACGATGGCGGTGCCGATGCCTTTCATGACCTTCGGCATGTCCTCACTGCTGGAATAGATGCGCAGACCGGGTTTGGATACACGGCGCAGACCCATCAAAACGGGCGTTTTGGACGGGCCCTGATATTTCAGAGCGACGCGGATGATACCCTGTTTGCCATCTTCGATGACTTGAAAACTTTTGACATATCCCTCGTCAACAAGAATCTGGGCAATAGCCTTCTTCATGTTGGAAGCGGGGATATCCACCGTATCATGCTTGGCGGAACTCGCATTGCGAATTCGGGTCAGCATATCGGCGATTGTATCGGTGATTTGCATAACCTCTTCCTCCTTTTAGCTATTGCTTACCAACTGGCCTTCTTCACGCCGGGGATCTCGCCTTTGTAAGCGAGCTCACGGAAGCAAATACGGCATACACCGTATTTCCGCAAATAAGCGTGGGGACGACCGCAGATCTTGCAGCGGTTGTAGGCCTGCGTGGAAAACTTAGGCGCGCGTTGCTGCTTGATCTTCATCGATGTTTTAGCCATGTGTTTTCCCTCCCTTATTTCGCGAACGGAGCGCCCATCAAGGTGAGCAACTCACGTGCTTCTTCGTCGGTCTTCGCGGTGGTGACAAAGCAGATGTCCATACCGCGAACTTTGTCGATCTTATCGTACTCGATTTCCGGGAAGATCAACTGCTCTTTCAGGCCCATGTTGTAGTTGCCGCGGCCGTCAAAGGAATTGGCGTTGATACCGCGGAAGTCACGAACGCGGGGCAGAGCCACGTTGAACAAACGATCCAGGAATTCGTACATACGGTCACCGCGCAGGGTGACCTTCACACCGATGTTCATACCTTCACGAAGTTTGAAGTTAGCCACGGATTTCTTGGCTTTGCAAACAACGGGCTTTTGACCGGTGATGGTCGCCAGATCGATGCAGATGGCGTCGATCACCTTAGCGTTGTCGCGGGCTTCGCCGCAACCGACGTTGATGACGATCTTATCCAGTTTCGGGATCTGCATGACGCTCTTGTAACCGAATTTTTTCATCAGGGCAGGAGCGACGTCGCTTTTGTAAAATTCTTTCATTCTGGCCATATTCGCTCAACCCTCCTTACAATACTTCGCCACAGTCTTTGTGATTGCAAACACGGACGGAGCGGAACTTGCCGTTCTCGTCTTCAACGCGTTTGTGGCTAACGCGGGTCGGTTTTTTGCAAGCCGGGCAGATAACCTGCACTTTGGACGCGTACATCGCGCCTTCGGCTTCCACGATACCGCCGTTTTCACCCATCTTGCGGGGTTTCACGTGCTTTTTGACCATATTCAGGCCTTCCACGATGACCTTACCCTCTTTGGGGCTGACTTCCAGGACTTTGCCTTTGTTGCCACGGTCGTCGCCGCTGATGACGATGACGGTATCGCCCTTTTTCACATGAAGTTTGTTACTCATTTCGCGTACCTCCCATCACAGCACTTCGGGAGCGAGGCTGAGGATCTTCAGGTAATCCTTTTCTCTCAGCTCACGCGCCACGGGCCCAAAAATACGGGTACCTCTGGGGTTTTTGTCATCACGGATGATGACAGCGGCATTCTCGTCAAAACGGATGTAGGTACCATCCTCACGACGGACGCCTCTTACGGAACGGACGATGACGGCTTTAACCACATCGCCTTTTTTCACAACGCCGCCGGGTGCTGCTTTTTTAACAGAAGCAACGACGACGTCGCCGATATTTGCATACCTCCGGCCGGAACCACCCAGAACGCGAATGCACATAAGCTCTTTCGCGCCGGTGTTGTCGGCAACTTTGAGGTAGGTCTGTTGTTGTACCACAGATGTTTCCTCCTTTCGAGTCTACCGACTTACTTCGCCTTTTCGATGATGTGAACAAGACGCCAATGCTTGTCTTTGGACAGCGGGCGGGTCTCCATGACCTCCACACGGTCGCCGACGCGGCACTCGTTGTTTTCATCGTGGGCTTTCAGCTTAATGGTGTGCTTAACGATTTTTTTATACAGCGGATGACGGACATTGTCCTCGATCGCCACAACGATGGTCTTATCCATTTTGTCACTGACGACCAAGCCGGTCCGGGTTTTTCTAAGATTCCGTTCGCTCACAATGTTTCCTCCTTCCGTTACGCTTCTGCGCCGTTCTTAAGCTCGTTCTCGCGCATAATGGTCTTCACGATGGCGATTTCTTTCTTAACGGCTTTCAGACGCATCGGATTTTCCAACTGATTGATTGCGTGTTGGAATCTGAGATTGAAGAGCTCTTTCTTGAGGTCCTCGAGCTTCTTGGTCAACTCAGTGTCGTTCAATTCTCTGATCTTGCTGATCTCACTGGACTTCATTCCTGCTCACCATCCGTTTCTTCCTTGCAAACGAATTTGCATTTGATGGGCAGCTTGTTGGCTGCAAGTCGCATAGCCTCGCGGGCAACCTCTTCGGAAACACCGGCGATCTCGAACATGACGCGACCGGGTTTCACAACGGCTACCCAGTATTCCGGAGAACCTTTACCGGAACCCATGCGGGTCTCGGCGGGTTTTTCGGTGATGGGCTTGTCGGGGAAAATTTTGATCCATACCTGACCGCCACGCTTGATGTAACGAGTCATGGCGATACGGGCGGCTTCGATCTGGCGGGATGTGATCCACGCGGGCTCCAGTGCCTGCAGACCGAAATCACCGTGGGACACGGTGTTGCCGCGAAGGGCTTTACCGGTAAGGCGACCTCTCTGAACGCGGCGATATTTCACTCTCTTGGGTAACAGCATTACTTGCGGCCTCCTTCCCGACGGGGCTTCGCAGCACCGGCAAGAACCTCGCCGCGATAGATCCAAGTCTTCACACCGATACGACCATAGGTGGTGTTCGCCTCAGCGAAACCGTAGTCGATGTCGGCGCGCAGGGTCTGCAGCGGGATGGTGCCTTCGTGATACTGCTCTACACGGGCAATTTCCGCACCGCCCAAACGGCCGGAAACCTGCGTTTTGATTCCTCTCGCGCCGAGCTTCATGGCGCGGCCGATGGCCTGCTTCATGGCACGACGGAAGGAAATACGTTTCTCCAACTGTTGCGCGATGTTTTCGGCAACCAACTGCGCGTTCACATCGGGAGTACGGATCTCCACAATGTTCAGCAGGGTGGTCTTGCCCAACATCTTTTCGCAAGCCTGACGGAGTTTTTCAATTTCGGCGCCGCCCTTACCGATAACCAGACCGGGCTTCGCACAGTGAATGTTCACACGGACACGCGTGGCATCGCGTTCGATCTCGACTTTGGCGATACCGGCGGCATACAGCGTCTTTTTCAAGTACACGCGCAGATTATAGTCGGATACGAGGGTATCACCGATCTGGCTCTTTTTCACGAACCAACGAGAATCCCAATCCTTGATCACGCCGACACGCAGGCCGTGGGGATTGACTTTCTGTCCCATAATTCTCCTCCTCCTTCGCTTATTCCTTTTCCTTGAGCACAAGGGTGATGTGTGAAGTTCTCTTATTGATGCGGAACGCACGACCCTGGGCTCTCGGACGAATACGCTTGAGAATGGGGCCGGGGCATACAAAGCATTCGGAAACAACCAAGGAATTCTTATCCATGTTGTAGTTGTTTTCCGCATTGGCCAGAGCCGACTTGAGCAATTTCTCTACGGGCTCACCGGCGGCCTTGGGAATGTTGTGTGCAATCGCAAGCGCGACATCAACCGGTTTATTGCGGATGAGGTCGAGAACGATTTTGACTTTGCGAGGGGACATACGGACGTGAGTTACTTGCGCCCTTGCTTCCATGACGTTACTCTCCTTTCAACCGCTTACTTCGAACTCTTCGATCCCACGTGGCCGCGGAACGTACGAGTGGGGGCGAACTCGCCCAGTTTGTGACCGACCATGTCCTCGGTGACATACACCGGCACATGTTTGCGTCCGTCATGCACCGCGATGGTGTGACCGACAAAATCCGGGAAAATGGTGGAGGAACGGCTCCATGTTTTCAGGATGCGTTTCTCACCGGCATTGTTCATTTCTTGGATCCGTTTCAACAGCACAGGCTGTACGAAAGGACCCTTCTTTACGCTTCTACCCATAAATACTGAATCTCCTTTCGCTTACTTGCCGTTGCGGCGCTTCACGATAAATTTATCGGAGGCCTTGTGGGTCTTACGGGTCTTGTAACCCAGAGCCGGTTTACCCCAGGGGGTAACAGGACCGGGACGACCGATGGGGGATTTACCCTCACCACCACCGTGGGGGTGATCGCAGGGGTTCATGACGGAACCGCGGACGGTGGGACGCCAACCCATGTGGCGTTTACGGCCGGCTTTACCAATCTTCACGTTTTCGTGTTCCACGTTGCCGACCTGACCGATGGTGGCCATACAGTTCAAGGGGATGTTGCGCATCTCGCCGGAAGGCAAACGAACCATCGCCATGTTGTTTTCTTTACCCACAAGCTGAGCCATAACACCGGCGGAACGGGCGAGCTGAGCGCCTTTGCCGGGATACAGTTCCACGTTGTGGATGAAAGTACCGGTGGGAATATTGGCCATGGGCAGGGCGTTACCGGGTTTGATATCCGAGTTGGCGCCGGCCACGATGGTGTCACCCACGGACAGACCTTGGGGCGCTACAATGTAGCGTTTCTCGCCGTCTTCGTATTGCACCAACGCGATGAACGCGCTGCGGTTGGGATCGTATTCCAGCGTCAACACGGTGGCGGGCATATCGATCTTGTTCCGCTTGAAGTCGATAATACGATACTTACGGCGGTTACCGCCGCCGCGATGGCGAACGGTGATGCGGCCGTAGCTGTTACGGCCGGATTTTTTGCTCAGAGGAGCCAGCAGGCTCTTCTCCGGTTCCACCTTGGACAATCCGCTGTAATCCATGACGGACATACCGCGGCGACCGGGGGTGGTCGGTTTATAAATCTTAGTAGGCATTCCGATTCACTCTCCTAATTCTTGGCTTTGCGGGACACGGCCGCGTCCCTCGTTGTGAGGGGGTGTCCCATACGTTGCCTTGACCTTTCTCGTTTTCTCCGCTGTTCCTTAGAACAAACCGTCGAAGAACTCGATGGTCTTGGAGTCGGGTTTCAGGGTGACGATGGCTTTCTTCCAGTCGGAAGTGTAACCCTCGTTACGACCCATGCGGCGCAGATGGCCTTTCATGCTGATGGTGTTGACTTTGGCGACTTGTACGCCGAAGATCTCTTCCACCGCTTTGGCGATCTCAATTTTGTTGGCGGTGTTCGCCACGCGGAAGGTGTACTTCTTTTCAGGCAGCATCGACACCGCTTTTTCAGTGATGACGGGAGCCAGAACAATGTCACGAGCGTTCATTATGCGTACACCTCCTCAAGTTTGGCGACGGCGTCTTTCACCACGATGAAGGTATCGCAGTTGAGCACGTCGTACACATTCAGGGTGTTGACCTGAGCGGTCTTCACGCCGGGAATGTTGCGGGCGGAACGGATGACGGTGTCATTCATTTCGGGAAGAACGATCAGCACCTTTTTGCCGGCGTTGAGCGCACCCAGCATGGTGGCAACCGTTTTGGTTTTGATTTCATCCATGGTCAGGCTGTCCAGCACCATCATTTCACCGGCGATCACCTTCGAGGAGAACGCGGACTTGAGAGCCAAACGGCGGACCTTCTTGGGCAGCACATAGGAGTAGCTGCGGGGTTTCGGGCCGAGGGCAATACCACCGTGAGTCCATTGAGGAGCACGGATGGAACCTTGACGGGCGTGGCCGGTACCTTTTTGACGCCAGGGTTTTCTGCCACCGCCGCGGACCTCGGAACGGGTCAGGGTGGATTGCGTACCTTGACGTTGGTTGGCCAAGTAATTGACAACGGCGCTGTGCAGAACCGTGGCGTTGGGCTCAATACCGAAGATCGCGTCGTTCAGATCCATGGTACCGGTCTGCTTGCCGGTCATATCATAGGTAGATATAGTAGCCATTTCAAAATCCTCCTTCCTTAAGCCTTAACGGAGTCGGAGATCAGGACCAGGCCGCCGCGGGGGCCGGGGATGGCACCGCGAATGGCGATCAAATTGTTCTCCGCGTCAACTTTCACGACCGTGAGGTTCTGAACGGTCACACGCTCAGCACCCAGATGACCGGCCGCCTTCATGCCTTTGAAAACACGAGCGGGGTCGATAACACCTTGGGAACCGGAGTGACGAGCCACAGGGCCGGTACCGTGGGTTTCCTTCAGGCGGCCATGGTTCCAGCGTTTCACAACGCCGGCGTAGCCTTTACCTTTGCTGGTACCCACCACGTCGACTTGGTCGCCGCAGGCAAAGGTGTCCGCTTTCACGATGTCGCCCACGTTGTAGGCGTCGCAATCGTCGAAACGGAACTCTCTGAGAGTCTTTTTGGGCGCGACGTCGGCTTTGTCGAAGTGACCCTTCATGGGTTTGTTCACTTTGTGAGCCGCCACATCGCCGTAGCCCAGCTGAACCGCGGCGTAGCCGTCGTTTTCAGCGGTCTTTTTCTGGACAACCACGCAGGGACCGGCCTCGACGACCGTGACCGCTACGGCATTGCCCTTTTCATCGAAGATCTGCGTCATGCCGACCTTCTTGCCGATGATGCCTTTTTGCATTGTCATATACCTCCTTGGTTATCGGTTCCCCACCGCAAAGCGGGGAACATGACCTCGTCAGCGAAAATCCGCAAACCGCGATTACAGTTTGATTTCGATTTCCACGCCGGCGGGGAGTTCAAGCCCCATGAGGGCTTCAACTGTTTTGTTGGACGGACGGAGAATGTCGATAAGTCTCTTGTGGGTGCGGGATTCGAACTGTTCGCGAGAATCCTTGTACTTGTGCACCGCACGCAGAATGGTCACGACCTCTTTCTCCGTGGGCAGCGGGACAGGCCCGGAAACGCGAGCGCCGGTACGGCGAGCGGTCTCCACGATCTTCTCGGCGGCTTGATCCACCAACTGATGATCGTATCCCTTGATGCGAATTCTGATTTTCTCTTTGACTGCCACTGAAAAACGCCTCCTTGAAAATTGTAGTTGGCGGGCGACGCCAAAACTGCACACTGTGCCGGGTGTTTCCTCCCCGACCGTTTTAAAACCGGATGCCTGTTTGGGCCCAAGCGTCCGGTGCAGTTGTAACGTCTTGAAAAGACCGTTGACAGATCCTCGTCGCAAGTCCATACAGGCAGAGTGCAACCCTCTGCTGTCGGATCTGTCCTTTACAGCTATTCCTTGTCGCCCGGTTTGAAATCGGACATACTCAGCGGAAAAACCGGCTGTTTGCAAGCCGCAACCTCCCGCGTCATCGCATATCGTGCAGTCGTGCAGACCCGCAAAAAAGGGCGCAAAAACCCCAGTTCGCATAGTCGTGCCCATATATCATACAACAAGCAACTGCAAATTGCAAGGGTTTTTTTGACTTTTTTAAAAAATTTTTTCACCCCAAAAACCCTGTCGCCAAGCGGGTTTTCGCACACTACCATATGCCCCCTTTTTCCCATGGCACACCACAAGATATAGTGTTTCGACATTCTTATATAATAAGGTAATATATATAAGAAGCAGACGATGCACCGCATCGTCTGCTTTTTTTACCATACAGGGGCGATGATCTGATGATCGCTGGTTTCCGTAATAGAATAATAATGCTTGAGGATACGCACATAATCCCAACCGTCTTCATTGGCATATCCTACGGCGCCCATCTGACTGAGCCCTACACCATGACCGTGACCGCGGGAGGTAACCGTGACTTCCTTGGCCTTTTCGTCGTATTCCACACGAAACGCATGAGAATTGAGTCCCAAAATATCTCGCATGGTAGCACCTTTCAGGTTGACCCGTGTGCCGTTTTCCGTCACATAATAGAAATTGGTGCGGTAAACATAGTTCCATTGATCCCCTTGTCCCTCGGTGCCGTCACCGTCATAAGACAAGGCGTATAAGGGTAACTGTCCCTGTTTCACCGCAAATTGTTCTTTCGGCATGGTGGCGGTGGGAACGTTTTCCGCGACCCACTGTTTCACCTTGCTGTACAACTCATCCAGCTTCAACGTCACAGTTTTTTCGTAATTCCGCGCACCCGTATCGTAATATTTCCCGATGGTGATATCGTTGTCATGCTTGCTGATCACACTTTGGGCGTAAGGTAAACTACCGCTCCACACCATCTGGCTGGACGACGTAGCCCCCGCGCTGGATGCGTGATAAAAGGCGCACAACGGCATCTCTTTGGCAGTAGCGGCGGATACGCTGCCCAGTTTCACACCCAACACCGCACCCACCGCGTCGTAGAGTTTCTTGTCGTGGGTGTTGGTCAAGTCGATGTCTTTAGACGCCACCGGCATAGGATTGCCGTTTTTGGCATGATACATAACAAAACTGTAGGTGGCCACCGCCTGGGCTTTTTGCGCTTCGGTAGACCGCGCCATGGTAGACGCCGCTCCCAACTCGGCTTTCACGATCCCCGCAAGAACCATGTGCAATTCTTCCGTGTCGGCGGGACGGATGACCTTTCCGTTCACGCTGACGGCAAACAACGGCAGGAACTCGTCTTCTTTCACCGTACCGGCCACCAATCCTTCCGCGGACGGTGTCACCACAGGCGGTTTCCCCGTAGTCGTGGTGGTCGCGGCCGCCGTATCGTCGGTTTTCGTGGCGGTCGTTGTTTCATCGGCGGTGGTTACGGCTGTTGTCGTGGCGGCAGTCGTCGTAGTTGTGATAACCGTCGTGGTCGTGGCAGACGTGGTTGCCGCCGTAGTGGTTGCCGCGGTAGTGGCGGTGGTGGCGGTGGTAGCCGTGGTAGCTGCCGTGGTATTGGTCGCCGTGATGGTGGTCGCCGCCGTAGTCTCCTCGATAGTCGTCGTCGCCGTGGTCTCCGTCGTGGTCACGGTAGTCGTCGTGGCGGTCGAGGTGGTCGTGGTGGCGGCAACGGTGATGTCGCCTTGCTGCATCTGCCACGCCAACGGCATCAACACACTTTCGTTCACACGGGCGCGAAGCAGGTTGTTATCTTCAATCTCGCCGAGCCTTGTCCGCCGCGCCGCTACCACCAACCGCGCACCGTCAAAGCCGTAGTCGATGGGGGTGGTGAGCATGAGCAGAGAATCTCCCTCTTGCACGCTCACAGGCGTATCAAACAACGACCGTTGCCGCAGTTGACTGACATAATACAAAAAGTCGTCTTCGTTGGCAAAGGTATCCACCGTATAATCAAAATTATCGCTGTATCGCGGCGCATCCCCCACGATCATCACCGCAAACACCTTGTATCGATCACTGCGATACAAACTGTTCCATTCGATGATCCCGTGCCCTTTCAAATAGGAAAGATCGGTATAATTCGTCAAGGCGGCAAACATCTGCCCGTTACGGGGATTGTTGCCGTAGACTACCAACGAACGGGGCTCGTCCGCCGCCGTAAGCGCCACCGCTTTGTCCATATACGGCACGCCGTACAACGAGGAGTTTTTATAGAAATCCCGATTTTCATAATACCCGTCTTCCGACTCTTGCACCACGGGATAGCGAATCTCGCTGTCCGCAATGGTCAACCAGCCCCGCAGATCGTTGTTCACTCGATACAGGGATTCAAAACGGGACAACATTCCCTCAGGATAGGTCACAGCGTCATCGGACGGCGGGACGGGATCGACGATCTGCCCCAAATAGGCATCCCACAACTCCTCAAATTTCTTTTGGTTGAGATGAGGGGTCAGTACATACACATAGGTGATCACCAACGCCGCCACCAATAAGATGGCCAGTGCCGACAGCCACACGGTTTTCTTGGTGCGAGGCGACAACGATCGTCCCTGTCGTTTACCGTACACTTTATCCAGCGTTTGCCCGCCCGCCATCACACTGGGATAGGCTTCCAAATACCGTCTGGCCATATCCAACGCATGAGAGGTGGCCACATAACGGATATATTCTCTGTCCCCGCCGTGGCCGGCGAAGATCTTTTTCACCCATACGCGGCGGTCGTCCGCCAACGCCACATACACCGTTCCCACGGCCTTTTCTTCGCTGGGATCGGGACCCGCCACACCGGTGATTCCGATGCCGATATCCGCGCTGCCCACCGACCGTGCGCCCATGGCCATGGCGGCGGCAGTTTCGGGGGATACGGCGCCTTTTTCGGCGAGTACCTGTTCGGGCACACCCAATACTTGGTGTTTGATCTCTTTGGAATAGGCAGCAACCCCACATTCAAACACGTCGGATACACCCGGCACTTGCGTGAGCCGTCCCGACAACAGGCCCGCCGTACAGGATTCCGCCGTGGCGATCTTCAAATCGTTTTCTTTTAACAGATCCACCACCACGGTCTGTAAACTGCCGACATCCACGCCGTACACAGCAGTGCCCAACCGTTCACGGATCTGGGCGATGACGGGCTCGCACAACGCATCTGCCTGTTCCCGATCTTCCGCTTTGGCAGTGATCCGCAACACCACTTCCCCGTCCTTGGCATAAGGGGCAAGGGTGGGATTTTCACTTTTCATCAGGTCTTGCAACCGTTCGTCCACCACCGCTTCGGGCACGCCGAACACGCCGATGGTATGGGAATAAATAGTACCGCCCGTCCATTTGGACAGATAGGGTGCCACCTGCCCGATAAACATGGGCACCAGTTCACGGGGCGGTCCCGGCAACAGGATCACCGTCTGCCCGTATTTTTCCACGGCAAAACCGGGTGCCGTGCCGTGATCGTTGCGGAACACCACGCACCCTTCGGGCAGCATCGCCTGTTTGCGGTTGTTTTCGGTATATTCCCGCCCGGTGTTGCGGAAATATTCCCGAATCCGTTGTTCGCTCTCCTCATGAAGCACCAACGGCAGATTAAAATGCGCCGCCACCGTTTCACGGGTGATGTCGTCTTCCGTAGGACCCAGTCCCCCCGTCAGGATGACCATGTCGCAACGGAAAAGCGCCAATTTCAGCGCGTTTTGTAACCGTTCGGCATTGTCCCCCACCGTGGACTGATACAAAATATCAATACCGTAGGCCGCCATTTCCCGCGATAAAAATTGGCTATTGGAATTGAGGATATCCCCCAATAACAGTTCGGTACCGACCGTCAATATTTCAGCGTTCATGGCTTTCACCTCCTGTACTTGTCACATTCTCTGTTTACGCTATCCTGACAAACCGCGCGCCGCTGACGGCTTCTTCCACCAGTTCGTCAACGGGCAACGCCCGCTCCGCTTCTTCCACCTGTTCCAAACGGGGGCGGGTGCGGGGGTGTTTGGGCGTAAACACCGTACAACAATCTTCATAAGGCTGAATGGAGATATCAAACGTATCAATCTTGCGAGAAACGGCAATAATTTCGTCCTTATCCATGCCGATCACCGGTCGAAACACCGGCAATCCCGCCACCGCGTCGGTGCAGGCAATGGCGGGGATGGTTTGACTGGCCACTTGCCCCACACTTTCGCCTGTAATCAGCGCACCGCACTCTTCCCGCACCGCCAATCGCGTGGCAATGCGCATCATAAACCGCCGCATGATCAGCGTAAACAGATCTTCGGGACAGGCTTTGCCGATCTCTTCCTGAATACGGGTAAAGGGCACCACCAACAAGGAGATGTGTCCCGCGTATTCGCTGACCTTTTTCATCAGCGAGATCACTTTTTGTTCTGCTCGTTCACTGGTATAGGGCGGAGACGCAAAATGGATCCCTGTCAACTCGATGCCTCGTTTGGCCATCATATAGGCCGCCACCGGCGAATCGATGCCACCCGAAATGAGGATCCCCGCTTTGCCGCCGGTTCCTACCGGCATACCGCCCGCTCCGTTTCGTTGGGGGGCATGCACATAGGCGGCGGCTTCCCGCACTTCGATCCATACGGTGGTTTCGGGCTCGTGAACATCCACCGTCAAATGAGGGTATTGCGACAACAGATACCCGCCCACTTCGGCGCACAACTGAGGGGACGTCAGCAGAAACTTCTTGTCCGCCCGCTTGGCTTCGACTTTAAAGGTTTTGGCCTGTGTCAACGGCTCTGCCAAATAGTCGGCCGCCGCGCGGCAGATGGCTTCCACGTCCTTTTCCACTACGCATGCGCGAGAAAAAGCGGAAATGCCGAATACTTTGGCCACACGGTCCCCCGCTTCGTCCCAGTCTACATCCTCTTCACGAGGCTCAATGTAAATGGCGGATTGGGCTTTGCGCAGTTCAAACTCGCCCACACCCCGCAAGGCGCGGCGCAGGTTTTTCATGAGCACCGCTTCAAAGGTGCCACGGTTAAGCCCTTTCAGTGCCAATTCGCCGTTTTTGATCAATAATACTTCCTGCAACGATGGTTCCTCTTTCCTTATTCCTCATCCCCGTCGGCAACCGTGGTCGTCGTGGTGGGTTCGGTGGTGGTTTCTTCCGCTTCGGCGGTGGTGGTCGTTTCTTCCGCAACCGTCGTGGTTTCCTCCGCAGTCGCGGTGGTCGTGGTTTCCTCTGTCGTCGTGGTCACCGTAGTCGCTTCTGTCACGGTGGTGGCTTCGGTGGTGGTCACCGTGGTACTTTCAGCCGTGGTAGATTCGCCAACCGTGGTCGTCGTACCCACGGCCGTGGTAGCGGCCGTCGTGGCGGTGGTGATTCCTTTGGCGGTGGTCGTCACCGTCGTGGTTGCCACACCCGTTGTGGTAGTTTTATCGTTTTTGGCGGTGGTCGTCGCCTCCTGTTTTGTGGTGGTCGACCCTTTCGCCGTAGTCGTGGTCGTCTTTCCGCCCGCGGTGGTTCCCGTGGTTGCGTCCGTCGTGGTCGTGGCAGTCTTATCCGTGGTGGTCTCCGCTTTTGTCACGGTGGTGGTCGTCCCCTCCGTTTCCGTGGTGGTGAGATCGGTGTCGTCCGTAGCAGCGCCCGTCGTTGTCGTAGCCACGGCGGCGGTGGTCGTCGACGTGATCTCATCATAATAAGCGGGGATCTCCAACTTGTTGTTGATATACCACGCTTTAGGCATGAGCACCGTTTCGTTTTTCACCGTTTTGTTCACATCAACGGTGGGGTCTTCCCCCTCCCGCACACGTCGCGCCACCACCACCAAGCGTCCGTCTTCCAAGGTGGTGTCTCGCTTACGGGTACAGGTGGATAAGGTCAGCAGTTCGTCGCCTTCCTGTACATCCACATCGCCGAAAGTATAGAGCGAACGGCGACGAATTTTCTCCGCAAAGGTTAAAAACGAGTCTTCACTGCCGAATTCCGTCCGCAAATAATTAAAGGTGGGGCCGTCGCTTTCCAACACATTGACCACCATCACCGCAAATATTTTATAGATGCGTTCCTCATATAACGTGTTCAGGGACAGGGTGGTCAGTTTTTTCGCACGGTCAACTTTTCCCGTGGCCAACAGATTGAGTTTGGAAAACATCAGTCCGCTGTTCAGGTCGTGACCGTAAATAATGAGATTGCGGTTGACGGCACCGTCATTGAGATTGTTGCGGTAATCGAAATACAATGTTCCCGCTTTCACCCGCTCTCCCCAGAAATCGTGGTTGAGGTAATAGTCGTTGTCGGTGGTCTGTACCACGGGATTGTCGATGGTCCCCTCAAACAGATCCCCATCCCCTTCACCGGCAGCAAAGGTCAGCCATCCCCGCACATCATGATTGGCGCGATACAACCGTTTAAAGGCGGGTAACATATTGTCGGGATACACCGTGGTATCTTCTCCGTCGTCGGGCGTTACCACCTCGTCTTCCGCGTGATACCAGTCTCGCAACGTGCCGGCAGTTTCCTGCACATTGCGCGGTTGCCACCACACTTCGTCCAGCAGATAATATCCCGCCACGATAAACACGAAAAGCGCCATCCAGAACGCCAGTTTTCGCACCCATTCACGGGGTGGGTCCTGCACGATGGGGATCACCGCACGCAAACCGTTTACGATGCCAACGCCCATGCGGCGCAAGACTGCCGTTGTTTTTTCCATCACCGTCATCGTGCCCTCCTTTGTAATACGCAAACCGCCTCGTGCAATGCGTCACACAACGCTTGCACATCCTGTACCGTGTTCTCATAGCAAAAACTAATCCGCAACGCCGCATCCACTTCCCTTTCGGGCAACCCCATGGCCGTCAGTACGGGACTGTGTTTCCCGCGGGAACAGGCCGACCCGCCCGACACGAAAATATCCCGTTCTGCCAAAAAGTGCAACATCGTTTCACTGCGAAGCCCCATCACCGATAGGTTCACGATATACGGAACACCGTCCTGAGGCAAATGCCACCGCACACCGTCCAGATCGGAAAGCCCCCGCAACAACGCCTCTTTCAGTTCGCGGTAATGCTTGTCCTGTTGCGACGCCGCAGGCATGGCCGCCGCCGCCGCGCCGAATCCCACAATGGCGGGAACGGCCTGCGTTCCCGATCGCAGGCCGCGTTCCTGTCCGCCGCCGATCTGGCGGGGAAGCAGGCGCACCCCTTTGCGAATATACAACGCGCCGCACCCTTTTGGTCCGTGAATCTTGTGACTGCTCACCGTGAGCATATCCACGCCCCACCGCACAGCTTTTACGGGGAGTTTTCCCGCCCCCTGTACACAATCGGTGTGAAATACACACCGCGGGGCGATCTGTTTTACCAGTTTCACCGTTTGGGCGATGTCCAGCCACGCTCCCGTTTCGTTGTTCACCGTCATCACGCTGATAAGAGCGGTATCCTGATCGCAAACGGCGGCAACGGCGGCGGGCGTTACCGACCCGTCGGCGTTCAGCGGTACCCGCGTGACCTGCCATCCTTGCTGTTCCAATTCGTCAAAACACGCTGCCACCGACGGATGTTCCCCTGCGGTGGTCACCGCCTTGCGGGCGGAACGAGCAAGCACCGCCGCGCCCCCCAATATGGCCAGATTGTTCGCTTCCGTACCGCCGGAAGTAAACACCAGTTGTTGTTCATCCGCGCCGATGAGGGCAGCAACCGCGGCACGGGCGGTCAATAGCTCTTGTTCTGCCTCAAATCCCAACCGATGAAGAGAGGACGGATTGCCGAATTGTTCCGTCATGACACGGGTCATAGCGGCCACCGCTTCCCCGCGAACGGCGGTGGTGGCGCTGTTGTCCAGATATACTATGGTCCTCTCTCCCCTCGGTTATAAAAATACAGAGTAATTATACACTATTTCTCTTACAAAAACAACCCATCTTTGTGTAACAAAAAATGACAGAACTCACGCCCCGTCATTTCCCGCATATCCTGTTAGTGATCGAGCCTTTCCAAGTGGGGGAACAGTCCCCTGTCGGTCATGTCGATCAGGGCGTAATACCCGCCATCCCGCACCGAGCCGGGATTAAGCAGACAAAACCCCTCTTCTCTGTGAAGAACGGCCTGGTGAGTGTGCCCGAACAACGCCACCTGCGCCTTTCGCTGACGGGCGGCATAGGCAAATCGCAAGGGCGACGATTTCACCCCATATCGGTCGCCGTGGACGGCAAAAAACCGCACCCCTCCCACCATTACTTCGTGATCGGCGGGATATCCCCGCAAAACGCTGTCGCAATTGCCGCACACCACGTAAAAGGGCAATTGCGGATAGTCTTCTTTCAGACTTTCCGTGTCGGTAGCCCCGTCCCCCAAATGAAATACCGCCGCCGCGTCGTGGTGTCGTTCCACGATGGCGCGTAAGGTGCGGCGATCACCGTGACTGTCGGATACCACCAAAATGCGCCGAAAGGCCGCCATATTCTCACCGTTCCTTTTCTAAATGGTCTCGTTTTCACATATACTGTCAACAAAGGAGGTCGTCGTATGAGTCAACCTACACCCGATCAAGTACAAGCGCTTCTCACCTATGCGTCCGCCCGCTTAGGGATGACGCCCGAACAATTACAAAAGACCGTACAAAGCGGAAATCTTCAATCCCTGTCCGATAAGGTGGGGCCCAACCTGTCCGCTCTTGCAGGTGACCGCGAAACATGGGAACACCTGCTCCGTTCTCCCGCCGCTCAGACGTTACTGCAACAACTGTTAGGAGGAAACTGACCCATGGACGCCGATCTGGGCAAAAAACTGGATGCTCTCTTGAATTCGCCGGAAGGACTTGCCAAGATCAGCGATGCCATGGCGGCACTGGGGATGGGCAACGCCGACCCGCCGCCCGCGCCCGCGCCCGCCCCCGATCCGTCACCGGACCTGTCGGGACTGCTGAACTTGATGCCTTTATTTTCTTCTTTCGGCAAAGACGACGAACATACCGCTCTGCTGAAAGCCCTGCGCCCGTATCTGCACGGGGAACGGGAAAAACGGTTGGACGAATCGGTAAAACTCATGCAATTGCTGAAACTGTTACCGCTCCTACAAGAAAGGGGGCTGTTTAAATGAATTCTGCCGCTCATGTCATGCAACTGCAACAACAAGCCGCCGCCCGTGTCAAGGAAATGGCGGAACGGTCCCGTCGATTGGTAGAGGATCATCCGGTCACCGTCTATCGCGGCGTAACGGTGGCGCCCTTGTTGCAAGATCCGCCGCCCGCACCCGCGCCGCCACACCCGCCGGTCACTGTGCCGTGCCACAAACCCGAACAGACCGCCCGCGGCGGCCTGTTATCCCTATTCGGCGGCGACAACGAACGCCTGCTTCTCTTGTTATTGGCAGCGGTGCTGGCGAAAAACGGCGCACCCATGGAATTGTTGTTAGCAATCCTCTACATCGCCTTCTAACGCCCTGCGGACAGCGCCTCTGCTCAAGGAGAAGCCTTATTACTATCTCCGGCGTGGAAAAGCCTTTCCCTTGAGGGGAAGGTGGATTTTTGCGCAGCAAAAAGACGGATGAGGTGTTATAGAAAAAACCCCTCGCTCCCTTTACCGATCCACAAACTCCGCCGTGTTATCCCGAATATACGCCGCGCAACGAGCAAGGGGCTGTTCGGCAGTGATGGCTTGCCGCAACTCATCGGTTAACATTTCCCAAGAGGGCAATTCTTTTTCGCCGTTCTTTTCCCGTTCATACCGTTTGCAGGCGGCGGTCATGGCTTCGGCACAGACCGTCGCCCCAATGAGAGAAAATCCCTCGGCGGCAAAGGCGGCAAACCGACGGTAGGGGCTGCGAAAATACCCCTTCAACTCCCGCCGTGCCAATTCGTTGACCACCAACCATACACTGTACACCCCGCATCGACCGGGGGATAACAACGGCAATACCAAACTGAGATCGGGGTGTTGTCGATCTTGTTTTGCCGTAAGATTAGCGGCCACCGCCCGCACCAACTCCTCGTCATCCAAGGCGGCAAGGTGTTCTTCGGTCAACCGAGCATACCGGGCGCACACGTCGGTGTCGCCCTTTTTTTGTTTTCGTTCCAACACATGCAAATACACACCGATGATGACCGCCAACACGATCATCACCACCGTGCCGGTGTCTACACCCGCAAAAATTGATACCGTCATACTTCAATCCTCCGTCAACAACCGATAAATATCGCCCTTTTTGAGCCCTGTTTCGGCGGCGACCGCCTTGGCGGCCATGGATGCGGACAACCCTTCTTCTGCCATCTTGTCCCGCGCCAATGTCGCCGCTTCTTCGGGGGTGCACACGATTTTTTCTTCCGCGGCAGCGCCCTCAATGATCATTACAAACTCGCCGCGAGGCGGGGTGTCGGTATACCGTACCACCGCTTTGGATAACGTGGTGCGGATCACTTCTTCGTGGAGTTTGGTCAGTTCCCTCACCAAACAGATCCGTCGATCGCCCCACGCCGCCAACATATCCTGTAACGTATACAACAATTTGTGAGGTGCCTCATAAAAGATCATGGTGCGCCGCTCGCCCACCAATTCTTGCAGATGTTCCCGCCGACTGCGACGGTTAACGCTCAAAAACCCCTCAAAGGTAAACCGCCCGCCGGGCATCCCCGACACCGCCAACGCCGTCACCACGGCACTGGGCCCCGGCACCACTGTCACGGGGATTCCCCGTTCGTGACATTGGGCCACCAATTCCTCACCGGGATCGGAGATGGCGGGCATACCCGCATCGGTCACCAACACGGCGTTTTCCCCGTCCAACAACTTGCGGCAGATGATCTCGCCTTTTTCTTTTTTGTTATGTTCAAAATAACTGATCAGGGGTTTGCGGATACCGAAATGATTGAGCAACGTCAGCGATACCCGCGTATCCTCCGCCGCAATAAAATCGCACTTTTCCAAGGCTTCCACCGCACGGGGCGAAAAATCCGACAGATTGCCGATGGGCGTCCCCACCAATGTCAGTGTTCCACTCATGTTTCTCTCTCCTTCACGATTAACGGCGGCAGTACCCGCAAAGACGGGCGACCGCCTTTCACCGCCTCACACAACCACAAAAACGGCTCGCTATCACCGCCGTGGTGCACAAATTGTATCCGCTTTGGTTCCAACCCCTGTTCGCGGAGCACCGCCAATACGTCCGCCAACCGTTCGGGACGGTGACACAAGATAAACCGTCCCCCGTTTTTAAGCAGTTTGGCAGCAGCGCGGGTCACCGCCCCCAAGGTATCCCCACGCTCATGCCGCGCCATGCGGCGGGCGGGGTCGGTGCTGATCTTGCCCGCCGTTTCAGGGAAATACGGCGGGTTACACAACACCCGATCATACCCGCCCGCCGTCAGCGGTAACGGGTCCTTCCAATCTTGTTCATATATGGTAAAGCGGTGGGAAAGACCGTTTTGTTCCATGTTGTGTCGAGCAAGCGCCGCGGCGGCCGGAAACCCTTCCACCCCGTCGCCTTTCACGGTTTTGGGGCACAACAACAATAAAATCCCGCACCCCGTTCCCAGATCGCACACCCGTTCATGGGGTGCTACTGCGGCAAAAGCGGATAACAACAGGGCATCTGTCCCAAACGTGCAGTTATCCGCCGTATCGACGATATAGCCGTTTGGCAACGGTTCTCGGCCCATGGTCTTTCCCCCTTACTTCGTGAAGTAAAAAAGCCGGATGACCTGTGGCCATCCGGCATTTTCAGTTCCGACATTACTCCGCTTGAGGAGCGGCAACCGGACAAGCATCGGCACAAGCGCCGCAATCGATGCAAGTAGCGGCATCGATAACGTATTTGCCATCGCCCTCCGAAATCGCTTCTACGGGGCAACCCTCGGCGCAAGCGCCGCAGGCGATGCAATCGTCGTTGATAATATAGGCCATGTTCAAGGCACCTCCTTTGCCAAGGATCTTTTTACTACCATAGCACATTTACCCTAAAAAATCAACTAAATTTTACACCCATCCCCGAAATCGTAAATTCCCCCTTGCGTTTCGGTGGGGTTGTTGTGTATAATGTAGCGTGAGAAGATATCGAAAGGAGGTGCCGAAATGGCAACATACGGGTGGAATCCCGCCGAATTGGGGCGGATCGTGGCCCTTCCCGCTGCCGTAGCGGAACAGCATTTAAAGTTGGCGGGGCCTTTGCAACTGAAAGTGCTGTTGTGGTTTGCCCTAAACGGCACCTTCGATGCCAAAGCTTGTGCCGCCGCCATCGGTTATCAAGCGGCAGACTGTATCGATGCCATGCAATACTGGCTGTCGGCGGGAATTCTGCAAGGGGACGGCACCGTCCAAAAACCCGCTCCCGCGGCGAAAAAAGCCGCCCCCGCCCCCCCCATCGTCAAACCCCAAATGGACGATGTGATCGCCGCCCGCAACGCCAGCCCCGAATTCGCCTATTTGTTGGATACGGTCAGTGCCCGTCTGGGCAAACCCTTGTCCCCCTTTGATATGGAAACCTTGTTATACCTGTTCGCCACGGCGGGGCTGCCCGCCGAGGTGATCCTCATGGCGGCGGGATATGCCGTCAGTGCCGAACGGTTTTCCATCCGTTATATTGAAAAGATCGCCTTGGACTGGGCGGATAAAGGGATTTGCACCATTGCCGCCGCCGAAGAATACCTGTGTCGGCTGGAACGGTGCCATCAGGCATTGCAAAAAGTGCAAACGGTGTGCGGCCTTGTAAAACCCCTCACCGCCACCGCGGGCAACATGACCATGGCGGAAAACTGGATCTTCGGCTGGCAAATGGGGGATGACCTGTTGCAAGCAGCGGCCCGCCTTTCCGAAGAGAAAAACGGCCGTTTCGAGATCCGCTATGTCAACCGCATTTTGGAAAATTGGCGGGAACAAGGCATCACCACCGCCGCCGACCTGAACGGTCCACCATCCGCCCCTGCCGACCGTGACGGCGGAGACTACGAGCAGATGGTGGAATCCTACATTCCCAAATACAAAAAGAAAAAGAAAGGGGGATAACCCATGGCATTCAGCCGCGATAGTTATACCAAAGCCTTGGCAGAACTGGAACAACGCCGTGGCACCGCCACTGCCCGCGCCGCCGCGTTTCGGGAACAAATGATACGGGAGATCCCCCGTTTACAGGAGATCGAGCGGTTAATGGCGCTCTCCTCCTCCAAAGTGATCAATGCCGTATTGGCGGGCGGAGACGTTTCCGCCGCCGTGGAAAAGATCAAGGCCGAAAACCTGTCCCTGCAGGTAGAAATGGCCATGCTGTTGCAGGAACACGGGCAGACCGCCACCAATTTCGAACCCCAATACACCTGTCCCCATTGTGAAGATACGGGTATGGTAAACGGCAAACGGTGTACCTGTCTGGAAGCGTTGTTGCGGGAACTGTCCTGCCGTTCGTTGTCGGACCTGTCCGCCATGCGTCCCTTGTCGTTCGACGACCTGTCGCTAGAGTTTTATTCCGACCGTCCCGACGGCCGCACCGGCATCTCCCCCCGCGCCCGTATGCGGGAAGTGATCGACTATTGCCGTCTGTACGCGGAAGAATTTGACGGGTGCGATGCCAGTTTGTTGCTTCGCGGCCCCACCGGCGTGGGCAAAACTCATCTGTCCTTGGCCATCGCGGGGGTGGTCATGGCAAAAGGCTATTCCGTAGTATACGGCCCCATTCAAAAACTTCTTCACCGCTTGGAAAAAGAACACTTCGGCCGCGCCGAAGGCAACAGTGAAGACGTGTTAAACGACTGTGACCTACTGATCTTAGACGATGTGGGAACGGAATTTTCCGGTCCGTTCTATACGGCGGCGTTGTATAATATTGTAAATGGACGAATGTTGGAGGGAAAACCCACCATCATCAGCACCAACCTAAACCAGAAAGAACTGACCGACCGTTACGGTGAAGCCATCGCGTCCCGTATCACGGGCACGTTCCAACCGCTGGTATGTGCGGGTGCGGATATCCGTCTGCTGAAACTGAAACAATCCATAGGAGGCGCATAAAATGGCAGATTGTTCCCTGTGCATGGGCTGTATGTCCCCCCTGAACGAGGGCGATAGCAAATGTTCCCGCTGCGGCTATCCCGTCAGCGGTGTCAACCCCCCCGAATACATGCGAGTCCGCACGGTGCTGAGCGGCCGTTATCTGGTAGGCCGCGTGTTGGAAGTATCCGGCGACAGCGCGGTGTATATGGGGCTGGACCGACAGGATGATACCCCCGTCACCGTGCGGGAGTTTTTCCCCACCACTTTGGCGGTGCGGGGCGATGACGGCTTATTGCAGATCAAAGACGGTTGCGAAGGCGCCTTCGCCGCCTATAAACAAAAATTTCTGTCCTGTGCCAGAGCGGTGGCACGATTGCGGGATGTATTGGCGGTAGTTCCCTACTTTGATATTTTTGAAGAAAACGGCACCGCCTACAGTATCAGCGAATACTGCAACGGCATGAGTCTGGAACGGTATGTCCGTGCCAACGGCCCCCTGCCCTACGAGCAGGCGCGCCAGTTATTCCTGCCGCTCCTGTCCGCCGTGTCCACCATTCACGCCGCGGGCGTGCTGCACTTGGGTATCTGTCCCAAAAACATACTGGTGGACGACGAAGGCACCTTGCGTATCAAAAACTTCTGCATTCCCGATACCCACACCATGAACACCGCCTGTGAGCCCACCCTGATCGGCGGCTATGCGGCGCCGGAACAATATGAGGGCGGCGCGCACTGCGACACTGCCACCGACGTTTACGGTCTGGCGGCTGCCATGTGCTTCGCCCTAACGGGCAAGACCCCCGCCGCCGCGCCCCAACGCACCAAAAAAGGGGACGAACTGTTAATGCCCGCCGAAGTGGTAGATGCCTTGCCCCCTCATGTGCAGGAAAGCCTGTACCGTGCCATGCGGGTGAACAGCGAATACCGCACCAAGACCGCGCGGCAGTTATTGGATGAGTTGACCGCCACGTCCGCCGTGGCGGCACTGAAAGAGGAGGAGACGACCATGGAACAACCTCAAAAGAAAAAAGCGCGCAATTACTTGTGGCTGATCTTTGTGGGTGTGGTGCTGGCGCTGGCCATTGTGGCGGTGTTTGCCCTGCACGGACTGGGCTTCATCAATCTGGGAGGCGATACCCCCGCCACCACGACCACCACTCAAGGCCAACTGATCATGCAGACCACCACCTCGGCCCCCATCGTCACCAAACCCACCGGCAACGCCACCATTTCGGTGGAAAATGTGGCAGGCAAAGTGTTCAACGACATTGCCGACATGGAATTGTCGGGTAAAATGACGGTGGAATTGGCGGGCTTTGTATACAACGACGCCCCCCGCGGCACCATCGTGTCCCAAACCCCCGCCGCCGGTGACCAGGCCGAACGGGGCAGCACCATTGCTGTCATCGTGAGCGCGGGTCCCGTCACCCAAACCATGCCCGATGTCAGCGGATGGAAAGAAGAACACGCTCGCCTGTATCTGGAAGCCTTGGGCTTCCGCGTGGGCGAATCCATGCCGTTACAAGTGTCCCAGCTGGAAAAAGGTCTGGTGGAACGCACCATGCCCCAAGCAGGGAAAAAAGTAAAAGCGGGTGATGTAATCATTTTGCTTGTCAGCAACGTGGAACAGACCCCCGACACCCCCGCAACCGACCCCACAACCGACCCCGACGACTGATTTTCCAAAGGAGATGCCTTATGTTACTGAAAAACGCTGTCATATTTGACCAAGATTTTAACCTTGTACAACAAAACATCACCATAGACGGACAGACCATCACCGCCATCGACGATCGTACCGACGGCGAACACGTGCTGGACCTGAGCGGTTACACCGTATTGCCCGGTCTTGTGGATATCCATATTCACGGTTGCGCGGGCTACGATACCGGCGATGCCACCCCTGAAGCACTGGAAGCCATGTCCCGCTGCTTGGTACAGCGGGGTGTCACCTCCTTCTGCCCCA
The DNA here is from genome assembly GCA_045541495.1 of Acutalibacteraceae bacterium. Classification (GTDB taxonomy): domain Bacteria; phylum Bacillota; class Clostridia; order Oscillospirales; family Acutalibacteraceae; genus RGIG3009. The sequence continues at coordinate 940 of JAZQJE010000023.1, read as the reverse complement.
CGTCCATGACTCTGCCCTATGAAGAGTTGACCGCCATTTTCCGTGTGGTAAAAGACAGCATGAACACCGTGAGCGGCGCCGCCATCGCGGGCATCAACATGGAAGGCCCCTATATTGCCTTGTCCAAAAAAGGCGCCCAAAACGGCGGCTATGTCCGCAACCCCGATAAAGACGAATTTTTGCGGTTATACGAAGAAAGCGGCGGTATCGTCAAATTGGTGGATATCGCCCCCGAATGTGACGGAGCGGAAGAATTTGTCAAAGCAGTGCAACCCTTCTGCACCGTATCCATTGCCCACACTGCCGCCGACTACGACGACGCCTGTAACGCCTTCGATTGGGGCGTGCGCCATGTCACCCATCTGTACAATGCCCAAAGCGGCCTGTCCCACCGTTCCCCCGGCGTGGTGGGCGCCGTGTTCGACAACGCGAAAAGCCGCGGCGTGCGGGCGGAAATGATCTGCGACGGATTTCATATCCATCCTGCCGCGTTGCGCATCGCGTTCTCCCAGTTGGGCGAAGATAACTCCATCATCATCAGCGACTCCATGCGTGCCGCCGGCCATAAAGACGGCGAATACGATCTGGGCGGTCAAACGGTATATGTCAAAGAAGGCAAAGCCCGTTTGGCAGACGGCACCATCGCCGCTTCCACGTCCAACGTGTATGAAGAACTGAAAAACGTCATCGGTTTCGGCATTCCGCTGAAACAAGCGGTCAAATCCGCCACCATCAACCCCGCCCGCGCCATCCGCGCCGAACGGACCATCGGCTCCCTTGCCGTGGGCAAATCCGCCGACCTGTTGGTGGTAGACGAAGACTTCCATATCAAATTGGTCATCGTCCGCGGCGAGATCAAGGTAGACAACCGCTGATTTTCTCACAACAAACAAAAGCGAGGGCCCCCGTGGGGTAACGGGGGCCGCCGCTTTTGGTTCTT
>JAZQJE010000022.1:0-38839 GCA_045541495.1 Acutalibacteraceae bacterium | reverse complement strand
CAAAACAGCCCCCCCGGGCAGACACTCTGACAGCGTCCGGCTTTTCTTATTTATTCAATGCTTGTTTGAGGACAGGCAACAAGGTTCGATAAAAACGATAAAATCCCAAATCGTTGGGATGACAGCCGTCCACCGTACAAGCAAATCGTTCCTCACCCTCGAAAATAGTATCACCGTCGATGAAATACACGTTGGTGTCGCCGTTTTCCAGGGCTTTGCGATAGGTATCCTTAATAACCTCTCGACGGCGTATATTCATACCCTGTGTTTCTTGATTAAAAGTTTGCAGATCGGGTTTAGAGATCATAATATAGGGAACCGTGGGATGAGCGGCACGAATGATCTCATACAGTCGATAATGGGTATCGTTCAGATATTCGACGGTAGGTGCATTGTAATCATAATCGCACACAAATGCCGCCATCTCCAAACTCGCCATATAATCGGCAATGGGCAATTCACCTTTCCCGTTCCCCGAAAACCCTAAATTGAGATAATCCATATTCAATTTACGGGATAACATATTTTGATAACAGTTGCCCGGACGGGAGGCACATCCCCCTTGGGTGATGGAAGACCCGTAAAACACCACCGGTTTTTCATTGGCATAGCGAGCCGGTTCTTCGAAGCGTGAATCTTCTTTGACACCGATATACAGTTCGTCCACATCGTTATATAAGGGAAAATTGAGCACATAATCCCGCATGGTGCCGTCTCCCGTAGATACCAAGGCTTCAAATCCCGTATCGGCCTCTCCCCACGGTATGAACGGAGGATTGACAAACCGCTGTTTTCCTTCTTCTGACACATACAGATCAAATCCACCGGTACCAAGGCGCGTCATGTGGGAAAAAAGGCACTGCGCTTTCCATTTGGCGTGGACGGCTAAATACGGTGAATCGGTGCGAAACCGCGCCCGTATTCCCGCCGTGTTGGTGTGCAGCCACCGCACACCGTCACTGGTGGCAGTTGCCACATCCAACGGCAAACGGGCAAAGGGATTTGTCCGCGCCGCGCCGTAGATCACGAAGGGATCTTTCGACGCGTCCAACCACTGAATATCCGGTTGATCAATGGTACTCTCAACATGAAAATTGCGATCAATTTTGGAAATATCCATCCGTATCACCTCAAAGTTGTTTGCGGATCAACTCGGCTAAAATGGCAATCCCCTTGTCAATATCCTCTTCCGACGGCATGGAATAGTTAAGACGGAACGAAGAGGACGGGGCGGTTTCATCGCAGTTAAATGCCGTACCTGCCACCACAAACACCTTCGCCGCCACGGCTTCTTTGATAAGCGCGGCTACGTCGAATCCCGCAGGTAATGTACACCACAGGAACAACCCGCCTTCGGGACGGGTATAGGTCACTTCCTTTGGCATGTGCTTATCCAGTGCAGCCAACATCCGCCCACATTTGCGGCGGTACAGTTCCCGAATGGTATCGATATGGGCATCCAGATCGTATTGCTGTATGTACTGTGCGCAAGTCATTTGGAAAAAAATGTTGGTATGGACATCTTCCACCTGTTTGGCAACCACCATTTTCTGTATCAGTTCATCGCAACCGCAAGCGTAACCTACGCGCATACCCGCTGACAAGATCTTGGAAAACGTACCGCAATAGATCACGCGACCGTCGGTATCCATGCTTTTGATGGTAGGCAGTTCCTCACCTGCAAACCGCAGGTCACCATAGGGGTTGTCCTCCAAGATCACGAGATCGTACTGCTGCGCCAACTCATATACCGCCCGCCGCTTTTCCAGGGACATGGTGATACCCGCGGGATTGTGGAACGTGGGGATCACATACAACAAACGGGCTTTGGGATGGGCTTTGATGGTTTCTTCCAACGCCGCCACGTCAATACCGTCGGCTTCCAATTCCACACCGATGGGACGTGCCCCCAGCGAACGGAACGCGTTTAACGCGCCGATAAAACTGGGGTTTTCGCAAATCACCTCGTCCCCCTCGTTGCACACCACCTTACACGCCAGTTCGATGGCTTGTTGGCCGCCCGACGTGATGATGGTGGTATTGGCATCCGTATCAATACGGAATTTCGTTTTTAAACGATCGGCTACCAGTTCCCGCAACACGGGATATCCTTCCGTTACGCTGTATTGCAACGCCGCCGTAACATTGTTTTTGAAAATGTCCGCTCCGATAGCGGCTATCGCCTCAACGGGAAAGGATTCAGGCGCAGGATTACCGCCGGCAAAGGAAATCGCGCCGGGCGTACCCAAACTTTTAAAGATCTCTCGAATGGCAGAGGGTTTCATGTTCTTCATTTTATTCGAAACTGTCACAGGTATCAGCCCCTTTATCAAATTGTTACCAGTATACCACCATCCGATTGGCGAAACAAGACCGAAAGCAAAAAAAGGAACGCGTGAGCGTTCCTTTTTTTGCTTTTATTTCGTCGGCGGGCGGCGATTGATCTCGGGATAATCATCACGGCCGCTGAAAATATCGTTTTCATCCAAGTTTTCAGGCACAAACGGTTCTTTTTTCGGTTCGGGCTTTTTGGGCGCGGGTTTGCGCAGTACAAAAAAATACAGTAATACCGCCGCGCCGACCAGCAACAGGATACCCACGATCAACAAGACAACCAACAACGTTGCCTGCCCACCGGCCTTACCACCGTTTTCGGAATGGAACCCAATCAGTGTATAGGCTTCCAAGGAATTGATTTCCAACTGGATACGACCGTTTTTGGCTTTTACTTCCACGGGTTCCATCAACCCGTCGTCGTTAAACATGGTGATAGCCAATGCATCGCAATTGCGCATCTCCGCCGGCACAGGCAACTGCACCACATAGGTACTGTTTAGCGGAACCGCCGATACCGGCACCTCTTTGCCCGTCGTTTTGTCAAGGATCAAGAATGACAGATCAAAGGTGATAAAAGAACGGTTTTCTTCGGTGTAAGAAGAAAATTTGGAGACCCCCGCCGTGGCCGCAGCAATCTGCTCAGCGGTCGCTTCTTGCTCAGCGGTCAGCACATTGAGCATTAAGATGTTCGCGGTGCGTCCCACCAAATTGTTATAATCCTCATCACTGACCAGTAAATACGCATCGTCGTTGAATACAGACACTTTCACGCCGAAAGCGGACAGGATATTGGTGTCCAGCGATACATTGACCGCCACCTTATCATCCCGTTTCGCCGTTGTACCCGTTCCTTTGATGGTAACATTTTCCTGAGAAGGGGTAGTCGCCGTAGTGGCGTTTACCGTCACCGTTGCCGAAGTGGCTGCCACGGTGGTGGTCGTTGTTTTTTTCGTTGTGGTGGTCTTTTCCGTAGTCGTGGTAGTTTTTTCCGTTGTGGTCGTAGTGGTTTCCTGCGCTTCGGTAGTCGTGATAGGTGCCTCAAATACCTGTTCCACTTGAGTGGCTTCCGTGTAAGTGATCCCGCCGATCACCGTTGCCACACCGGCGCAGATCGCTTTCTCGCCGAATTGTAATGTCATACGGGACGTAAAGGTACCATCTGCGCCGGTTTTTTCCGTTAGACCGGTCATGGCACCGATGGACATGACTAACTCATACCCCCCAACCGGCTCGCCGCTATCGTCGATCGCTGTCACCGTTACACTGCCGTCATCGTTGATGACCATATCCAATGTCACCGCCGACAGACCGCTTTTGACAAACGGAGATTTTACCATCGCTGTCTGCTCTTCGCCATCTACGGTGTACACATAAGTCACCCCTATGTATTGCCCCGCCGGTACTGCAGAAATATCCGCCGAAACCATACCCGGTTGCTCTATTTCCACCTCGATCGTCAGATCTCCAACGATCACCGCATCAACCGTTACCGTCATGTCCTCCGGCACATCGTCCGCATTCCACTGCATGACCAGCGTATCTTCATACACTTCGCGGGAGATCTCTTCAAACTGGAACCCGTCGGCGCAAACGCCGAAAATCAGCGTACTGACCAACAAGAACATCGCCGTTAAAACGGCGATTCCTTTTTTCATCATATACTGTCGCTCCTTGTTTCCAAAGATTCTGCTACTAAAATATCACATTTTTCTTAAAATGTAAATCGTTAATAACATTTTTGTTATTTCCTCTTGCCTTTTTCATAAAGATAGGATATACTTTTTGTAGTGTCCCATTTGGGACAGTGTTGGAGGTGCTGTATGAAAGATGTCAACCTCAAAATCGACTCGCTTTCGGCATTTTTCCTTTTTCGCGGTTTAGATGGGGATGCTCTGCGAAAGATCGACGAACAACTTTCTCCCGCCGTTTGTTATGAGCGGGGAGAGCGGATCTACGATACCCACACCTTTGACCGTTCGCTGGGGATGGTGTTATCGGGAACGGTATTGGTGCAATCCCCTGAAGAACAGGGACGACCACTGATCATGAATCGGTTGTGTGCGGGAGATGTATTCGGTGCCGCCGCCTTGTTTGACGACAAACAGGACGACTATGTAACCGACCTTACCACCCTTACCCCCGTGTGTGTACGATTTATCACACAAGAGCAAATGACGGCGTTGTTTGCGGCATTCCCCCAAACCTCTCAAAACTACATTGCCTTTTTATCGGGCCGTATACGATTCCTCAATCGCAAGCTGGCGGCCCTAACAGGAGGCTCTTCGGTGAGCCGTCTGTACCACTATTGTCTTTCCCATCAGGATGAACACGGCACAGTGGCCTTGCCCCGCAGTATGACCGAACTGTCCCGCACCCTGAACATGGGACGATCCAGTTTGTACCGCGCTTTGGACACCTTACTACAACAAGGTATCGTGACCAAAGACGGAAAACAATATACCATCATTCATTAAGGAAGGGATTCTCTATGAAAAAACTCATCAGTCTTGTCAGTCTTCTGTTGGTGCTGGTTACGGCGCTTGCCGGTTGCAGTACCGTCAACAATACGGCTCCTCTCACCGTTCGTGTAGCGGCCATTCAAGGACCCACCGGTATCGGCATGGTGCATTTGATGGATGCCGCCGCTGACAAAAAAACCGAAAACACTTATGAATTTTCCGTATCCTCCGACCCCAGCCTGGTGAGTCCCAAGCTGTCCAACGGCGAGGTGGATATCGCCGCCGTCCCTACCAACATGGCCGCTGCGCTGTATAAGAAAACTAACGGCAATGTGCGCCTGTTGGCGGTCAATACGTTAGGTGTGCTGTATATATTGGAAAACGGTAACACCATTCAATCGGTGGCCGACCTGAAAGGCAAGACCATCTACACTTCGGGTCAAGGTGCCAATCCCGAATACATCCTCAACTATGTGTTGAAGCAAAATAACATTGATCCCGCAACTGACGTGGAGATCAAGTTTGCAGCCGACAACAACGAGTTGTCCACGTTGGTCGCCGGCGGCACCGCCACCATCGCCATGGTACCCCAACCCGCCGTCACCACGATCATGACAAAAAATGCCGATGTTCGTATTGCCTTGAGTATGAACGACGAATGGGAAGCCATTGCGGGCGCCGACAACAAACTGATGATGGGTTGTGTGGCCGTGCGCACCGAATTCCTTGAAAATCATCCCAAAGAAGTGGAAGCGTTCTTAAAAGAATATAAAGCCGCTATCGAAAAGACCGGTGACGTGGATACCACCGCCTCCTTGTGCGAAGAGTTTGGCATCATCCCCAAAGCGGCTGTTGCCAAAAAAGCCATCCCCTATTGCCAGCTCACCTTTGTGTCGGGCGTCGAAATGAAAGCACAGATCGCCAAATACTACACCATTCTGCACGAGGCCAATCCCTCGTCCATCGGCGGCGCTTTGCCCGATGATGCTTTCTACTATGTTGGTTGATACTCGCGTTCGCCGAGGGCTCATCGCCCTCGGCACCGCTGCCTTTTGGATCGGTCTGTGGCAGATCGTGGCAATGGCCGTCAACCAGGTGTTGCTCATCCCCACCCCCCTCGAGGTGCTGAACACCCTGTTCTCCTTAGTCACCGTCCCGCTTTTCTGGCGATCGGTGGGACTCTCCTTGCTGCGTATTCTGTTAGGGTTCTTGGCGGCATTAACCATCGGCTCAGTCTGCGCTGTGCTAACGGCGCGCTCGACATTGCTTCACACCTTACTCTCTCCTTTGCTTCACCTTGTACGCGCCGCGCCTGTGGCGTCCTTTATCATCCTTACCTTGGTGTGGATCCGCACCGATCTGGTACCGGTGTTCATCTCCTTTTTGATGGTACTGCCCATGGTATGGCTGAATGTGGAACAAGGCATCCGCGAAACCGATCCTCGGTTGCTGGAAATGGCTTCGCTGTATCGATTTTCTTTTCGCAAGCGTCTATCGAAGATCTATTTGCCGTCCATCAAACCCTTTTTTGTAACGGCGGCAGTAAACGGTTTGGGCTTTGCATGGAAATCGGGTGTAGCCGCCGAGGTGATCTGCCGTCCCGATTTTTCCATCGGTCGGCAATTGCACGACGCTAAAAGTTATTTGGAAACACCCCAAGTCTTTGCGTGGACGGCGGTGGTCGTGGTACTCAGTTTGTTGTTAGAACATCTGCTTCTGCGCCTCACCGCCAATACCCACCACAAACCGGGAGGTGACACCGCATGTTGACTTTTGAAAACGTATCCTTTTCTTACGGTGACACCCCTCTCCTGCAAGAGGTTTCCTTTTCTCTCCCTTCTGCGGGAACGGTGTGTTTCAGCGGCCCTTCCGGTTGCGGCAAAACCACCTTATTGCGGTTGATTGCCGGTCTGGAAACGCCGACAAGCGGTGTTATTCATCGTCCTGACGGGTTGAAGATCGCCATGGTCTTTCAGGAAGACCGCCTGCTTCCATGGCTTACCGTGTGGGACAACATCACCGCCGTGTGTGACGATCCCGCCGCTATCCGTGGCGTGTTGCAAGCTGTATCCTTGGCCGACGATCACCACCGTTATCCCGATGAACTCAGCGGCGGTATGCGGCGGCGGGTGGCACTGGCGCGTGCCATGGCCTATGGCGGAGATATCCTTATTTTAGATGAGCCGTTTACCGGCTTGGACGAAGGATTATACCGCGCCATCGCCGAACAACTGTGCACACGTTATCGGAACAAATTGATCCTGTTGGTCACCCATTCCGATAAAGAGCCCGCCTTGTTTAATGCCACTGTGCATTCATTAACGGCACCCCTGTCGGGTACTCTGTTTTAAAAAACCGCCCTTTCCTATTAGAAGCGGTACTTTTTCGTTAGATTTTCGTATCCCACAAACCACAGAAACTGTCGATGGGGTCGCTACCTTTAAAGGCATCGGGACCGGTGACAAGGTTGTCAACTAAGGCATCCAAGGTATTGGGTTTGGAGTCGTAGGCGTTGATGTAGGTACGGACTTGAGGAATATCCGCCAGCATGGTGGGGGCATTGACACTGATGGCTACCACGGGCAGTTCAAACACATACCACGGGATCTCGCCGCCACCTTTGGACATACCGAACGCGGGACGGCCGTTTGCCACATCACACAGAGTGATAACCAGATCTTGTTTTGCTTTAAAATCTTCAATGGCATTTTTACCCGCAAAGTACAGGTTGAGGCTGGGTTTCTCCCCTGCGGCAACCTGTTTTTTGATCTTTTCCAAAGGGCTTTCATAGATAAAGGCATCAAACCCTTTTTCAATCAGCCGATCTCGCAATTCCTCAGCGGGATTTTTGCGGGGGCCCATACCGCCCATGGCCATTTGAATAAGCGCATCCATGGGGCCGGCGGGGCCTTTAACATAGACGATCATAATGCGCTTGTATTTTTCGGGGGTGAGGGGCAACACATCGGTGTCCTTGTATTTCACGAGGGTGATACTATCGCGGCTGATGGCTTCGGCGACAGCGTTGTATTCGTCTTTGCCGACAGCGGGAGCGGCGGGTACTAATTCCGCTTTTTTATGCAGACCCATGTGGGCTTTCAAACCCAAAATGCGGGTGAGCGCTTCGGTCATGCGGGCTTCGCTGATAACACCTGTTCGATAGGCTTCCAACATGGTGGTGAAATCTTCTTCGGGGTCATTAAAGAACAGGAACATATCGCAACCTGCGTTGATACTGGCAGGTAACATATCTTTACGGGTCATGCGGTTGGTCATGGCTACCATGTGGCTGGCATCGGTGACAACCATACCGTTAAAGCCCAATTTCTCTCGCAACAGTCCCGTCATGATCTCGGGACACAGGGTAGCGGGAAGCAGGTCTTCGTCGCGAATCGCAGGGTTGACGGCGCGCATATATTCCCGCATCATGATGTGACCGCCCATGATAGCATCCAAGTCAGCATCGATGAGGGTCTTGTACACCATACCGTAGGTGTCCATCCATTCGTCCTCGTCAAAATCGTTGAGGTTGTTGCTAATGTGGGCATCGCGGAAATCCTGTCCGTTACCGGGGAAGTGTTTGGCGGCGCAAGCGAACCCGTCAATGGTGTGAGCGCCGTCTAAATAGGCTTTGCTCATCACCGCCACTTGTTCGGGATCGGTACCGAACGCGCGCGCAACCACTTCGGTGTTTTCCCAGTTGTAATGAATATCACACACCGGTGCAAACGCCATGTTACAACCGAGAGAGGCGGCTTCTTCGTTAGATATACGGCCCAGATCGTGGGCATATTGTACGTTGCCTGTAGCGCCGATCTTGATGCCGCTGCCGATATACGTACCGTCGGAACAGGCGCCGTTGCCGCCGCCTTCCGTGTTGCAGGCGATGAACAACGGGATTTTGGCGTATTGTTGTAAAATACGGTTTTGCATGTTGACCGCGGCGGCGGGCATATTGTTGTAGCGACAACCGCCCAAATGATATTTTTCCATCAGTTCCCGCAAATACGCTTCATCCATACCGGCGGTCAATTGGAAGAAAAGTTGACCGACCTTTTCTTCGTCGGTCATGCCCGCAATGGTGTCGTTCACCCAACGGATGTCCTCATCGGACAGGTAATAGGGTCTTGCTTTCAGATCTACCATGGTGAGTTCCTCCCTATGTTAAATTATTTAAAAATTCCGTGAGTTTGTATTCTTGATAGTCGCCCGCATAGGTGCCGCTGACCAAGCGGTCAAAGGCGGTATGGATAAACTCGTCCCAACTTTCCCGTTCGGCACGCACCAAGATGGGATAGTAACATACACCGTTTTGAGAAGCGGCAGCCCGATCGCCGGGAGCATCCCCGCACATGAGCACCTTGTTCGGTGCATAGCCCTTTTTCAGCAATTCGGCGATACAATAGGCTTTGCTTCCCGCATTTTGCGCCAATACGATGTCGGTATGCGGGAGCAGACCGTGTTGCGCCCATTCTTCCAGCACCGCGTCGAGATTGGCACTGGATACGATGGCCACGTCCGCCCGTTCATGGGCATAAGCCAACGCTTCTTTGGCAAGGGGGAACGGGCGTTTGGTATCGCCGGGCAAGGCGGTGATCGCCGCGTTTACCGCTTCGCTCCAATTGAAAGCTTTTCGCAAAGAGACGCTGTGCGGTTGCGCCGCCAATTCCCGTTTTAACGCGGCGTTGGACAGTTCGGGACTGGTGTTTACCCACATGGACAACGTGGACAGATCTTCAATAACACAATAGGTGGTATTGATCTCTTCAAGAGCGAGAGCCAAGCCTTTGAAGCGGTTGATACCGCGGGTCACGGTATATAAATTGATATCGTTCCAACGAGACAGGATGGGCATTGCCCATGGTTCGAGATGCCATTCCCGCACCATGCACGGACCGAAACATTCAAAATGTTTCACGTCCATGGTATCCATGGTGCAACCGTCACTGTCCACACAAACCAGATAGTCTTTGGTTTTCCGGAAGGTTTTTAAGTCTTGACTCATGGTATCACCTCACACTTTTCAGTAGTCGTACCGTGCGGCCGTATAAGCCGCGCAATTGCCATGACAACACCCATAACGCAGTGGCGGATACGGCGACCGTACCCAAATGCACTGTGTGTGTCACCATCAAGCCGTGCAGCATCCATAAAATAATTCCCAGATCCGCCGCCATCATACCGCTTTCGGTGACAAAGGTGAGCCACCACAGTTTGCGATTGCCTTGGGTAAACAACTGCCGTTTACGTTCATGGTAGTCGCGGAGGATCTCCCCTTTGATATTCAATGCCGCTAACAAGTCGTGCCGTTGTTTGTCCAGCTGTTTCACTTGTTCCGTGTGCCGCACGTTTAAGTGGTCGTATACGGCGGCAATTACCAGGCGCACTACCGATACTGCTATACAAACCAGCGCCAATCCCCTGTCCGCCCAAATTAGCACCGCCGTAATGGCCAGTACCGCTACAATATGGGTGATAACCCGACCGAAATGTTCCAAAATCTGATCCACACGATCGGCGATCCGGCGGGTGGCGGGGGCGGTTTCGTGATAGGGACGGTCGTTTAGGTCGCCGGCATATTCCAATAAGTGTTCGGCCACCATCACGTGCAGATGTTCCCGCGCATGGGGTTGATATCGTTCTTTAAACCAGTGGTAGAACGCATAATGAAGCAATAAGTACAAGGCAAATTCCAATAGGATACAGGCGATGGGGGCAAAGCCCGCCCCTTCCCATAAAAGGTCAAACACTTCCTTGGTATGGAAGATACCGATGGATTGGTTGACCCCCATCAGCAAGCCTTCGATCACGACCATAATCAAGTAACCGGGAGCGTATTTGCCCACTTCCCCTACGATGTGGGCGGCGCGTTTCGGCATACTCATAGTGCCACCTCCTCACATGAGGAGCGGATCTGCTGAATGGCCTGGGCGCTTTTTCGCAAATCGAGGAGCATTTCGGGAAGATGCACCAACCCGTGAGTTAACGAACCGATGGCGGTAACGATTACCAAACAATCACCGTAACCCATTCTACCGTTGATAGTGCAATACACCGCATAAAGCATGCCACCCACTTCCACGGACACTTCCATAAGCACGGCCACCAGATACCCGACGGCCGCCAATTTATGGCCTTGCTGACGGAACATGGTGCGCAGTTCCTGACCGGCATAACGGTATTGTTCCAACAGATCACCGGTGCGTTTGGTGGTACGAATACGTTCGCTTTTGTTCAACAAGCGGGTGCGCAGGGAATGTTGCCAACCACGGGATGGAATCGCCAACAGCGGAACAGCAGCCAATAACAGCAACCACGGATCGATGACCCAAAGCAAGATCAAATTGGTCGTGGTGGCCACCACAAATCGAATTTGGGCAGCATAGTTGTCTGCTGCTGTTTCGATGATATGATGTTCGCAAACTTCATCCAACACACAGACGGGTAGGCGGCTTTGAATCTCACATACCATCAGCGGTGCTTTGCGCATATGATACGCATAGCGCAAACCTTTGATGGCGATATCGATCACCAACCAGACCGTAAGCACGACGGCAATATGTTGAAAGGACAAGCCGTTTCCGATACCGTTTAAGGCGTAACGGAGAAAATAGACGTTCCCCAAAAAACCCGCTAACGCGCTGAAAAACGCCGTTAAGAGGGTGAGAGGGACGAATGTCGGACAAGTTCGGTGCAACAACCGCAACAAATAAAGATGGTTGTCACGCACACGGACCATGGGCATTTTTTGTTGCCGTTTCTTTTTCATCGGTGTCTCCTTTCGGGAGAATCATAAAAATATCATATCACAAGTCGTGAAAAATGGCAATGGAAAAGAACGATAGCGTTCTTGCAGATCGCTATCGTTCTTTTATGACCGTACAGGTTTTGATATTGTAATACTTAAAGCAGTTGACAGCGGCTTCGTCGATACGCTCGCCACTGACTACGATGGGCACGGCAGGAGGACACCCCACCGTCGGCGAAGCTAAGGTTCGTCCCACACTCTTAGAGACGGGAACGATTTCCCGCGGGGCAAGCAGTGCCTCTTTGAGAGATATGACTCTTAACGGCACAGGTGACGGCGGCGCTATTTCAGTGAGGGGTAGTTTTGACGGAAGCGACAACAGGAATTCTTCTGTTCGGCGAAGACCTGTCTCCCTTATTTCGGGTGTGATCATCATTACAACGAAATCGGGATCGGCAAATTCGCACATGAGTCCTTTTTCGGCAAGTAAACGAGCAAAATCCCGTCCGTCATAGCCGTAGGGGCGGGTGCTGAGTGTCAGTTTGAGCGGCTCGTTCCCTTGCAAGCGATAACCGTGGGCGGATAAACGGGCTTTTATGCCATTCAACTGTGCCACACAGGCCGTTAATTCCTCGCGATATGTGTCTGCCAAACGGCGATTGGCTTTGTCCAATGATTGCAAAATAAGGTAGGACGGGCTGGTTGACCCAAACACAGACAGGGCTTCTTTGGCCCGTTCGACGAAAAACGGCGGTGCATGACGGGACACGTGCATATAGGCACCGCCCGTCAGTACCGATAAGGTTTTATGGGCGGAATCGCAACACATGTCTGCCCCCTCATCCATCGGATGGCGAGAAGGGGTGATAAATCGCAAATATGCACCGTGTGCGTTATCCACCAATACGAGTACATCGTGGCGGTGACACACCCGCGCCAATTCCCGCACCCCTATACAATTCCCCAAATAGTCGGGGGTGGTGAGATATACTGCCACAGGTTTTTCCGTAGTGTTGGCCAACCACTGTTCCAATTCCTCGGCGGTGATGTTACAGGACAGATAGGACTGCCTGTTTTCGGGATATAGCCATGTTACGTCCATATCCAATAAAGCGGCGGCGGTAACAAAGGTTTTATGGCCGTTGCGACCCGCCGCAATCAGGCAACGACGCCCTTGCTCTTTCGCGTAGAGAGAGACTAAATACAGCATGGCACGAATCCCGTGAGAAGAACCTTCGGTGGAATAGAACGTATGGCAGCCAAATAAATCACCGGCATTCTGTTCGCTTTCCCGAATAATGCCCGCGGCTTCGTATAAACTGTCGGCACCGTCGATCTCGGTGATGTCGTTAGGATCGGCATTGCCTTTATGGCCCGGCATGTGCAGACGTAAAACATCTTGGTCTGCATAGCGGGTGAGGAAATCACAGATCGGTGTGGTTATCTTCATGATTTACCCACCGCTTTGGCCACGGCGACCATGATGGCACATTCCATCCTCTTGCGAAATAGTTCACACCCATATTCGTACACACCGGTCACTGAGCCGGTGGCATGATAGGCATTGGCGGCACAACCGCCTGAACAGTAGAGCCGCGCCCAGCAATCCCGACATTCGGGATGGGCATAAACATTACAGGCGGCGAATTCCTGTTGTACGGCGGTGTTGGTAACGCCGTCCCAGATGTTGCCCAATTTAAATTTCTCTTCTCCCACGAATTGGTGGCAAGGGTATAAGTCGCCCCACGGAGTGACCGCCATGTATTCGGTGCCGGAACCGCAACCTGAGATCCGTTTATAGATACAGGGGCCACCTGTGAGATCGATCATATAGTGATAAAATGTGAAGGGTTTCCCCTCTTGTTCCCGTTTGAGCATCAATTTTGCCAATTGCTCGTACTGTTCTAACACGATGGGTAGATCCTCGGCGGTGAGTTCCGACGGATCGCCTGCGGCACAGACCACGGGTTCCATGCTGAGTTCCGAGAAACCCAGATCCAACATTTGCTGAATATCTTTTAAAAAATCGGGATTTTGGTGGGTAAAGGTCCCGCGCATATAGTAGTTTTTCCCTCCGCGGGCTTCCACGAATTTCTGGAATTTGGGCACGATCTTTTCCCAACTGCCGTTGCCCGCATAGTCTACCCGATAGCGGTCGTGGATTTCCTTGCGGCCGTCCAGACTGAGCACTACATTACTGCATTCCCGATTGGCAAAATCGATCACATCGTCATCCACTAACACACCATTGGTGGTGAGGGTGAAACGGAAGTTTTTGCCCGTTTCGTTCTCGATACTGCGGGCGTAGGCTACCAGTTGTTTGACCACGTCGAAATTCAAAAGCGGTTCGCCGCCGAAAAAATCCACTTCCAAGTTGCGGCGAGTACCCGAATTGGCTACCAGAAAATCCAGCGCTTGTTTGCCCACTTCAAAACTCATGACCGCCCGCTCACCGTGGTAGTTTCCTTGGCTGGCAAAACAGTAGGCACAGTTTAGGTTACAGGTATGGGCGATGTGCAGGCACAATGCTTTGACTACGCCTGCCGTTTTTTCTTTTAAGTGACTCGCCATATCGGCAAAGGTATCCGGGGCGAACAGTTTGCCTTGTTCTTTGAGGGAAACGATCTGGTCATAACAATCGATCAGTTCGTCTTTGCTCACCTGTTCGTATTTAACGGACAGCTGCGCCAGCAGGTCTTCACGGGATGTGGTTTTGAACGCGGCGATCATATCGTATGCCACCTCGTCCACTGCGTGTACCGAGCCGGAACACACATCTAATACGATGTTATAATCACCCAGTTTATATTGATGGATCATTGCGCTACACTCTCTTTCAAGAAAAAATGCCGCCATGCGGCGGCATTTTATATCGGTACTTACTTGCTTTCAGCTTTGTTCTCACACTGCTGATTGGCAATACCGCAACTGGTTTTGCAAGCAGATTGGCAGGAAGTTTGGCATTCGCCGCAACCGCCGTTTTTGGCGCTTTCACACAGATTGCGCGTTTCGATCGTTTGAATGTGTCCCATGATGGCAACCTCCACAGAATTGTTTTAAAAAATCATAGCACATTCCCCGCTTAAAGTCAACAGAAAAAGCGCAGCAATCACAATTTGCGGACAAAATACGGCAGTTTTTGCAATGGCGTTTGGATGTGGTGCGTGCGTCTGCCCTCGTATTCGTTGCCGTCTTCGTCCACCAGCGTACCCGCGGGAAACACAATGTCTTTTTCCGTGGTGGCGGGAGTCAGAAGGGGACTGACCAAAATATCCGTACCCAATATAAATTCGTCCATGATGTGCTCATAACCTTGATGGGGGCGTTGTATTCCAAACTACGCAACACAGGCTCACCCGTTTGTTCCGCATCTTTCACCAATTTGACAATGGCAGGGGCGAATTGTTTGTGAAGCATGGCCGCTTGTTTGACAATGGCAAAATTTTCGGGCGATAACCAGTGCCACGATGCTTGTGATAATAACAAACACCTTTGTATAGTAAACATCAGTTGTATTTTTTATGGATTGGACAGTATTTTATGATACGTGAATTCGGAAAAACTATTTCCTTTCTCCCCTCTGTTCGGTATATTCCCATCGATACGGACATTCCCTATGAATTTTAAGGTCATCGCCATACTGCCTGGGAACTGAAATACATCATGCGGGGGCATTTGGAAGTGACATACGAGGATCGAGTGTTTCAATTGCACGAGGGAAATCTGATGTTGGGAGAACCGGAAACTTTCCATCGGGAACGAACCGCCAATGCCACCTATGCCGTTTTTCAGTTCCATTGTCCCGATCTGCCTATTACGGGGAAGGAGCGAATCATTCATTTGGCACCAATCGAACAGCAATTGGCCGACACGGCGATAGCATTGGCGCGACCGTACTTACAAAATGAACAATACGGAACGCTGGACAATACCTATATTGGTTTTACACTGGTAAAGGTTTTGGAAGTGCTGTTATACCGTATCATGGGCGCGGTATCTGCCGAGCATCCTCTTGACCGAAAAAGTGTCGTCATCTATTAAGAGGCAGTGACCTATATGCGACAAAACCTGCAACGGCAATTGTCAGTATCACACTTGTCCCGTGTGTGCGGGGTATGTCCCACGGTATTGAAAGAAACCTTTTCCCGTTATGCGGGACAAGGAGTCATGGAATACCACGGTAATCTGTGCATTGAGCACGCCAAACAATGGCTTCGTGATGGCGCGTCGGTCAGCGAGACCGCCGACGCTTTGGGATTTTCTTCCCAAAGTTATTTCGCCCAGTGTTTTAAACAAAAATGCGGGTACACACCGATGGAATACAAAAAGGCGTATGATTCACTTGTCCACCGCCTTCGGCATATGCTGTAGGTGGGAGGTGAAACTATATGGCTTTATTTGGTTGTTGCAGCAAACGCGACTGTACCGTCGTTGCTGTGATCGCCGCCGTGATCATCGGCATTGTCACGGCGTTCCTGCGCTTTGCCGCTGTGATCACCGTTACCCCCGCGTTCTTGTGGGTGGTATTCGGTATCGCCGTGGCGTATTTGGCGGCGGCATTGGTCGCCGTGGCGTTGGCAGGCGGATTGCCGACTTGTTGTCGGACAGGCTCGGTTCTGTCAGCGGTACTGGCAGGGATCGTCGGTACGATCCTGTTTGCGGTAATCTTATTGGCGATTACGTTTGCGGCTACCAGCGTGATCGGCGCCATTATTACCGGCTTATTATTGTTCTTCTTTGCGCTGACCATCGCCGCTACGGCGTGTCTTGTAAAATGCTTGGCAAACGATAATCAATAATAAGCAACACAAGAAAACAGGCGACACCGCGAAAAAAGCGGTGCCGCCTGTTTTTTGATGATTTATTGATCGGATGTTTTATGGGATAGTTTTTCCTCTACATACCGATACATTTCCTGTTTGGAATGAACGGCGTGGATGCCGGCTATGATCTGTTGTTGTTCGGCGTCGCTCATCATCACAAACTGTTTCATCGCTTCAGGATTTTGTGCAAGTGCCATCCCCAAACCAATGGGAATTTCGCCCTTTTTCATAGCTATCCCTCCCAAACTGCTCATAAGCGTATTTTGTCCATGTTCTACCCTTTCATGCATACCAAGTTTTTGCATATTCGGTGTCCGCGACGCCAATGCTAAAAACAGGACCGGCAGCGCAACAAACCGCAAAACATCTCATACAATGACGGAGGCGATATCTTGAGCAATCGTTTACAATATGAAACGAGCCCTTATCTGATTCAGCACAAAGACAACCCTGTGGACTGGTATCCTTGGGGGAGTGAGGCGTTCGAGCGAGCCCGTACAGAAGACAAGCCGATTTTCTTAAGTATTGGTTACAGCACCTGTCACTGGTGCCACGTATTGGCACATGAAAGTTTTGAAGATGCCGAAATCGCCGAACTGCTGAACCGTTACTTTATCTCCATTAAGGTGGATAAAGAGGAGCGGCCCGACATTGACAGCGTGTATATGGCGGTGTGTCAAGCATTTACGGGAAGCGGCGGCTGGCCTACCAGTATTTTCATGACAGCGGAACAAAAGCCATTTTTTGCGGGTACTTATTTCCCGAAAACCTCCCGCGACGGCATCATCGGAATGCGGGAACTACTGTTGACGATTCAGGAGAAGTGGGAACATGACCGTAAATCATTGCTAAAGCAGTCCGATGTTATTGTGGGACATTTACAGGATATCGCCCGCTCCCCCGAAAACGCCGATGCCGATCCGACACACTCTGCCGTATCTTTTTACAAACGCAGGTATGACCAACAATACGGCGGTTTCGGACGTGCACCGAAATTTCCTGCACCGCATAATCTTCTGTTCTTGCTCTCCTACTACGAGAAATACAATGACGAGGCGTGTTTGCACATGGCAGAACACATGTTGATGCAACTGTATCGGGGTGGGATATTCGACCACATTGGATTTGGTTTTTGCCGTTATTCCACCGACAAAAAATTTTTAGTTCCTCATTTCGAAAAGATGTTGTACGACAATGCATTGCTGATCCTCGCCTATTGCAAAGCCTATACCGTAACAAAAAAACCATTGTATCGGGAAATTGCCGAAAAAACGGCGGCATATATTTTGCGTGAAATGACCTCGGTCAAGGGCGGTTTCTATAGCGCACAGGATGCCGACAGTGAGGGCGAAGAGGGTAAATATTATCTTTTCACACCGCAGGAGATTATTGATGTACTGGGGCAGGAAGACGGCAGCGCCTTTAATCGTCGTTTTGATATCCGTGAAGATGGGAACTTTGAAGGGAAGAATATCCCCAACCTCTTAAAAAGTGATGTGGCGGATACTGTTTTTACCCCCTTCCTACCGCGCCTTCGTGACTACCGAAAAAAGCGATTTTCTCTCGGTCTGGACGACAAGATCCTCACCTCATGGAACAGCCTGATGATCGCCGCCATGTGTGAGTTGTACCTTGTCAGCAAAAACGAACAGTACCTTCGTGTGGCGAAGCATGCAGACGCTTTTATACAACAGTATCTGTGCGAGAATGGCACGCTATTTGTCAGTTTTCGAGAAGGCAAACGCGGCGTAGCGGGGTTTTTGGACGATTATGCAAGCTATCTGTTTGCTCAACTTTTCCTTTATAAAGCAACCTTTGACAACGTGTATGTCGCGCGAGCGGAGCAACTGTGCCACAAGGTGATCGCTGATTTCAGCGATCACGCAGAAGGATTTTTTCTGTATAGCCGTTACGGTGAAGAACTGATCCTTCGTCCGAAAGAAACTTACGACGGTGCCGTTCCCAGCGGCAATAGTTTGATGGCGTATAATCTGGTGCAATTGGCTATGATAACAGATAATCCACAATACCAAAAAGCCGCCCAGCAACAATTGGATTTTCTGGTAGCAGAAGCAACGGCGTATCCAGGCAACTACGCCATGGCGTTGACCGCGCTTTTGGAGTTTACCCAACCACCGACAAAAATAACCGTGATCCCCGACAGCCACACGAACAAGGCGAATCTCCCCTTTTCTGTCCCCACCGATGCCGTGGCGGTTTTTCTGCAGCATCCCACATCCGAATACCCGTTAAAAAACGGCAAAACCACCTACTATGTTTGTAAAGGACGCCGCTGTCTGCCACCTATCAATGACCTGCATGAACTGCTTGATAACGGTGCACACTAATCTTATGAAAGGAGCGATATCCATGACCGATGAAAAAAACACCAAACACGAAACACAGAAGAAAAAGTTGACGAATCCCGGGGATATTAAGGGCAAGATCGACATTCACGATACCCGCGAGCGGCGAGACGGTCCGGGTGGAAATTAACGCACCGATGTACATCCCGTAGCGAAGGCGCGCTGAGGTTCGTGTTCTCACTTTCTGTGAATAACAAAAGCACCCCAAGGGGGGTGCTTTTGTTATTGAAAGAGTCGTACAAATTCGATGCCTTTATTTGTTTTCAACTATGTGTTCGAACCCATACACATTTAATTAGTTTTATACCACTATTTTTGCCGTTTCTTTTACTTTTTTCTTCAAAACAATGGCGGTTCTATTGGGCAGATAGCATTTAAAACCTACCCAACCGATAGGCGTGGTAAAGGTTTGGTATTTCGCCGCGGTATCTACGCGGGAAAAACCACCAAATTCGCCATCATCCGAGGAAAGGAGCACCGTATAGATGCCATCTTTTCCTACCGGCACAAAATAGCCGTCAAAGGATCGTGTGGGATGGAAGTTAAAGATGAACACCAGGTCACCTTTGGTGTAGATGAGTACTTTATCGTCTTGATGCATCCATCGGTTTTCCGCGGATACAGTCAGTACGCGTTCCTCTTTAAGTAGTTTGATCATCGCTTTATCAAAAGCATGGAGTTCCCCGTATCGCAGGTCGGGATTATCTACCAAACTCCACTGTCTGCGGCAATAATGATAGCTCCAACCGTTACCTTCACGGGGAAAGTCGATCCATTCGGGATGGCCGAATTCGTTTCCCATGAAATTGAGGTAACCTTCTCCGGCCAAAGAAGCGGTTACCAGACGGATCATTTTATGAAGTGCAATCCCTCTGTCCACCACAAGGTTACCACCGAATTTGTTCATACCGGTATACATGTCCGCATCGCAAAGCCTGAACATGATGGTCTTATCCCCCACTAAGGCTTGATCGTGAGATTCACAGTAACCGATGGTCTTTTCCTGTGCGCGACAGGTGGTTAATTCGTGCCATAGTTTCCCGATATCCCATTCTTCATCGGTACATTCTTTAATGGTTTTGATCCACAGGTCGGGTACACCCATGGACAAGCGATAATCAAAGCCTATGCCGCCGTCTTGTATAGGGATACACATACCGGGCATACCCGACATATCTTCGGCGATGGTGATGGCGTGGGGGTTGATCTCATGGATCAATTCGTTGGCCAACTGCAAATAGGTGACGGCATCTGTATCGGTGTTCATGGAAAAGTACATTTGGTAATTGGTGAAGGCACTTTCCAGTCCGTGATCGTGATACAACATGGACGTTACGCCGTCAAAACGGAAACCGTCAAAATGAAAAACTTCCATCCAATATTTGAGGTTAGAAAGCAAAAAGTGCAACACTTCCGGCTTGGCATAATTAAATAGCTTCGTTCCCCATGCTTTGTGGTCGCCTTTTTCCCCTTTGTGGAAGAATTGATACACCGTACCGTCAAATTCGTTGAGACCTTCGTTGGTGTTTTTTACCGCATGAGAATGTACCACATCCAGCAAAACGGCAATCCCCATTTCATGGGCAGTATTGATCAGTACTTTTAGGTCCCGACTGTTGCCGTAACGGGAGGAAGCGGCAAAAAAGTTGGACACCTGATACCCGAAAGAGCCGTAATAGGGATGTTCCATAATGGCCATGATCTGTATGGTGTTGTATCCCAGTTCTTTAATCCGGGGTAAAACATTTGCCGTAAATTCGTTGTATGTACCCACAGCACCCTTTTCCTGAGCCATGCCGATATGACATTCATAAATAAAGGGCGTCCGTTCCGGTACAAACCCGTTATCGGTCCAAGGAAATTTTTTGTCGGTGTCTTCCAATTCGGCACACCACAAGTATGTTTGGGGATCTTGCACGACCCGTGTAGCGTAAAGCGGAATACGGCGCAAAACCTCGCTTGAATGGACAACGATACACTGTACCTTTTGTCCGATCTTCAGTGCGTTTCTACCGTAAAGCCGCACTTCAAATACACCGTTTTCCAGTTTGGTCATGGGGCAGCTGTACATATCCCAGTTGTTGAAATCACCTGTCAGGTACAGTTCATCAGCGGCAGGTGCCCATTCTCGGTAGACCCAGCCGGTACGGGTGCGATGAAATCCAAAGTATTTATGTCCGTTTGCGAAATTCTTTATCTTTTGACCATTGCCTAACAATCGTTTTTTTTGGTCAGAAAACAATGTCATCCGCAGATCGAGATCCTTTTCAAAAGGAGCCAAATACGGATCAATCTCTAAAAGTTTTGTTTTCGTACTTACACTCATCGTAATCCCTCATTCCCCGTTCAAACATTTATTCACACATAACTACCTAATCACATGATCTAAAGTAGATAAACTCTCTTTAGGAGGATTATACCATACGATGGTAAGTAATAGCAAGAAGACTTATAAACATCTTTTAGAATGAAATGTTTATGAGTTATCACATAACGCTTCTGCCACAAGTTTATCGGCGAGCGAAAAGTCGTTACGGAAAGCACATCGAGAAATTAAATCGATATAGTCTTCCGTACAATTTACATAGAAACGAAAATCCTGTCCACAATAAGCGACAGGATTTTCGTTTTGGCGGAGAAGGAGGGACTCGAAGTGCTTCGCACCCCTCTTGCGGTGCCCGAAATTCCGTTTCCTCGCTTTCGCTCGCGGAATTTCGACCGCTACGCCCTCCCCTGCTCGCTGTCTCGTCCGCAGGACGCGCTCGCAGGCGACGCCCGCGCCTTCGGCGCTCGGGTTCGAGTCTCTCCGAAACATCATAAAACAACAAAAAGACACCCTTTTCGGGTGTCTTTTTGTTGTTGGCGGAGAAGGAGGGACTCGAACCCTCGCGCCGGTTACCCGACCTACGCCCTTAGCAGGGGCGCCTCGTCACCAACTTGAGTACTTCTCCGTATATCATCAAATGCGGTGAGCAAATGATAATATTATTCTGTTAAAAGGTGTGGCGGAGAGGAAGGGATTCGAACCCTTGGCTCTTTCGAGTCACCGGTTTTCAAGACCGGCTCCTTAAACCGCTCGGACACCTCTCCGTACAAGGCACGGTATGTATGATACCATTTTTGCACGAAGTTGTCAACTAAAATCCTCGAAAAACTTAAAAATACCGCAGCAAGTCCAACGGGTGTGTCAACAGAATCTCGGCGCCTGCACGGCGCAGTTCCTCTTCCCCGCGGAATCCCCAACCGGCACCCGCACAAACAAGGCCACTGTTATGAGCGGTCTGCACATCCACGTCGGAATCGCCGATAAATAAGGTGGTCTCCTTATCCGCTCCGCAATCGCGAAGCGCCAGTTCCACCACCGCCGGATGGGGTTTGTTGGGACGGCCTTCGGCACTGCCGTATACACAACGCAAGTCGTAGTTGCTGAAAAAGGACTCGGCTAAATACCGCGCCTGTTGTTCATTTTTATTAGTGACAACACCCATGGTGATACCCTGTGCTTTCAGGGTATCCAACAACGGGAAAATGCCGTCGTAGGGCGCGGTTTTTTCTTTGCAGTGTTCGTTATAGATCACCAAAAACCGCTCGTATGCCGATTCCAGCACAGCGGGAGAGGCATGGCCGCCCAACGCCCGCTCCACCAGTTTTTTAATACCGTTTCCTACAAACCGATGATAGTCGTTACGGGTGTGCACGGGAGTTCCGTCGGCATTGCCGAACCCGAATTCCGTTATCACCTGTTCACAGGCTGCAGCCAAGTCGTCGATGGTGTCGATCAAGGTACCGTCCAGATCAAAAAGACAGGTTTTAAAGTTTGCCATGTGTTATCCCCTCGTTCTTTTGACACGGCGCACGACCCAATATATCAAGAATCCCACTGCGACGATCCCTATCAACACCGTACAGATCGCCCACAGCGGATCGGGCAGTTTTAATTTCATCCATAAACTGTCCATGTAAGCGGACGTTTCCGCGGGCAGGGTAAGGAAGATCTCGGTCCGTTCCAGCACTTCGGCGGGCGGATAGAAGTTTTCGTTCTCGCCGATCTCGGGATCCAGTTGCTGACGTGCTTCGTCTTGGGGAGTAGAATAGCCGATATATTCCGCGTTGAGCAGGGCAATATCCGTGCGGCACATAAAATTGATATACCGTTCCGCTTCGGTCTTATGCTCGGCATGAGCGGGCACACACAATGCGTCAATAAACAGGTTGGCGCCTTCTTCAGGGACAAAGAAATCGATGGCGGGATTGCCTTCATCCTCATCCATCATGATGATGCCGTCACCTGCGTAATACGGGGCGATCCATCCTTCCTCGTTGATCATTTTATCGAACACCTGATCCATCACATACTGGTGAAGGATCGGTTTTTGCTCCTGCAAAGCGGCATATGCCGCATCCCAATGGGCGGGATCGGTGGTATTCATGGAATAGCCGCATTTCAGCAACGCGATACCGAACGTATCCCGCGGATTGTCGAACATGAAGATGCGACCGCGGTAGGTTTCATCCCACAACAGATCCCATCCTTGTTTCAGGTCTTCTTCTTTCACATATTTCGTATTATAGAAGATTCCCACTGTCCCCCACGTATAGGGAACAGAATACTCGTTTTTCGGGTCATAGGGCTGATTTTTCATGGCATCGCTGATGAGGGCATAGTTGGGGATATTATCGAAATTGAGTTTTGCCAACATACCCTCGTTGATGAGTTTACCCACCATGTAGTCGGACGGGACGATAATATCGTAGTTGGCGGCACCCGATGCCAGCACCGCATACATACTTTCGTTATCGGTAAAGTTTTTGTAGTTAACTTTGATACCGGTTTCTTCCGTGAAGATGTCGTTCACATCGGGGTCGATGTATTCGCCCCAATTATACACGTTCAACGTGACATCGCTGACGAGTGCGCTCTCCTGCGCCGCGGCAGGTAGGACGCACAGGAAGGACAGCGCCAAACCCATTGCCGCGGATATCCATTTTTTCACATGTCCTTCCCCCTTGTTTATTTTTTCGCCTGTTTTGGGGCGGTTTTGATCTGCAACACGTTGACGACGATCAATAACACCAGTACCGCGCCAAACATTAAGGTAGACAGTGCATTAATCTCCGGTGTGACACGCCGTTTCACCATGGCATAAATGGTAACCGATAGGTTTTGCGCCGTGGCGCCGGAAGTGAACAGGCTGATCACAAAATCGTCCAGTGACATGGTGAATGCCATCAATGCACCGGTGATAATGCCGGGTAAGATCTCAGGCACCATAACTTTCATGAACGCCGACACGGGACGGCATCCCAGATCCACCGCCGCTTCATACAAATGGGGATTGGCTTGCCGTAAACGGGGTAACACCTGCAACACCACATAGGGAATACAGAAAGTGATATGGGATAACAAGAGTGGTACATATCCCGGTTGTAACAAACCCGTGGTGCGGTGAATAAACACAAAAAGCAACATAAGGGCAATACCCGTTACGATCTCGGGATTGACCATGGGGAGATTGTTGAGTGCCATCAAGGTATTGCGCAGTTTGGCATTGACACTGCGGAAACCGATAGCCGCTAACGTGCCGATCAAGGTTGAAACAATCGTCGCGATAACCGCAATGGACAACGTAACGCCCAGAGCATTTAAGATCTCGGTGTCTTGGAACAACTCCGCATACCAGCGCAGAGAAAAACCGTTCCACACCACGCGGCTTTTGGAATCGTTAAAAGAAAACACGATCAGCACAAAGATGGGGGCGTACAGGAACAGGAAAATAAGGGCGTTGTAGATACGGGATAAGGTTTTCATACCGCATCCTCCTCTCCCTTATCGGCCATGTTGGTAACCGCCATACACACCAAGATCAGCACCATGAGTACCAGCGATAACGCCGCGCCCACATGGTAATCAGCGCCTTGGCCGATAAACATGGTTTCGATGGCGTCGCCGATCATGAGAGTTTTACTGCCGCCCAGCAGCTTGGTAATAACAAAGGTACTCACCGCGGGCACGAAGACCATGGTGATGCCACTGAGCATACCGGGAATAGAAAGCGGAATAACCACTTTTGAAAACACCTGTAAAGTGTTGGAGCCCAGATCTTGGGCGGCTTCAATCACACTGCCGTCGATCTTCGCCATAACGGAATACAAGGGCAACACCATAAAGGGCAAGAAGTTATACACCATGCCCAGCACCACCGCACCGCCGGTATTGATAAGCGAAACCGATTCACCCTCCGCCAACACGCCGATAAGGCGGAGCAGTTGGTTGATAAACCCGTTATTCTCCAAAATGGACATCCACGCATACGTGCGAAGCAGAAAATTCATCCACATGGGCAACATGATCATAAGGACCATGGTCTGTTGCACTCGATCGGTGGAACGGGAAATAGTATATGCCAGCGGAAAGGCCAAGACAAGGCAAATGGCTGTAGCAATACCACCGTAGAAAATGGATACGCCGAAAGTGGCCGCGTGATCCCAAATATAGGAAAGATTGGATAGGGTGAACTGACCGGTACTGTCGGTAAACGCGAACCACAATACGATCCCCAAGGGGATGACGGTAAAGAGCAACATCCACACCGTAAAAGGTGCTGCTGCGACTTTCGATTTGATCATGATTCGGCCTCCGTATACTCTTCGGTGAGGTCAATCTCGGGGTTCGCCATTTCATCAAATTCCTCGGAATAGGAACTGTAATCGCCGAACAGACCCGAATATTCGGATTTTTTCATGATATGGATATCCTCGGGGTTTAACACGATACCGATCACCGAGTCGACGGGATAGTAGTCAGTGGTTTGGATCATCCATTTAAAGCCTTTAAAATCCACGATGGTTTCGAAATGCACACCTTTAAAGGTAACGGCGGTGACTTTACCCGTTAGATGGCCTTTATCGGCAGGGACAATATCGATATCCTCAGGGCGGATGACCACGTCCACGGGCTCTTTTTTGTCAAAGCCCGCGTCCAAACACTTGAATTTGCGGCCGAAGAATTCCACCAAATAGTCTTCGTGCATGACACCGTCCAAGATGTTGCTTTCCCCGATGAAGTCAGCCACAAAAGCGTTTTGCGGCTCGTTATAGATATCTTGCGGGGTACCAATCTGTTGGATGCGACCTGCGTCCATCACCACCACGGTATCCGACATGGACAGGGCTTCTTCCTGATCGTGAGTGACATAAATAAAGGTGATACCCAAACTTTTTTGGATGTTTTTCAGTTCCACCTGCATGTCCTTACGCAGTTTAAGATCCAAAGCGGCCAGCGGCTCGTCTAACAACAGAACACGAGGATTGTTGGCCAATGCACGGGCAATGGCCACCCGTTGTTGCTGACCACCTGACAGGGTATCCACCCGCCGTTTGTTAAATCCGGTGAGGTTGACCAGTTTTAACATACGGTCGACGGTTTCTCTGACCTCGCCGTTCTTTTTCTTTTGCACGCGCATACCAAAAGCCACATTGTCCTCCACGTTGAGGTGGGGAAACAACGCGTAGCGTTGGAAAATGGTATTTACCTGCCGCTTGTAAGGCGGCAGATCAGCAATATCTTTGCCGTCAAAAAAAACACTACCGCTGTCGGGAGTGACGAAGCCGCCGATAATCCTCAGTGTGGTGGTCTTGCCACAACCCGAAGGGCCCAGCAAGGTCACAAATTCTCCGTCTGAGATATTGAGATCCAGTCCGCTCAACACCTGTTCTCCGTCGAAAGAAACGGTAATGTCTTTTAATTTGATGATTTCTTTTGTTTGCATAGCGGCATCCCCCTTTGCGGTGTATACACAGGTATTTCTGCGTACGAAAGTTTCGCGTGTAACGCGTGAAACCGCAGTACTTTGAGCAACGCCCTCCGCAAAGGGTTTTTCACAGCCGTCAACAAGCGACTGCGGCGATGCCTCATACTGCCTTGATATGCTAAGATGCGGCCTATTCTTTATAATATACAATAGACAACAAAATACAATATAGCGGTTTTTCTGTCAAAAGTCAATATATTTTCGGGTTATTTTGAAAAAGGATGGTCCCTCGTTTTATCGCCCTTTGATCTGCTTCCAATATTCGGCAAATGCTTGTTCGTTTTTGTTTTCTCCCGCCTTGTAATACACGGCGTTTTTAATGGCATCCGGCAAATATTGCTGTTCCACCCAATGGTGGGGGTATTCGTGGGGATATTTATAGAACTGCCCTTTGATCTTGGCATCGGCGCCGTCGTAATGTTTGTTTTGCAATTGTCGCGGAATAGCACCGGTCTTCCCCATCTCCACATCCGCCATGGCGGCATTGATAGCATCGTGACCCGAGGCGGATTTGGGTGCCATAGCCACCATAATCACCGCATCAGCCAAGGGAATCCGCGCTTCCGGCAATCCCACTTGCAACGCGCTGTCCACCGCCGCTTTAACGATGGGCAGAATCATAGGGTAAGCAAGCCCCACGTCTTCGGCGGCACAAACCAGTAATCGACGGCAGACTGACGGCAGATCGCCCGCCGACAGCAACCGCGCCAAATAATGAATAGCGGCATCGGGATCGGAACCACGCATGGATTTTTGGAAAGCTGATAACAGGTCGTAATGTTCGTCGCCGTCACGATCATAGCGCATGGCGCTTTTTTGCACGACCTGTTCTACCAAGGTTTCGGTGATGGTGAGATTGCCGCTTTCATTGGGGCGCGCCGCCAACACACACAGTTCCACAGCATTTAAGGATTTTCGCACATCGCCGCCGCAAGCATAGGCGATGGTATCCGCCACCCCGTTTTCCACGGTGATGGGCGTTCCCTGTTCTTCTTCCAAGAACCGAAATCCTCGCTCGATGGCGCGGTGCACCTCGGCGGGTTCTACGGGTTTAAATTCGAACACCGTGGAGCGGCTGAGAATGGCGTTGTAGACATAAAAATAGGGATTTTCGGTGGTGGAGGCAATGAGGGTGATATTGCCGTTTTCGATATGTTCCAGCAATGTCTGTTGTTGCTTTTTATTGAAATACTGAATCTCATCCAAATACAACAAAATACCGCCCGAGCCCGCCAACGTCCCCACCTCTTCCGCCACGGCGCGGATATCCGCTGTGGACGCGGTGGTGCCGTTTAAACGGTGTAGCCGTTTATCGGTGCGGGCGGCTATAATGCTCGCCAGCGTAGTCTTGCCGATACCCGACGGGCCGTAAAAGATCATGTTGGGGATGCGTCCCGATTCAATGATCCCCCGCAACGCACAATCAGGGCCTAACAAATGTTGTTGTCCCACCATGTCGTCTAACGTTTGCGGACGCATCCGATCGGCTAACGGTGCTGTTGTCATACGATCACCTACTTACATATTCCATTATACCGCATTTTGTATAATATGCAAGTATTTCAAATTGACAGGCAACATTCCACATGGTAAACTTTTTGAAAAGGACGTGATGGTATTATGACGAAAAAGCAACGGGCGTTGGCGGCGGTGGAACGGTTAGAACAACGGTATCCCGACGCGATCTGTTCGCTGGATTATGAGCAGCGCAACGCCTTTCATTTGTTGGTGGCGGTGCGCCTATCCGCCCAATGTACCGATGCCCGCGTCAACTTGGTGACTCCCGCTTTGTTTGAGCGGTTTCCCGATGCGGCGACCTTTGCCGCCGCTGCCGCCGAAGAGGTGGAGCCCTATATCCGCTCTTGCGGCCTGTTTAAAACCAAAGCTCGCGATCTAGTGGCCATGGCGCAGATGCTTCTCGACAAACACGGCGGCAAAGTTCCCGCTACCATGGAAGAATTGACGGCGTTACCGGGGGTGGGACGCAAAACCGCCAATTTGGTGTGCGGCGATATTTTTCACATGCCCGGTGCAGTGGTGGCGGATACCCATTGTATCCGCATTTCCAATCGCTTGGGGTTGTGCGACAGCAAAGACCCTCGCAAAGTGGAGGAGCAGTTACGCCGTTTGTTACCGCCTGACAAGAGCAACGACTTTTGTCATCGATTGGTACTGTTCGGCAGAGAAGTCTGCGAGGCCCGTTCCCCTCGTTGCGTGACCTGTCCTTTGCGGGATATTTGTCCCTCCAAATAAACATACAGCGGCATGGCGGGTAGACTGATCAGTCCCCATAACAGACTGAACGGCAAGCACACCTGGCCGCGGATATTCCCAAGCAGGTGACTGTAATCCCACACATGCAAGTGCAAGCGAAGATTGACAATACAACCGCTGATATATTCCACCGCGGTTACGGCTAACGCGCAAAGACCGCTTCGCGCAAGCAACGAACACCCTTTCAGCCGTTTCCCGATACGGCCGATCAACTGAAAACAGGTCCCGCCCACCAAAAACATGGACCAATGGCTATATCCCCGCCACAAGATCTCCATAAAATTATAGGCCAGACCGCCGATACTGAATAACAGAAAAAAACGTTTCAACCGCCCTATATGCATACTGTCCCCTCCGTGGTTCAGTATGTCACCGAACGGACAAACTATGCAAAAACCGCTTTCCTCGTTTTGAGGAAGGCGGTTTTGATTTACGCAAACCAAACGGTATCGTCTTCGTGACAACCGGGGCGGGACATCAGTGTTTTTACCGCTTCCCGCGGGGAATAGTTTTCGTAACAAATGCGGTAGCAAGCTTCGGTAATGGGCATAGGAACTTGCGCTTTGACCGACAGGCGGTAGGCGGTCTCTGCCGCCAGATATCCTTCCACCGTTCCCACTTGTTTTACCGCGTCAGCAGGCGAAACGCCCTGTCCGATCAAAATACCCGCGCGGCGGTTACGGGAATGCATACTACCGCAGGTAACGATCAAGTCACCCATCCCCGTAAGGCCCGCAAAGGTGCTGGCTTTGGCACCCATGGATACACCCAATCGCGCCACTTCTGCTAAACCGCGGGTCATCAGTGCGGCTTTGGTGTTATCACCCATCTGTAAACCGTCGCAAATACCCGCGCCGAGGGCAATCACGTTTTTAAAAGCGCCGCCCAGTTCCGCACCGATCACATCATCGGATGTGTAGATACGTAAGGTGTCACTGATGAGCAACTGTTGTACTCGTTCGGCATAGGACAGGTCACGGGAGGCCGCTACCAATAAAGTGGGAACGCCCCGTCCCACTTCTTCGGCATGAGAGGGGCCCGATAACGCCACCACCGCCGTGTGAGGTAAGACGTCTTCAATAACTTGGGTAAAACGGCGATAGGTGTGTTCTTCAATGCCTTTACCGGCATTGGCGATGAGCATACCCTCTGTCACATAGGGGGCCATGGCCGCCGCCGTCCCCGCAATGGCAAAGGACGGTACCGCTAAAATGACAAGGTCTGTATGAGCAATACAGGAGATATCCGTGGTCAACGCGATCGATGGCGGCACCGCGATACCGGGCAACAGTTTCATGTGTTGGCCGTGGCGACGGATACCGTCGATTTCCTCTTGAAAGGGCGACCACAGTGTTACCGTATGACCCATGCGGGAGGCGGTAACCGCCAATGCTGTACCCCAGCCGCCGGCACCTAAAACGGCAATATTCCCCATGTTTTTCACCTCAAATCTTGCTTTCTGTCCCTGCGATAATACGTTTGATATTGGCACGGTGGCGGAAGATCACCAAGGCGGCAATGAGCGCTGTCATACCGGTGCAAAACCAGACCATCGTGGGGGTCAGTCCATCCAAACAGGCGCGGAAGATCCATGTGGAAATCGGAAAAGAAACCGCCGCCAGCACTGAGCCCAGCGACACCATGCGAGTGGTGAGAATCACAACGACAAATACCATCAACAGCACCAGCGCCACTCGCCAATCCAACAGAACCATCATACCGAAGGTGGTCGCGACGCCTTTTCCACCGCGAAAACCGAAAAACAGCGGGAACATATGTCCTAAAATGCTGAAAAAGCCCGCCAAATAAAAGCCGATCAATTTGAGTTCTTCCAAGGTATCGACGGGGGAAGATGACGGCAATGGGGATAACTGTATGTTCATCATCAAATAACCGCTTAACAACACTGCCGCAATACTTTTACCGATATCACCAAGGGCGGTGAGCAATGCAGGGAGTTTTCCCTGCGCGCGCAACACATTGGTAGCACCCGCATTGCCGCTACCGAAATCTCGGATGTCATTTTTGCTGAACAGTTTGGTGATGATGATAGCGAAACTGATACTGCCCAACAAATAGGAAGTGATAATGGTCAGCAATAACGCCGCCCAACTGTTATTGAAAAACAAGAAAAATGCGTTCATGATAATCCTTCCTTATTTGCCGCTGTTGTCGCCACGCTCGCGAATGATAAAACGAACGGGGGTGCCTTCCAAGCCAAAGGTTTCTCGCAATTGATTTTCCAAATACCGTTGATAGGAGAAATGGAACAGGTCTGCCCGATTAACAAAAAACACAAAGGTAGGCGGGCAAGTAGAAGGTTGCGTTACATAATAGATCTTCAACCGACGTCCCCGATCTGTGGGCGGTTGCACACGGGTGGTGGCCATTGCCAACACATCGTTAAGCATGCCCGTGGACACCCGCATGGAATGTTGACCGTTCACATAGGTAATCAGTTCCAACAATCGGTCCAACCGCTGACCCGTTTTAGCGGAAATGAATACAAAGGGGGCATAGGCCATGAAACTGAAATCGTTTTCCAGTTGTTTGCGGACTTTGTTCATGGTCTTGTCGTCTTTTTCCACGGCGTCCCATTTATTAACGGCGATGATACAGGCTTTGCCTTTTTCGTGAGCGATACCCGCTACTTTGCTGTCCTGTTCGGTAAAGCCTTCCACACCATCAATGAGGATAACACAGACATCTGCCCGTTCCACCGCCATTTCGGCGCGTAACACACTGTATTTTTCAATGGCGTCGTCCACTTTACTGCGGCGGCGCAAACCTGCCGTATCAATAAGTAAAAAGCGGCCGTGTTTACCGTTAATTTCAGTGTCGATGGCATCACGGGTAGTACCCGCAATGTTGGAAACGATGCTTCGCTCTTCTCCTGCCAAGGCATTGATCAAGGACGATTTTCCCGCATTGGGCTTGCCGATGACCGCCACCTTAATGCAGTCGCTGTCGTCTTCTTCCTCAATTTCGGGAGGCAAATAGTCAAATACCGCGTCCAACAGATCGCCGGTACCCGTACCGTGAATGGACGATACGGCAATGGGGTCACCCAACCCTAAATTGTAAAATTCATAAAATTCGGCGGGCAGCGCGCCGATGCGGTCGCATTTATTGACACACAACACTACGGGTTTACCGCTTTTTTGCAACATGGTGGCTACATCCGCGTCATTGGCGGTCACACCCGCCTGCAGATCGGTGACCAACACGATCACATCCGCTTGTTCGATGGCCAAATTGGCCTGATGGCGCATTTGGGACAAAATGATATCATCGGAATGAGGTTCAATACCGCCGGTATCCGCCAACATAAAGGTGCGACCCCGCCATTCACACGCTGCAAAAATGCGGTCGCGGGTGACACCGGGGGTGTCTTTGACAATGGATAACCGTTGTCCGATTAATTTGTTGAACAGGGTGGATTTACCCACGTTGGGACGGCCCACCACCGCTACGATTGGTTTTGCCATGTCATTCACCTCTCCAGTAAAGAATCTAATAACGCGGCACCGTCATTTCCCACGACCTCGATCCGCACACCTAATGTTTCGGATAACGTTTCAGGGGTTACATCATCCAACAAACGATCCCCTTCCCGCCGTAACATTATATCGGGAATCAGGATCCGTTCACAGTGTATCCCATCCAGTTGGCGAAGAATGTCGCCCCCTGTCACCAGTCCCGCAACGGTGATAGTATGACCGAAAAAGTCGTTCTTGATCGCTCGCACGGTAACGTTCAGTTGAGGGAAACGGGTATGTGCCGTATCCACCAGTTCTTGCAAAAACGGTGCCGCCGCTTCGCCTGTAGCCAGTACGGTAGGGCTCCCCTTTGCAGCCGTGGCATCACAGGAAGCCAACGCATCGGCAAATTGAGAGCGCAGAAGTGCAATCAAGCCCACACCGTTTTCCAGTTGGGACATATCTTCGTAAAAGTCTTCGTCGGGAATGGGGCGTCCGGCGGCGATATACCATTCGTCGGCAGGATAGACCACCCGACTGCCCGTGGACGCTAACATTTGGCCGCCGAAGCGTTCCACAGCATCGAGGACTCGAATGGCTTCTTCTTTCGTAAAGGGGCGCAACGGGGTAAGTCCGTCCCGATACTTGGTAAGGCCCACGGGGACCACCGCCACGCTTTCCACCGCCGGCGCCAACACCGCCAGATCGTGCATGGAGCGTTCCAGTTCATCCCCATCGTTCCATTCGGGGCAAATCACCAACTGACATTCCATGCGAATCCCTGCATCGGCAAACCGTTTCAGCAAAGACAAGGTCTCCCCTGCAAAGCGGTTGTTCATCATGCGGCAACGCAGTTCAGGGTTGGTGGTGTGCACCGAAATGTTGATGGGACTGATATGCATATCGATGATCCGCTGTATCTCCCGCTCGGACAAATTGGTCAGTGTGACATAGTTGCCCAGTAAGAAAGACAGACGGCTGTCGTCGTCTTTAAAATATAAACTGTCCCGCATACCCGAGGGCATTTGGTCGATAAAACAAAATACGCACTTGTTTTTGCAAGACTGTTGCTTGTCCATCAAATACGTATCGAATTCCAAGCCGATATCTTCGTATTCTTTTTTACGGATATGAACCGTTCGGATCTTTCCCGCGGTTTCAACCGTGAGAGTCAAGCGGGGTTCCGTAACGTAGAATTGATAATCCAGCACATCGGTGATCTCGTGTCCATTAATGGAAAGCAGGCGGTCACCGGACAGGATGTGTTTTTTGTGAGCGGGGCTTTTCGGGCACACCACTTTGATGGTCACCGCCATACAGACCGCCTCCTTTCATAATTCATACGCTGAACAAGAGCAACACGGCTACGGGTTTCCGTTTTTTGTTCGTAGCAAGACGCCCGAGCGACCGCGTACAACGGTACGCCGAGCGAGAGCAACACGGCTACGGGTTTGCCGTTTTTTGTTCGTAGCAAGGCGCCCGAGCGACCGCGTACAACGGTACGCCGAGCGAGAGCAACACGGCTACGGACAAAAAAGAAAAAATAGAGAGTGCGACCCCAACAGGTTACACCCTCTATTCTACGACCGGTGTCAGGATCACTCGACGACCTTGACGATCTGTCTGCCGTTGTAATAGCCACAGCTTCCGCACAAACGATGCGGGCGTCTGTATTCGCCGCACTGCGGGCATTTCACCAGTTCGGGAGCCTTTGCCTTCCAGAGATTGTTACGACGTTTGTCGCGACGCGCCGGGGATGTTTTTCTCTTCGGTACCGCCATTGTCAGCACCTCCTTAAAGTAATCAATCTAATAACTGTTTCAGAACTGCCAGCCGCGGGTCCACCGTTTCCTGTCGGCAACCGCACAAGCCTTCGTTAAGGTCTTTGCCACACTGCGTGCAAAGGCCGCGGCAGTCCTCCCTACAGAGGATCTTCGACGGTTGATCGAGAAGAAGATCTTCTTCCACCAGTTCATCCAACGGAAGTTGATAGTTATCGATCAGGACGAAGCTGTCATTGTCCTCGTGATTGAGGGAAACCACAAGAATATGCTCCATCTTCATCACATGATCACGATGAACACCGCCGGTACAGCGATCGCAAGTACCGTCGTATCGGTATTGCACATCGGCACGAAAGGTGACCACATCGGCGGCTACCGCCACCTCACCGGTCACGTGTACGGGCGACTGAAAGGGGTATTCACCGTTCCATTCCACACCGGACAGATCCAGCGTACAGTCAATGGGCAGGCGTTCCTTTTCCCCCATGAACAGGGATTGTAATTGAAGAAGCATACTTCACCTCAATAGTCACGGATGGTATTATATAGGAATTGCGGGGGTTTGTCAACAATTTTATCAAAAAATCCGCAACAAAAAACGGAAACGGGACCCGTTTCCGTTTTTTCGTCGAACAGGATCAGATCTCCTTTGCCAGATCCGCGATACGGGCATCGATCTCCCCTTTATCCGCGGATACCGACATCACGATATTGGTGTTCGCTTTTTCGCTGAGGACTTTCAGTTTTTCCACAAAACCGAGTAGTTCGGCAATGTCGCCGCCGATCTTCAGCGTAGAATCCACG
Organism: Acutalibacteraceae bacterium; assembly: GCA_045541495.1. GTDB lineage: Bacteria > Bacillota > Clostridia > Oscillospirales > Acutalibacteraceae > RGIG3009. The sequence continues at coordinate 3,954 of JAZQJE010000022.1, read as the reverse complement.
AAAATATCGGTGATATCGTAGTTACCGGCACACATACCGGCGATAAAACCGTAAAGGCTGTTAAACCCGTTAATGGCATATTCGTCAGCGGCAGCCAGACGGACTTTGTGGCTGATATTGTAGGTCAAGGTGTTATCCTTTTCGATGAAAACCACATTGCCTTTGGATTGCGCCATTGCTTCGTTGCACAAATCCATCAATTTCTTGGTTTTGCCGGAGCCTTTTTTGCCGAGAATCAATGTAATCATTTGGTATTCCTCCCAGTATATATATTAACCGTTTACACGGTCATTACCGTCCCAACCGTTTCTCCAAAACGGCTTTTTCCGCCTCGTAGCCGGGTTTGCCCAGCAAAGCGAACATGTTTTTCTTATAGGCTTCCACGCCGGGTTGATTGAACGGATTGACACCCAGAATATAGCCGGAAATGGCACAGGCTTTCTCGAAGAAGTAGATGAGATAGCCCAGCTCCTCTTCGCACACCGAGGGAATATGCAACACCAGGTTGGGGGTGTTACCGTCGGTATGCGCCAAAATGGTGCCTTCAAAAGCGCTGTGATTGATCTGCGCCATGGTTTTGCCCGTAAGGAAATTCAGGCCATCCACATTTTCGGGATCTTCTTTGATGGTCATTTCCCGCTGAGCCTTATCGATAACTACGACGGTTTCGGTGAGGATATCCGACCCGTCCTGCACAAATTGGCCGAGGGAGTGCAGGTCGGTGGAGAAAATGACGGAAGCGGGGAACAAGCCTTTGCCGTCTTTCCCCTCGCTCTCGCCGTATAACTGTTTCCACCATTCGGACATCATGGCGTAGCAAGGTTCGTAACTGACCATCAGTTCCACCGCGCGGCCTTTGCGCAACAAAATGTTGCGCAGAGCGGCGTAACGGTAGCAATCGTTCTTGTTCAGATCGGTGTCGCACAGTTCTCGCTGGGCGCGGGCGGCACCCGCCATCAACGCGTCGATATCGCAACCCGCCACCGCAATGGGGAGCAAGCCCACCGCCGTAAGAACAGAGAAACGACCGCCTACATCGTCCGGCACCACAAAGGTTTCGTACCCTTCTCGATCGGACAGGCCTTTTAATGTGCCTTTAGCTTTATCGGTGGTGACATAAATACGTTTTTTAGCTTCTTCGGCCCCCACGGTCTTTTCTAAATATTCGCGGAAAACACGGAACGCAATGGCGGGTTCCGTAGTAGTGCCGGATTTGGAAATCACATTAATGGATACCCGACGGCCTTCGCACAGATCCAGCAGTTCCGACAAAGCGGTGGAACTGATACTGTTGCCGGCAAAATAGATGTCGGGAGTATCTTTTTTCTTGTTGTTATAGAGAGGAGATTTCAGAAACTCAATGGCGGCGCGGGCACCCAAATAGGAGCCGCCGATGCCGATGACCACAAACACATCCGTATCGTTTTGAATACGGGCAGCCGCTGCTTTGATACGGGCAAACTCGTCTTTGTCATAGTCGGTAGGTAAGGTGAGCCAACCGAGAAAATCGCTGCCCAATCCGCTGCCGCTGTGCAAAGTTTCGTGAGCGGCCGTGACTTGTGCCTGCATGGCGGAAAGTTCGTGTTCACGAACAAAGCCGTTCAGATAGTGTGCGTCCAATGTGATCGCCATTGTTACCGTTCCTCCGTTATTGGTTTTTCTTGCTAATATTCTACTATATACTGTGGGCAATTGCAACCGTAACAGGCGAAATATTTTTGAATTTTTTATGGATAGTCGAAAAGAAACAACCTTCCTTCGACTGTAAGGAGAACCGTTCAACTCTCTTCTTTTTTACAAAAGAGTTCTCGCACGCCGATATACAGCAACAGGATGCCAAACAGGCGACGCAACAGATCGGTATCCATGAGCGAGGCCACATAGGCCGCGGCGGCGGAAGTGAGCACGCCCGCCACCGTACACCACAGCACCGCCGACCATACCACGCGTTTTCCCCGAATATGGGAAAGAAGCGCTGCAGGGGCGCAAGCGAGAAAGTACAGCAGGTTAATGCCTGAAGCGGTGTATTGTTCCATTCCCGCCACCGCCGTTAAATACAGTACCAACAGCGAGCCGCCGCCAATACCGAAGCCGCTAATAATACCGGTAGCAAGGCCGATCAAGATAGCGATTACCGTCACAGCAACAACACCGCCCGTATTCCACCGTACAGCAGAAGAACACCGAACAGGCGTCGCAACCACGTGGCAGACATTTTTTTAAATAACCACCCCGACAGCAACCCGCCTATAGCGCCCCCGACTACATAGGGCCAGGCATCCGAAAAGGGTACGCCACCCCGCAAGGCAAATACGATCAGCGAAACGGCAGATAGCGGAAAAATGATCGCCACCGACGTGGCAAAAGCTTTTTTCTGTTCCATACCCGTCCAACGGGTCAGGAGCGGCACCAAGAATAAGCCGCCGCCCGAACCGAACAAGCCGTTGGCGATCCCCGCCAATGCACCGGTTATCCCGTAACGGATACAGGTTTGTTTATCGCTCACACCTATCACCTCAGTGTAAGTGTGGTCGGTTTTCGTCCGAGAATACATAAGGAGGAAACATTTCTTTCAAAATGTTTCCTCCCTTTTTATTGATAAATATTGGATTGTTGACTCGTCCGCAACCTTGCGGAACCCAAACTTCCGTGAATATCTCCTTTTACATAGTTGATGTTTGCACGTTCGGTCTTTACCGAATTTCGTGCATGGGATTCACCCTTTTGTTTGGCTTTTTATTCTTAATTGTCCGTGGGGTCAGATCAGCGGCCCATTGGATTCACCTTTTTCTTTATAGATTTTGATGACTGGAGATTTTGAGTACGATCCTCTTACAAGTCATTGGTCTACCCTTTCTCATAAAAAGTTCGGGGGGCCTTTGCTTAGTACACCGGATTCACACCCTTTCTGTTTTGTTTCTCCTTTTGTCATCTATACTGTATCACATATATTGGATATTGTCAATAGTTTTTTATTAAAAAGTTTAAAGTTTTTATTTGTTTTGCATACTTAAAGTTTCCTCTTGACGGAATTTTAGAAAAAAGGTATGATAGAAAGGCGAAAGAACATAATAGAAGCGAGGAATAACGATGTCTGAACAATACGGAAATGATTTGGTCACCGTCGTGGACGACGAGGGTAATCAGCATCAATTCGAGATCGTAGATGCGATCGAAACCGACGACGGCCGTTATGTGGCGTTGTTGCCGGTATATGACGATCCCGCTGATATGATCGATGACAACGGTGAGTTGGTTATCTTAACGGTAAAAGAAGAAAACGGCGAGGATGTACTTCTCACCATCGACGATGACGAGGAATTTGAAGAGATCGCCGAGATCTTTGAGGAGAGGCTGTCCGATCTGTACGAGATCGAAGAGATGGAACAACCTTCCGAATAAGTCCTCTTCCCTGCTCTGTGCGCGGACCGTCCTTTTTTAACCCTACTACATGTTGAATACGGGAGCCGAGCTCCGTCGGCGGATTGCAGACCTCCCCGCGCAAGCGGGACGAAGGGAGCGTGAACCCGATGGGCGGGCACCCACCTGCTGAATTAGTAGCAGGTTATGTAAAGGGCATTACGGCAGAGCGGGGCAAGAACATAACGAAAAAACGCGGCACCCTTTCTGTTAGTGTTCATAGGGACATTTTCTGACAGTATGTAGGTGTGGTAACGGCGGATGGCGGTTAGTCATCCGCCGTTACTGCGTTTATCCCGCATTGTGCGGTGTTTATGCGGGGAGCAGTTCCGGTTGTGCTACGGTCACTGCTACGATCTGAGGATGTTGCTGTTCGGTTTCAGCCGCATCGTCGTAATCCCATTCACCGATGTCACGGTAAATGATTCGGATTTTTTGAGCGGAGTGCCGTGAGTATTTCACAGTGCGTTCTCCGATCTCGATCCTTGCGATAAACAGGCGCACGATTTCGGGTGTTAATTTGTCAATGGTTTT
>JAZQJE010000021.1:0-4688 GCA_045541495.1 Acutalibacteraceae bacterium | reverse complement strand
GGCGGTAGACGGAGGCAAACCGCACGTAGGCCACTTCGTCGATGGCTTTGAGAGCTTCCATGGCGTATTCGCCGATCTGTTCAGTGGACACTTCCCGATCCAGCGAGTTTTGGATATGCGCCTCAATATCGTTGATGGCATTTTCCAACGTTTGCAACGGCACATGCCGTTTTTGGCAAGCGCGCAACATACCGCTCATCAGTTTACTGCGGTCGAACAATTCCCGTGAACCGTCTTTTTTTACCACGACCAGCGGGACACTTTCCACCACTTCATAGGTGGTGAACCGTTTAGCGCAGGCCTGACATTCGCGGCGGCGGCGAATACGGGAGTGTTCGTCGGTGGGACGAGAATCGATCACTTTACTGTCTTCTACTCCGCAGAAGGGGCATTTCATACGGCATTGCTCCTTTACCACAAGTTTAGATCAGTATATCACAGTAAAGTAAAAAAGTGCAAGAAAAATTTTTCGTCGGCGACACATACTATTATTGAGGTGAACGATCATGATCAAACGCCTGTTGGATATTGTCTTGTCTTCCACATTATTGATCGTATTATTCCCCGTATTTTTTGCGGTGATGTTTGCAATCAGTTTAGAAGAGAAAGGCAATATTTTCTTTAAACAACTACGAGCGGGAAAAGACGGACGGCTGTTTACTATTTATAAATTCCGTACCATGCTTCCTGAGACGCCCAACGTGGCATCAGCACAATTAAAACGGTTGCAAGGGTTTATCACGCCTACGGGACGGTTTTTACGAAAGACCAGTTTGGACGAGTTGCCCCAACTATTAAATGTATTAAAAGGGGACATGAGTTTCGTCGGGCCGCGACCTGTCATTCCCAGCGAGACCCGCCTGTTACAATTGCGACATCAAGTGGGCGCAGATCGGGTGCGGCCGGGGATCACGGGGTTATCTCAAATATTGGGGCGGGATGACTTATCCATTGAGGACAAGGCACGTTATGACGGAGAATACGTAAAACGACAATGTTTTTGGTTGGATCTGCAGATCTTGTTGGCATCGGTGAGCACCGTGGTAAAGCGGGAAGGCGTTTCGGAATGAACGGGGCAAGCCCTCTGCGCATACACTCCGTATAAGGGAGGGATGCGCATGGCAATGATACAAGCGCCCGTTCGGTATTTTTTGGGGGTCAACACCCCGGCGGGGTTTCGGCACACGGCGGAAAAATTATACGACCCTGCCGACGGTTGGCGGGTATATCTGTTAAAAGGTGGGGCAGGGTCGGGAAAATCCACCTTATTAAAACGCCTGTATGCCGCTTGTGAAGAGGCGGACGTGTTTTGTTGCAGCAGTGACCCGTCGTCGGTGGACGGGGTGCGGATACCGTCAAAAAAAGTACTGGTATTGGATGCGACCGCGCCTCACGCAGTGGAGCCGCAGATCTGGGGGGCTTGCGAGACGGTGATCCCTCTGTGCCGCTGCACCGATGACCGCCGTTTATATGAGAGGCGGGACGAAATGGGGGCGTTAACCGACGAATGTCGTCGATACCACTTACAGGCGCGGCGGTGTTTGGGCGGAGCGGCACAGGCGTTGGACAGTGCCGCCCGCTTACAACGAGCGGCGTTGAACGAAGAACATATTGGGCGAACAGCGGCGCGGATCGCGGAACAGGAATGGGGTGCAAGTGGCGGCAACGGCACGGAAGAACGGCGATGGCTCAGCGCGGTAACGCCCCTGGGCGTGTTATCGTTCTTTGCCACGGTACAGGCATTATGCCCCCGTATTTATGCGGTGTGTGACGAATACGGCGGTGCCGCTTCCCTGTTCATGCGGGAGATACGGCGGTTGGCGTTGGCGGCGGGACAACGGGTGATCGTGTCGTTCTGTCCTCTGTTCCCCGACAGTCGTATCGAACATCTTTTATTGCCCGAACAGGGAACGGCCTTTATCACCGCCAATCGCCATCATCCCGTGGATTTTCCTTTGTATCGTCGCATACACGCCGAGCGGTTTGCGGACAGCGAGATGTTGGGGGAGCACCGCAACAAATTGCGGTTTGACAGCCGCGCCGCCGATGAATTGATCGACGGGGCGGTACAAGCGGCGGTCAAAGCACAGGAGTGCCATAGTCGTTTGGAACACCTATATTACGATGCCATGGATTGGGAACAGGTTCAACACATGGGAGACGAGGTTATAAACAAGATAGTGGGTTAAAAAGCGGGTGTTTGGCAAATGCCAAACACCCGCTTCATTTAGTGATGATCGTCTTTAACGGATTTAAAGCCGTTGCCAAACACCTCGTCGGTGGGACTGACGATGATGAACGCCGCAGGGTCGATCTCCGCGACCAGACGGCGCAAGGTATACATTTGGGAACGGCGGACGGCGCACATCAGCACATGACGGCTTTCGCCGCTGTAGGCGCCGTGGCTATCCAGCATGGTGCAACCGCGATCCATTTTTTCGATGATCGCTTTGGCAATCTCGTCACTTTTATTGCTCATGACCAGTGCCAATTTGCCTGCGTTGCCACCGTAGATGAGGGAGTCCATCAACGTGGACGACACGAAAATGAGAACGATAGCGTACATGGCCGCATACACATCGCGGAACACAAAGGCCGATGCTGCTACCACTACCGCATCCACCATAAGGATAAAGCGGCCGACGGGAATATGGGGCATTTTTCGTTCTAACAGGCGGGCCACGATCTCACTGCCGCCCGTGCAAGCACCGCGCAGGAACAACAGTCCTAAACCGAAACCCATGAGCACGCCGCCGAAAATAGGGACGAGCAGAGAATCGTCGGTAAAAGTGGGAACAAAGGGTTCCAGCACATCGATGAACACCGATGCGCCCGTGGTGCAGATGAGGGTGCGAACGGTAAACGTGCGGCCGCCTTTCAGCCACGATAAAATGAACAAGGGAATGTTTATCACCCAAATGGCCGTACCGATAGGAATCTGGGGTACCAGATAGTTGATAATGGTGGCCACACCCGTCAGGCCGCCGGGGGCAATGTGGTTGGGGGAGGTGAAAATATCCACCGAAAGCGCATACGCCGCGCAACCCACCACGTAACAAAGCGCATCAATGGCGAGGGTGCCCACCGCTTTGCGGGTAAGGCGGTGGGGCTTCCGTTCCCGTTTGACACGAGGTTTCCGTGGCTTTTTCATAGCATTTCGTCCTCCAATGTCATGAGGAACAACTCCCGCACGCGGGCAAGTTGTCCCGACAGATACAGGTAACCGAACAACGCTTCCAGTCCCGTGGCTTTGTGATAGCCGTCGCCTGTGCGGGACGTATGGGCGTTGCGGCCCCGCTTATACACCGCCAATTCCTGTTCGGTGAAGTAGGGCAACAGTTTATCCAGCGCCGCCGCCTGCGCTTCCGCCCGCACTTGGGTGACAGACAGTTTATGAAGTTCTTTATTGGGGCGGTTGGCCATGCTGACCAACCGTTCCCGCACCATCAATTCGTACACCCCGTCCCCCACAAAGGCTAAATTGAGGGGGCTGACGGTGCGCAGATCGGTTTCCATGGGAAATAAACGGTCCATAAACGTTCCTCCGTAATTCGGGAAAACAGATGACACCTCATCCGTCACGGCTTTGCCGTGCCACCTTCCCCTCAAGGGGAAGGCTCGGTAAAAAATTAGTATAAGAAATCAAATTCCAGATCGTAGATGCTAACGGTGTCTCCTTCTTGGACACCCGCGTCCACCAAGGTTTGAATAACACCTGACGATTGCAGTATTTTTTCAAAGTATTGCAGACTGTCGGGTTCTTGCAGGTCGATGGTCTGTAACAGACGCAACAGCCATTCCCCTTCTACGAAAAACACGCCGTCGTGTTTTTCTACCTTGATCTCTTTGCCGGAAAAAGGGGGTACATCCGCCACAGGCACAGGATCGGCTTTAAATTCTCGAATGGGCGGCAGCGTGGCCAGTTTGGCGGCACAAGCGTTGATGAGCTCGTCCGTACCGTGGGCGATAGCTGCCATCAGCGGAAAATAGGCATATCCTCGCTCGTTCATGGCGGTTTCGAACGCCGCCAATTGTTCGTCGGTGGCCAAATCGCATTTGTTGCCCGCCACGATCATGGGACGGGATGCCAGATCGGGATTGAATTTGTGAAGTTCGTCGTTGATGGTATCGAAATCCGCAAGGGGGTCGCGCCCCTCACTGCCCGCCACGTCTACTACGTGGACGAGCAGGCGGCACCGTTCCACGTGACGGAGAAATTCGTGACCCAGCCCTACCCCTTCACTGGCGCCTTCGATGACACCGGGGATGTCCGCCATCACAAAAGAGGCACCCTCTGCTATCCGCACCACACCCAGCACGGGACTTAAGGTGGTGAAATGGTAGTTAGCGATTTCCGGTTTGGCCTCGCTGACCACGGAAATGAGGGTGGATTTGCCCACGTTGGGAAACCCAATCAAACCCACGTCCGCCAACAGTTTCAGTTCCAGACGGATCTCGTATTCTTCACCCGGGATACCGGGTTTGGCAAAACGGGGCACTTGACGAGTGGGGGTGGCAAAATGGGCGTTGCCCCAACCGCCCCGACCGCCTTTGGCAGCGATAAAAGGCTCGTCCCCAGACATATCCGCCATCAAACGGCCGGTGACATTATCGTATAACAGCGTGCCGCGGGGAACGGCGACAATCAGGTCTTCCCCACTCCTTCCTTGACGGCGGTTTTGGGCGCC
>JAZQJE010000020.1:0-9942 GCA_045541495.1 Acutalibacteraceae bacterium | reverse complement strand
GGGCAACCCAAGCAGTGCATCCCCATTTCCAAGAAATACGGAGCGGTGGAACGGTCCATATCCAGAATATCACCGATCAAGGTTTCTTTGGTAATCGTCATAATGCTATCATCCTTTCTATGTTTACAGTCTTCCTCATTATTATAGCGGTATTCCCCTGAATTTTCAAGTGAATCTTTATTCCATATTGCCGGTCAACTGCATAATGACCGATAACGCCACCAACGGCGCGGTCTCACATCGCAAAATGCGTTTACCCAAAGTGGCTACCCGTACGCCTGCCGCTTGTAATTGTTGGATCTCCGTCGGTTCAAAACCGCCTTCGGGACCGACTATAAAAGAAACGGCCTTTGTGTCGCTTCCAATCAGTGTATCCAGGGGGACACCTCCACCCTCGTAAAAGGCGATGGCTGTTTCCTTGCTCATGGCTGCTACTGCCTGAGCGAAAGTGATGGGCACTTCCACGGTGGGAATTCTTCCTCGTCCGCTTTGGCCGGCGGCTTCGGCGGCGATCTTTTGCCAACGGACCTTTTTTTTAGTGCCTTCGTCGCCTTTTAGACGGACAATACTGCGCGCCATGGCAACGGGTACGATGCGGGTTGCGCCGATCTCCACCGCTTTTTGAACGATAAGATCCATCTTTTCACTTTTCGGCAACCCTTGATATATGGTAACAGCCGTGTGCGGTTCAGCTACGGACGATTGTCTGTTCAAGATCCGTAACTGTATTGCTTCAGCGGTCACCGTTTCGATCTCGCAATCATAATCCGTACCCGTACCATCACATAACGTGAGAGATTCGCCCACCCGCATACGCAACACACGGGAAATATGGTGGGCATCCGCTCCTGTCACGACAGCAGTACCGCCGTTTACAGGATCAATAAAAAACCGGGGCATGGCTCAATCCTTTCCGCAGACAAAGCATATCCATCCGCCGTGTTCACGACGTTGACGGATCGCGAAGCCACAATCGGTCAATGCTTTGACTACCTCTTCCTCACGGGTATCGATAATGCCGGATACGATATAAGTACCGTCGGGTTTGAGAAAAGCCGGAATATTTTTGGATAACAAGATGATGGCGTCTGCTACGATGTTGGCAACCACCAAATCAAATTGGCCGTAGATCTGTTGCACCAGATCACCCTGCCTCATCACGTAACGGGGGGGTGTATAACCGTTGACAGCACCGTTTTCCACAGCCATTTTCACGGCCAGTGCATCGATATCTACTCCGACGGCAGACCGCGCGCCCAACAACAACGAGGCGATGGATAAAATGCCGCTACCACATCCTACGTCCAACATTTCTGTTTCGGGGGTAACGATTTCTTCAATGGCTTCCAGCACCATGCGGGTGGTATCGTGACCACCCGTACCAAACGCCATACCGGGATCAATGGACAATACAGCCCGGCCATCGGGGTCATCGATTTCTTCCCAGGTGGGACGAATGAGCAGTTTTTTACCTACGAGCAACGGTTTGAAATATTTTTTCCAGTTGCTGGCCCAATCTTGTTCGCATACGATATCGGTCATTACCTCGGCGGCAATGCCCTCAGCGGAAAAGCGTTCTTGCAAAAACAACACGGCTTCTCGCGGATTTTCTTCGGGGCTGATGTACACATGAATACAAGAACTGGTGCGATCCCGCTCTAACAATTCTTCATCGATCAGGTCGATATGGGCAATCTCGCGGGCGCCTTGTTCCAAGTCGCTGTAATCCTCAATATAAATGCCGTACGGTACCACCATATTGGCAATGGCGGCGGCGCGGTCGGTATCCGCTGTGGCAATACGGATACGCACTTCGGTCCAATCCATAACGGTTTCTCCTTTATTTTCGTTGCAAGTCCGTGTAGCGTTTCAGGAAGGGCATTAATTGTTGTAAAATAACGTCACAACCGCCTTTTTCGTTGCTTTCCACGTTCAGGGGCATAACGGGGTCGTGCACGCTCAGGCGCAACAAGAACCACCCGTCGCCGTGTTCCTTATCGAACGATACCCGAACACCTTCTTGGCTGTCGTCCGCTACATCCCAGCCTTGTTCGCGGGCATAGGCTTCCAGATCATCCAACACGCGTTCGCCGTACACACGGAAGTGCGGCACGGTGATGGTATACCGCTGTTCGATACTTTCCATCGGTTCAGGCAAAGCGGCGATCAGATCGGATAAACCTTTGCCCTCTTTGCGAAGATTGACGGCTTTGATGATGATCTTCGTCACCAAATAGGCACCGTCGTCCAAAAAGTAGTTTTCTCTGAGTGCCGCGTGACCGGAAGTTTCAATGGCAAGGGGTGAATTAACACCGGCCGCGTTCAGACGTAACGATTCGTTGATAACATTTTTATAGCCCCGTTTAAAACGGCAGTGAACGCCGCCCAGTACGGTTTCTATAAAGTATTTCAGGCCCGTGGACGTAATGGAATCGGTAACGATGGTGCCGCCGTCATTCCCCTCTAAAGCAATAGCGGCTGCTAAGGCAATCAGACGATTACGGTTGATCTCACGACCATCCGCATCCACACAACCGGCACGATCGACGTCGGTATCAAAGATAACGCCCAGATCGGCTTTGGTCATCAGCACGGCATGGCAAACCGATTCCATAGCGGCGGGATTTTCGGGGTTGGGAATATGATTGGGAAACCGTCCGTCGGGATCCAAGAATTGACTGCCGCTCACATCGGCACCGAGAGGGGCCAACACGTCCCCCGCATAAAAGCCACCGGCGCCGTTACCGGCATCCACGACAATGTGAAGACCCGTTAAGGGTTTGGCATCTCCGCCGGTTTCTCGCACGATGAGTTCCCGCAAACGGGCCGCATATTGTTGCATATAATCGGTGGCAGTGACCGTTCCGTCGGCGGCAGGAGCTGTTGCACCGTTTTGGGCCAGTTCCAAGATCTCCGCAATATCGTTGCTTTCCACACCACCGCTGGGTAAGAAAAATTTTAGGCCGTTGCGATTCCATGGATGGTGGCTGGCGGTGATCTGGATGGCAGCGTCACAGGCCAGATCTACCGTTGTCATAAACATGGCGGGGGTGGAAGCCAATCCGCAATCCAGTACGGTTACACCGGCGGCAGACAAGATCGCCGCCGCTGCATCGCGAATTCGGGGGCCGGACAAGCGGCTATCTCGACCGAGAGAGATCGTTAAGGCATGGCAGGGTTTGCCGCTTTTTTTCGAAAGCCAACAAGCAAAAGCACCTACGATGCCTCTCACCACATCATCCGACAAGGCGAGCGGTTCTCCTTCTATGCCGTCCATGGCAACGGCACGCACATCGGTGCCGCTTTTAAACTGCTTCCAAAATTCGTTTAACATATCCATTTCCCCTTTGCCATATCTTCTGCCTCATTATAACGGATTTTCTCCTATTTATCAAGACAAAAAGCGGTGCTTCAGCACCGCTTTTTGCAAGTTCTTTGGCGATATACATGGAGAGCAATATAAATCACTATCAAGGCAACGATCGTCACGCCTAAAAAGCCATACATCATGGGGATACTTACCTCGTTGTCGAAGAAATACAAACGGCAATCCAGCGCGTCTTTTAAAGAAGTCATCACTTCTGCAGGTATTCCCTGCCGTTCCATTTCGCTCAACACCCCTTGCATGGCGTGGTTGCGCACAAGGGCTGTTCCGTATGTTCCCGGCAAAAAGGAAATAACCATTTGCAATCCCTCACCAAAAGAAGAAATAGGCATATACGCACCACAGATAAATCCATAACCCGAACTGATAATAGTGCCCACCGCTGAAATTTGTCCTTGTGAGGACAAAAAAAGATTGATTATGGAAGACAGTGCCGTACCGAACAATACCAGCAACACAATATCAAGTAGCAAGAGTAACACATCCATTACGGTCATGTACCACCCTACCAGTGCCACATATACAAGGCAGACGGCCGCCGCCGCGAAACAAATGAGCAAGGTGGAGATCAACGTTGCAAAATAATAACCAAGGGACAGTGTAGACGAACTGACGGGTGAGATCGTCAAATCTTTTCGACTGCCGTTCACTTTATCCTGCACCATGAGGAAGTTTGAACAAAACGCCACCGTGACACAGGAAACCGCTAAAATGGATGAGATCAACTGACCGCCCACCAATCCCTCGATCAACTGTTCCGAAAGAGAAAAGGTCGACGGCAAATTGGCGGTAAAACTGTCCCGATAAACATTGCCGAGAAAACTGACATACAAAACCAATAAAATCGCAGGTGTTATCAACGAAGTAAAAAACATCCCCTTGTCTTTGAAAAATAAGTGGATATTTCGCTTTATCAGTGCAGACAGGACTTTCATTTTTCTGCACCTCCCGATAAATTCTTGCCTGTAGCCGCCAAAAACACATCATCCATGTTTCCTTTGGTAACCTCATAATCCCGAAACACTTCGGGATGGCGAAGGATCAGTTGGGTGGCCTCAGCAGTATGGGGAACTGATAAACGAAATGACCCACGGTCTTGTTGATAGGTTACACCTAATGACTGAACATTTTTTTCGTCCACATTATACAGCGTAATAAAATCGCCGGTGTAGGTGTTTTTCAGTTCCAGCGGTGTCCCCTCCGCCACGATCCGTCCACCGTCCAAAATCACTACCTGATCCGCTTCGGCGGCTTCTTCCATATAATGGGTGGTGAGGAACACCGTCATGTTCTCCTCACGGCGCAGATCGGCGATCACTTGCCACAACAACTTTCTCGTTTGCGGATCTAAACCCGTGGTAGGTTCATCCAAGATCAAAATCTTCGGCTTGTGCAATAATGCTCTGGCAATATCGATACGGCGCCGTTGACCACCCGATAATTTACCCACCGTCCGTTTCAGCAAAGACCGAAAATCTAACAACTCGGCCAACTCTTCCAAACGGGTTTTAAATTCCACACCTATCAGGCCGTATAAGGCGGCACGGCTTTCCAAATTATTCTGTACGGTCAAGGCAGCATCCAATACCGATTGTTGAAATACCACACCCAACTTTCGTTTGATGGGTGTCGGGTCTTTATCAAGGTCAATACCATCGATGGTCACTTTTCCGCTGTCCTTGGACAACTGTCCGCATAAAATGTTGATCGTTGTGGATTTTCCCGCACCGTTAATACCGAGAAACGCAAACAAGTCTCCCGCTTTTACGCGGAAACTGATATCCTGAACGGCTTTCACTTCACCAAAACTTTTATTCAGATGCTCAATGTTAATCATGACCTTCCCCCGCTATTCAATATCCAATTCCGGCGGAACATCCAACTGATCAGACACGTACTTTCCGTTCTTTTTCCGTTGGCGTACACATTCGGTGAGTAGATATTCGATTTGTCCGTTCACCGAACGGAAATCGTCTTCTGCCCACGCAGCAATGGCCGCGTACAGTTTCGGCGATAGGCGCAACGGTACTTGTTTTTTCTGATTATCGTTCATATCAATACAAACTTCCCGAATTCACAACGGGTTGTGCGTCGTGGTTGCCGCACAACACCACCAACAAGTTGGAAACCATGGCGGCTTTCCGTTCTTCATCCAATTCTACCACACCGCTTTGGTTTAACCGCTCCAGTGCCAGTTCCACCATGCCCACAGCGCCGTCTACAATCATTTTACGAGCATCGATAATGGCAGAGGCCTGTTGCCGTTGCAACATTACCGCAGCGATTTCCGTGGCATACGCCAAATAAGTGATGCGGGCTTCCACGACTTCGATACCGGCTTCTTCTACGCGCGCTTGGATCTCTTCACGGATACGGGCCGCCACTACTTCGCTGGAACCGCGCAAACTGCCGTCATCGGCCAAGCCGTCACCCGTAGTATCCACATTGGGCGCTACATCATAAGGGTATAACCGCACAATATTCCGCAAAGCCGTATCGCATTGCAACGACAAATACTCCTTATAGTTATCCACATTGAAGACTGCTTTTGCCGTATCCACAATGCGCCACGTAACAGCAATGCCGATCTCCACGGGGTTCCCCAAACAATCATTGATCTTTTGACGATTGTTGTTCAAGGTCATGATCTTAAGGGATAACCGCTTATCCACCAACTCCGCGGAAGCGGCAACCAGTGCCTCTGCTGAAGATTTGACATCGCCGCTTTGATTGAGCTTGGTTTTGGCCGCGGGGTTTACCGCCACACAAAAGGGATTGACGAAAAAGAAGCCATCCCCTTTCAACGTTCCCACGTATTTCCCGAATAACGTCAGTACCAAAGCCTCTTGGGGTTTTAATACCTTTAATCCCAACGCGGGGATCCACCCTACGCACAGCACCGCCAAACTGATCACCAACAGCAGAGCATTGCCGCCGTTATCCAATGCGATCCCACCGAATACGCAGCCTGTTACCGCCGCCAAATTGACAAGAAGAATCAACAGCAGGGCCATCATGCCCCATTTGCGATTTTGTAATACGATTTCTTTCACAGTAATCACTCCTATGTATTTGATATCATTATGATATCACACTACTTTTATCCTGTCAAGAAAAAAAGATCGGTTTTCACCGATCTTTTTCGCAAGGCAGGATATAAATATTCACTTTTCGACGACCGAATTGGATACAATCGTTATAGGTGTCCATATACAGGTCTGCCATAATCTTACCGTTGAGCAGATCACCGCCGGTATCCGAAGCCACACCGTAGCCATACACATATCCGTCTTCGGACACGATATACAGTTTGGTTCCGTAGGGAATGACTTTCGGGTTGACCGCCACCGTTCCCACCGCCGGAACCGTACCCGTAGAGGTAATACCGCGGTTGCCGGCGGGTGTAGTGTAGGCGCAGGCGACACCGTTTAGTACCTTTTCATACATACAGGGTGTGCCGTTTTCGTCTAAAAATTCGTTTTTCGGCACTGCTTCTACAACAATCTCCGTATCGGAAGTCAGTTGTTGTGTTTCTTCCATATTGGTAGGGCGATAGAGTTCGGTGGAAACGTCGGCCAATCCCAAGGCGTCTGCTACTGTCCCCTCGGTCATGTGCACAGTTTTAACGTCGGTTTCATCTACCGTTATGCGGACTTCAAAAGCACGTTGGATCTCAATGGTTTGTTCCATCCCGTCTACCGTGGAAGACACAGTGTCTTCCTCCGTGATCGTCACACCGGCATCCGCCAAAATGTCATCTACCGAAGTGCTGAGCGTATGCACGATCAGGTGTTGCTCGCCGTCATCGATGGTCACGGTACGCAGTTGACAAGTTGCCGCCGTTAAGGGCATAACCGTCAACACGCTTAACCCCGTCACTACACAAGGCATGGAACGAAGGGTCTGCTTGCAAAAGCATCTCATGCTTTCACGTACTTTTGAAACGTCCCTCATCAGGCGACTTTTCAAATTCTTCATGAAAGTATCGATTCCTTTCCGTAATATGCCGCCAAAAAGCGGCTGCTTGCTTCCCCGTCAAGCACCGACAAAACAAGCTTTCCCGATTATAGCCGCATCCTTTGGTCTTGTCAAACGATACATTGTGATAATTTTTGTGCAGTTTAAATAAATTTAAGGCACTTTTCTGTACAAACGCCCTCAGTGTCGTGTGTTCCCTTGCGGAAATTATGGTGGATTTTCGACAAATTCGCCTTTTCGTCATCGACAGGTACTTGCTTAAGTCGAAAAAACCAACAATTACGCAACTATATTCGCGTTGCAAAAACGATATTTCGCGAAAAAATACGAACACGGATTTTTTGTGCAATCACACGGAATTGGCATAAAAAAACACTCATCTTACCGGGAAACGCCCAAGTAAGATGAGTGTTTTACTGTCAATCGGCAAAATACAGGTTGTACCATACGAGGAACATATACACCGTCCAGATCTTGCGGCTGTTATCACGTTTTCCGGCATAATGCTCGTCCAAAAAGGCGATCAACGCATCGGTATTAAAAAAGCGTTGCGCATTGTCACTGAGGAACGCGTCTTTTACCCGATCGTAATATGCCTTTTGGCGCAACCAAACACGTACCGGCACGGGGAATCCCAACTTGGGACGTGCCGTATCCTTTTGCGGCATATGGCGAGAGGCAGCCAAACGCAACGCATGCTTGGTGGTGCCGCCGCCGATTCGCAAGCGTGCGGGAATCTTTGACGCCACTTCAAACACCTTTTTATCCAGGAACGGCACCCGCAATTCCAAGGAATGGGCCATGCTCATGCGGTCGGCTTTTAACAGGATATCCCCCACCATCCAGCGATTGATATCCAAATACTGCATGCGGGTGACATCATCCAATCCCTCACACCGCGCATACCATTCATGAGTGTGTTCTGTGGGGTCGGTGGCCGGAATGGCTTTTAACAACCGTGCTTTTTCCTCTTTATTAAACATATAGGCGTTACCGATAAACCGTTCTTCCAAGGTCTTAGAGCCGCGAATGATAAAAGATTTGCCCTTGAAATCTAATGGAACGGCTCTCACCACGGCGGCCAATCCTCTTCGCAACCAACGAGGCAATTTTTGATATCCCACCAACGATGTGGGCTCGTGATAAATACGATAGCCGCCGAACAGTTCGTCGGCACCTTCGCCTGACAGAACTACTTTTACTTTTTCCGCCGCCAATTTGGACACAAAATACAAGGCAACGCAAGCGGGATCCGCCAACGGTTGATCCAACATATATTGTACCTGCGGCAAGGCGGCCCAGTATTCCTCTTCGGAAATGATATGGCTGTAATGTTCGATGCCCACCTCTTTGGCCAGATCGGCGGCAAAGGCGATCTCATTGTAATGTTGACCGTTATCGAACCCAACGGTAAAGGCCTTTTGTCCCCCGAAGTACGAGGCTACAAAACAAGAATCCACACCGCCCGACAGGAAACATCCCACTTCTACATCACTGATACGATGGGCTTCTACCGAATCGGTAAACGCCGCGTCGATGTTGTCCACCGCTTGTTCCATGGTCATGGACTCGTCCGGTGTGAAAATGGCTTCCCAATAACGGGTCTCTTCCGCTTTTCCGTTTCCATAACGAAGATAGTGTCCCGGTTGTACGCAATATACGTTTTTGAAAAAGGTTTCCCGCGGCAACGAATATTGATAAGAGAGATAGTTATCCAGCGCCGCCTCGTTGAACTCTTTCACAAAATCGGGATGTTCCAGAATGCACTTGATCTCCGATGCGAAGATCAGGCGGCCATCGGGAAGTACCGTGTAGTGCATAGGTTTGATACCAAAAAAGTCGCGGGCCAAGAATAGTTCTTGTTGCTCTTTGTCCCACACGGCAAACGCAAACATACCCCGTAATTTCGGCAGCAAGGCGGCGCCCCATTCCTCGTATCCGTGAAGAAGCACTTCGCTGTCAGTATTGGTTTTAAATACATGGCCGGCGGATACCAGTTGCCCCCGCAAATCACGGTAATTATAGATCTCACCGTTAAACATAAGAACTTTGCTACCGTCTTCGTTTTCGATGGGTTGACTGCCGCCTTCCAGATCGATAATGCTCAAACGACGAAAAGCCATCGTTAACACCGCATCGGTGTATACCCCTTGGGAATCGGGGCCGCGATGGGTGATCTTATCCGCCATTTGTTGCAACAATCGGTCACGGTCAACAACCTCACCGGTAAATCCGCAGAAACCGCACATAGTTTTAACTCCGTTTCTTTAAACGAATAATAATATATATAGTATAACAGAAAATTTTGGTTTTTAAAGTAGAAGATCAAAAAAAGAAAAAACTTTTCAAAACCCTCTACTTTTTTTGATTTTCGCCTTGACAATGGCGAGAAACCATGATATATTAACACTTGCGTTTGACGCGGGGGAATTCCCGAGTGGCCAAAGGGGGCAGACTGTAAATCTGTTGTCAGTGACTTCGGTGGTTCGAATCCACCTTCCCCCACCATAAAGCGACTACAAAAAAGATGTAGTCCCCTAAAACCCCGATTTTATCGGGGTTTTTTGCTGTCCGTAAGG
>JAZQJE010000019.1:0-5027 GCA_045541495.1 Acutalibacteraceae bacterium | reverse complement strand
TGCTTATCCTGCCGCGGGAGCGCATGCCGGAGGCGGTAATACAGTTTACGGAGATAGCCGACAAGGGGTTGCCGGAGGAGGACTTCCACTGGGAGATCAGTCAAGTAGTCAACCAAATTATGGGTTATCCAACCTTTCAACAGAAATAAATGAAAGTCCGACGTCACAAGACGGGTCGGGCTTTTTTCCATCCACTAACAATCAATCACAGAGCAGTTTTTACGGTAGTGAAGATCTGTTGGCAGTGATGGAGGAGAGGGAGCGTGATACGGAGAACACATCCCCACCGTCACCTGCGGTGACACCTCCTCTTGATGAGGGAAGTCAAGAAGTATCCGGCGAGGGAACCTATACGGAGTTACAAGAAATGGCGGGCAAGGGCAGTTATGAGGCGGCTGTGAGCCAGGCGCGGAGCGTGGAGGAACTGGAAACGGAGATCGGCGAGGAAGCGTTGTTCCGTCGCCTGTATGCCGCCGAGAACATTGAACGCCCACCGTCCACGATCATGATTGACGGGCGGGAAGTGAATACCACCGCTTATATGGATGAAGTGTATACGCTTCTTCCCGATGACGATGTGCAGTTGACTGCATTTTTAAAGGAGGCAGAACAGCGAAAAGCCGCTGAAATCGTGGAACGATACGAGCGGGGCGAAACGGAACTACAGTGGACGGAAGTCGATCTGCAAATTCTTGCCGCCAGAAGCAAACTGGAATGGGGACAATTGGAAGCGGGCGAAGACGGGTCAAAAACCAGACGTTTTTTTGAGCAACGGTTGAAAGGTAAAGATGCCAATGACACTCATCAGGCGGAATTGGTGGAATTGCTGACGGGGCGAAGCGAAACTTATAGTCCCATTGCCAATCAAAAGACGTTGGAAAAAGCCAAAGACCGACTGCGCAGTACCGAGTATAAACGAAAGCTGCGGAAACGTGTGTTGCGATATGATCCTACGGATATGCTGACGGATGAGGAGATGGCGGCGGCGCAGGTGATGATCAACGATGCGAAAAATAACGGAGATCTGGAACTGGCGGCTGATCTTATCCAAGGTCTTTCCAGAAAGGGTACCGAAACAGCTCGGTCATTGCAGGTCTTTTCCATGCAAGCACGAATGACACCGGAAGGTACTTTGCGTGCGGCACAACGCACCTTACAAAAACAGGCTGACCGCGTGTTGTATGACGGTGCCAGCGACCACATCGACAGCTTTGCCGGTACGCTGGTCGATGCCATCGAGCGGGCGACGGAGAGCCGGGGGGAACGGCAGATCGCGGACGGTAAGATCACGGCAGGTATGAACGAAAGTGAAAGAGCCGAGATTTTAAGTAAGAAACATCTTCAAAACATAGCAGTGGTGTCAGACATACCTAATACATTGGCAGAGAAATTCGAAGACGTTTCCACATGGGAGGATGTCAACAAATTATGGGGGAAGAAAAAAAGAAATCTGATCCGTAAATTGGCAGAAGAGTTTGACGCTTTTAAAGAGTATCGAAATGCGGATATCGACATATCATTTGTTTTTTCAAAAAACAGTTTTAGAGAATCGTATGGCAAACAAAAAACGAAGTATGAAAGTTTTGCCAAAATGTTTTCTGTGTTTGACAAAGTGATTGATCAAGCGGTAGGGGTTGAAATACACAACAGAAACTCCGAAGGATACAAGCCAGATGTGACACTGAAAAACATGTATGTTTTAATAAGTGCATTTGAAGATGGTGATAGGATTGTTCCTGTAAAATTTGAGGTTAAAGAGTTTACAGACAAAGAAAACACCTTATATGTGGCTATTTCCTTGGAAAATATAAAAAAGACAGAGGTCTCTAAGCAAGGGACTACCGAAACCGGCGTTGCCCAAAACTCTCGCTCTGTCACTATCAGTATACCCGATCTTTTCTCAAAAATCAACACAAACGATGTGGATTTTTTGAAATATATCCCAGATGAGTTTTTGAATGCGGAGCAGAAAACGGCGAAGCAGAAAGTGTTGAAAAAAGAGAACACCGATAATGAATCACAAGACGGAGGGATAATCAACCCCGATCACGAGGCAATCATGCGGGAATATGACCGACCCATGAGCCGCGAGGAGTTGACGGAGGCTCTTGTACAGGATCTTGCCGCGGACGGCAGTCCGTATATTACGGAACAAGAAATACGGGGTATCCTGGAGCGGGCGGTGAACGACAGCAGTAATGTTCCCGAACAACTGCGGCGGGTGTTGAAAAAGAAACTGGGCGCAGATATGGGAACGTTGGCGCAGCGGATCGCTGCCATGCAGAAAGCGGGGCACCTGAACGACGTGACCATGCGACGAGTGTTAGAAGAAGCGTTGGGATTGCCCACCCTTTCCGCTGAGGACGTGCGAACGCTGGCGGGACTTGTGGACGCAATGAACGATGCGGCCGACGGGTCTGCTGCGCAGATGGATGCGCGTGAAAATATTTATAAATTCTTGGGTGAAAAGTTGCCTGTGGATTTGTTGGACTTCTTGCAGGCGTGGCGTAAGTTCGGTATGTTGTTCAACCTGAAAACACACGGACGGAACTTTCTTTCTAACGGTGCGTATTTTGCGGTTAACAAGGTCGATATGGCGGTGGCGCAGGCCATAGAGGGTCTATTAGTGCACATGGGGCGTATGGCGAACGACCAACGAACCGCGGCACTGGGATGGCGAACGACGGAATTGGGACAACAGATGTTGCCGCTGATCGAGCAGAGCGCCGAACAGGCAAAGCTGAAAGCCAGAGGTAGCGGGAAATACGAGATCGGCAACGGGCAGTTGTACCGTTACCAAAAAGCTCTGGGTGACAAGGTGGGTAAGTTGAGCGACTGGAACAGCAATTTGTTGGAGGCGGAGGATTCGATGTTCTTCGTACCTGCCTACAAGGACGCTTTGGGACAAATACTGGTGGCGAGGGGGATTACAGAAACCACGACGGCCAAGGGGAAAAAGGACTTTGAAAACGCGGAAGAGGAGGCGTTTAAACGGGCGCGTGAAGTGGTATTCCAAGCAGATACATCGGTGAGCAACGTACTTGCGGCGTTGAAGGGATATCAGCACAGTGCCAACAAGGGCGCCAGACTGGCGGGCGTTGCGGTTGACGTAGCGGTGCCGTTTGCCAAAACGCCGGTGAATATCGCGTATCAGGCTATTCTACATTCGCCGCTTGGTGTTGCCAAGGGCGCGTATGATCTTGTACAGTTGGCACGGGGAAAAAACGGCATGACAGTCGCGAAAGTTATTAACGATTTTTCCAAGGGGATCACAGGATCGGTGTTGACGGCGATCGGTATGCTACTGGGCAGTGCGGGGTTGTTTAACATCGGGTACGGAAAGACCGAAAAGGAACGGTCTGCCGATGAATTGGCGGGTGTACAGGAAAACTCGTTCCAATTCGGAAACGTATCGATTTCCTTTGACTGGTTGCAACCGACGGCTTCGGCTTTGATCGTGGGTGCTTCGATTGCGCAGCGGTTGAAAGAGGATGGATTGAGTCTTGGGTCGGTGTTTGGGGCAATTTTGGACGGAACAGACAGCCTTTTTGAGATGACCATGTTGCAAAGTTTGTATGACATTGTGGGTGGTTACGATACGGGCGCGTCGGCCACGGTGGGCAGCATTGTGGAAAACACGATCAGTCAGAGTATTCCCACGGTGTTAGGACAAATCGCGCGGGCGGTTGATCCTGTACAACGGAAAACCAACGGTGAAAGCGCTCTTTCGGGTATTATCGGTACGGGTGATTTTGCCAAACTGGTTCAAAAAGTGATGGCGCGGATCCCCGGACTTACTTATCTTTTAGAGCCGGAGTTGGATGTGTGGGGTGATGTGGTATACCGCACCGGTAAGGCGACGGCAGGAAACGGATTGCTGAACGCATTACAGCAGTTTATCTTGCCGGCAAACATCAAAATCGGTACGGGAGATGATGAGTACAGTCAGATTGTGCATTACCTGTACGAAAACGGTGAAATGCAGCCGGGACGGGCGTTGCCGTCGCCCATCAGCCGTGAACAGGCCGCAGAGATGGGGGTCAGTTACGTGGATGCCAATCGGTATCTTGGGAAAAAGCAATATGCGGCAGTGCAAGAGTTGGTGGACAGCCGTTCACGGTATGAGGTGCGGACGAAGACCACCTCACCGACCGGAAAAACGGTGACACGCAAGCAGCAGAAGTATTGGTCAGAGATGACCGATGAGGAACGGTTGCAGGTGTTAAAACGAGTATACGCCGATGAAAAAGAAAAGGCAACGGACGCAGACGGCGACTATTATGAAGAAATCGTGAGAAGGATGGGATGATATGGCAATACGAACGATTCGATGGACCGTGAACAACGATATGACCGTGACACCGACTAATATACAAAACGCGGGTGTGCAGGGAGACAATAATGTGACGAGGGTGGAGTTTTCTCTGCCCTCGTCCCTTTGTTCTGGGTATACGCTGTATGTAGAGTATGTAGATGCCGCGGGCGGGTATGACAAAACAGAGCCACTGACAGTGGCGGATAGTAAGGTAGGGTGTTTAATTCCACTGGCATGGACGCAGTTGGGCGGTAAATCAATAGTTCGCTTGGTGGCGACGAAAGCAAGCGGCGATACGGACAGCGAAACGGTTTACACATGGGAAGGTCGGATATCGTATCATTCCCGTTCCAACGTTGTGGGAAAGGTAGACAGTTTGATACGCGGGTGTTTGCAAGCGGTATTGGACGCGGTGCGGAAAGCGACGGATAATGCCAACACAGCGGCAACCTATGCCAAAAAGCAGGGGGATTTTGCCGGCTCCGAAGCAGAGAATGCGGCGGCTGTTACCGAAAAATTAGAGCAATCGGTGGCGTTGGCAGACGAAGCCATAGAAAAAGCCGAGGATGCCTTAGAGCGGTGCGCAGGCGTGAAAGGCGTATACGTGGGGTCGGGAGAAATGCCCCCCGAATACAACGTACAGATCGACCCGACGGGGGAAACGGATATCGTATCCGTGGCCTGCGGCGGTACGGGGGCGACAAACGCCGCT
>JAZQJE010000018.1:0-31835 GCA_045541495.1 Acutalibacteraceae bacterium | reverse complement strand
GGCGTTGCCGAGACCTTCACCGTTCGCCGTGTATCCTACGGTGTCGGTGTGGAGCGTGTATTCCCGCTTCACTCCCCCAACGTGGCCGGTGTTACCATCGTGCGTCACGGTAAAGTTCGCAGAAGCAAGCTGTACTATCTGCGTGATCGCGTGGGCAAAGCTGCGAAAGTTAAGGAACTCATTAAGTAAGAAATCAAAAAGAAAGGGAGAAAAGCATTTGCTTTTCTCCCTTTTTGTTGTATAATAATCGTATCGATTTCGGAGGACAATGTTATGCAACAATCCATTCAATGGTTTCCGGGGCACATGACCCGTACAAAACGGAAGATCACCCAACTACTGCCACTCATCGATATCGTAGTGGAAGTGGTGGATGCCCGTATTCCGCAAAGCAGCCGCAACCCCGATCTGGACGAATTGCTGGCGTCCAAGCCGCGCCTGTTGGTGCTCAACAAAGCGGATATCGCCGACGAACGGGCAACGGAAAATTGGATCCGCGCTTTTCGCCGCGAGGGATTTGCCGCCATGGCGCTGGATTGCAAAAGCGGCAAAGGCATTAATCGGTTTGTCCCGTTAATGCGTGACGTTTTGCGGGATAAGATCGAACAATGGACCGCCAAAGGGATGGAAGGAAGACCCATTCGTGCCATGGTGGTGGGGATCCCCAATTCGGGAAAATCCTCGCTAATCAACCGGCTTGCCAAAGGCGGAAAAGCCAAGGTGGAAGATCGTCCCGGTGTGACCCGCGATCAAAAATGGTTTGTGGTAGAGGGCGGTGTTCATTTGCTGGATACCCCCGGTGTATTATGGCCGAAATTTGAGGATCAAACGATAGCCGCGAAATTGGCCTTTACGGGGGCCATTCGCGATGAAGTGTTGGACAGCGAAGAATTGGCCTTCGAGTTGTTAAAAGTATTGGCGGCAGACTATGAGTCGTTATTGCGCACCCGCTATAAATTGGAGGGTGATTTGCCTGAGGATGCGTGGGATCTGTTGCAACTGATCGGTCGCAAACGGGGGATGCTGATCGCGGGTGGTGAGATTGATACTTTGCGCGCCTCGATCATGTTACTGGATGAATATCGCGGCGGTAAATTGGGCCGTATAACTTTGGATCACGCGGAAGGGAGTGAATGGTGATGGATAACAAAGAACAAGAACAACGGAAGAAGAGCTTGTGGAGTGTTGTTTACGAATGGGCGGAAGCGGTCACCGTCGCCTTTGCGGTAGTGGTGTTGGTGTTTGCTTTTTTGTTTCGCCTTGTGAGTGTGGACGGTACATCCATGATGTCAACATTAGAAGACGGACAGCGATTGATCCTTTCCCGCTTTCCCTATACCCCTGCCTATGAGGATATTGTGGTTATCAGCTTGGAAGAGGGTGCCGAACCCCTGATCAAACGCATCATCGGTTTACCCGGTGATACCATTGAGGTGACCGACGAGGGTGCCGTGTTGCGAAACGGTGAACAACTGACAGAGGCGTATATTCGCGTGGCTACCGACAAGGAAAATATGGAAGGTGCGGTGACCGTGCCGGACGGTATGGTTTTTGTTATGGGGGATAATCGGGCGCGCAATTGCTCGTTGGACAGCCGTACCTTTGGGTGTATTTCCCAAACAACGCTGGTGGGGAAAGCGGTCTTCCGTGTTTCTCCTCTCAACCAGTGGGGGAGTCTGTATGACTAACTGTGAATTTGATACCGCTTTACGAGAAGAAGGTTTTTCCTTGCTTTGCGGTGTGGATGAAGCGGGCCGAGGCCCGTTGGCAGGTCCCGTATTTGCCGCCGCAGTGATTTTTCGTGACGGGCAAGAGCCCGAAGGACTCAACGATTCTAAAAAACTTACCGAACGCAAACGGGAACAGTTGTTTGACACAATCTGTGAAACGGCGCTTGCATATTGCATCGCCTCGGCTTCGGTAGAAGAGATTGAAGAATGTAATATTTTGCAAGCCACTTTTTTGGCGATGCGTCGCGCGGTGAACGGTTTATCGGTGAGACCCGATCTGGCCCTTATTGACGGTAACCATGTGCCACCGCAGTTGTCCGTTCCCGCGCGATTTCTCATCAAAGGCGATTCCTTGTCCGCTTCGATAGGGGCGGCATCGATCTTGGCGAAAGTCAGCCGTGACCGTTATATGTTGGAGATGGACAAACAATATCCCCAATATGCTTTTGCCAAACATAAAGGCTATGGTACGGCGTTGCATTATGAACGCTTGCGGGAACACGGGATGTCACCTGTCCATCGCCCCAGTTTCCTAAAGAAAATGCATTAAAGGAGGCGGGCCTATGGCCGCCGTTTCCAAAGGCGCGGCCGGTGAAGTGCTGGCTGCGCGCTTTTTACGGGATAACGGATACGATTTATTAGCCGCCAATTACCGTTGCCGTTTCGGTGAGATCGACATAATTGCGGCCGATACGGAGTATATTACCTTCGTGGAGGTCAAGACCCGCCGCGAAGATGCTTTGTATTCGCCGCGGGAAGCGGTGACGACAGCCAAACAGCAACGCATCCGCAAGACCGCCATGTTGTATCTTCAGCGATATCCCACGGATAAGACCCCGCGATTTGATGTGATCGAGGTGATCACACCACCGGAAGAACCGTTGCACGCCGTTCAGATACAACATCTTACCAATGTGTATTGAGGAGCGGCTATGAAACTGTTTGATCTGCATTGCGATACGTTGTACGAATGTTATAACAAGGGCTTTTGCCTGGACGTCAACCCATTACACATAGACCTGACCCGCGGGGAACACTATGCCCCTTGGTGTCAGGTCTTTGCCGCTTTCATGCCTGACACCATTAGGGGTGATTCGGCATGGGATCACTGTCGGGAGTTGTTACATCACGCACGGGCACAAGCGGCATCTTTATCGGATAAATTGGTGTTGGTCACCACCTGCGACGACTTAAAACGAGCTGTGGATACCAACCGTTGCGGCGGCATCTTGGCGGTAGAAGGCGGGGCGGCCTTGGCAGGGCGGGTGGAGTCCGTGAAAGAATTGGCACGGTTAGGCGTGCGGGTATTGACTCTGACATGGAACGGTACAAACGAACTGGGACACGGATGTTTGTCCGACTGCGCCGAGGGGTTGACCCCTTTTGGTAAACAAGCGGTACGGGAACTGGAACGTTGGGGGATTGTCCCCGATGTTTCCCACTTAAATGAAGCGGGATTTTGGGATGTGGCTGCCTGTGTGGAAAAGCCCTTTATTGCCAGCCATTCGGTATCCTGCGTCGCACATGACCATCCCCGCAATCTGACCGATGCTCAATTTTCGGAGATTGCCCGCCGTGGCGGTGTAGTGGGTGTGAATTTTTGTCGCGATCAATTGGGTGAACAGACGTTTGATGGTGTGCGTCGGCATTTAGAACATTTTCTGTCGTTGGGCGGTGAAACGACGGTGGCGTTGGGCGGCGATCTGGACGGGACAGATCTGCCTGCATCCTGGCATGGTATCGCCGTCTATGAGCGGCTTGCAGACGAATTGGCCAAAAAAGGATGGAAAGACCGTCAACTTGATCGGGTTTTCTACCAAAATGCGGCGAATTTCTTTGCTGCCGCTTTACAAGAACACAAAAATGCGGTACAATAAATGATAACGAAGTTTTAAAAGGTGTTGGTTTCTCATGATGTATAACAGTACACGGGATCGTTCGGTGCAAGTGACCGCTGCGCAGGCGATCGCTGCGGGTATTTCCACAGAAGGCGGTTTATTTGTCCCTTGCGAATTGCCTCGCTTGACCGATGCGGATATTAAAGCCTTGGTATCGCTGAATTATGTGGAGCGGGCAACGGCGATGTTATCCCGCTTTTTGGGTGATTTCACCGAGGACGAGGTGCGCGATTGCGCCGCATCTGCCTATACGGTGGAGCGGTTTGGTTCAGAAGAACCGGCACCGTTACATACATTGACCGACGGGGTGTATATTCAAGAATTATGGCATGGACCTACTTGTGCTTTTAAGGATATGGCGTTGCAGATTCTGCCCCATCTCATGCGGGTATCCGCCACCAAAACCGCCGACGGCAAAGAGATCGTCATACTGGTAGCTACTTCGGGCGACACGGGCAAAGCGGCGTTAGAGGGATTCCGCGATGCGCCTCACACTCGTATTTTGGTGTTTTATCCCGAAGACGGTGTCAGCCCCATGCAAAAACTGCAAATGACCACACAGGAAGGCAATAACGTGGGCGTTTGCGCCATTCACGGTAATTTTGACGACGCACAGTCGGGTGTGAAAGCCATTTTTACCGATCCCGCCGTGCGCGAGCGGTTAGCGGGACAAGGCATGCAATTCTCCTCTGCCAATTCCATCAACTGGGGACGGTTGGTGCCCCAGATCGTGTATTATATCTCAGCCTATTGTGATTTGCTGAAAAGCGGCGCCATACAGATGGGGGAGCCTATCAACATCGCCGTACCTACGGGAAATTTTGGTAATATTTTGGCGGCGTATTATGCCAAAGAAATGGGACTGCCTATTGCCAAATTGATCTGTGCATCCAACTGCAATAACGTACTCACCGATTTCCTCACCACCGGTACATACGATCGCAATCGGGCATTCCATACCACGGTATCACCCTCTATGGACATTTTGATCTCTTCCAATCTGGAACGGTTGTTGTACCACCTGTCCGACGGGAACGACGAGGAAGTGGCAACACTCATGAAAGAACTTGCCGCGAACGGTCGCTATACCGTGTCGGATGTTCTTCGTGAGAAAGTCACGGCGTTGTTTGCCGCCGGTTGGTGTGATGATGAGGAGACCATGGCCACCATCCGTCGAGTGCACGATACCTATGGGTATTTGTGCGATACCCATACCGCCGTGGCGGTGACGGTCTATGAGCAGTACCGTCGGACTACAGGGGATACCACACCGGTAGTGATTGCTTCCACCGCCAATCCCTATAAGTTTTCTGCCAGCGTGTTGAAGGCGTTGGAAGGAGAACGGACGGATCTGGACGAATTTGCCCGTGTGGACCGTTTGCACGAGTTAACGGACGAGCCCATTCCCGCGCCGCTGGCGGCACTCAAACACAAGCAGCCCCGTTTTACCGGTTGTTGTGAGAGGGATACCATGGAACAGGCGGTCTATGACCTGCTGGATATCCGTTGAGAGGAGTGTGATGATGTGGCGTTATATGCCATCGCCGATACACACCTGTCTTTAAGCACGGATAAACCCATGGATATTTTTCGGGGTTGGACCGATTATATGGAACGGTTGGAATCCCATTGGTGGCAACTGGTCGCGCCGGAAGATACCGTGGTGATCGCGGGGGACATTTCGTGGGGTATGACATTGGAAGAAGCCCTGTTGGATTTTGAATTTCTTCATCGTCTTCCGGGGCAAAAATTGATTTTTAAAGGGAATCACGATTATTGGTGGTGTACCCGCCGAAAAATGGATGCCTTTTTTGAAGAGCACGATCTTCACACTTTGCGAATTGTTCATAACGACGCGGTTGCCGTAGATAACACGTTCGCTGTTTGCGGTACACGTGGTTGGTTCTACGACGACGGAGAGCCGGATAACGGTAAGATCCTCTCGCGGGAGGCGGGTCGTTTATCGGCATCCATCGTCGCCGCCAAACAAACCGGATTGCGGCCGGTGGTGTTTTTGCATTATCCACCCATCTTTGATGGCAGAGAATGCACGGAACTTTTGGAGATTTTAAAGCGGGAAAACATCGACCATTGTTACTACGGTCATGTTCACGGAGCCGGAATTCGGCAGGCGTTCCAAGGGGATTGGAACGGGATCCGGCTCCGCCTGATCTCCGGCGATTCGCTGGAATTTTGTCCGCTTCATATTCCTGCTCTATAAATTTTATAAAATAAATAAAAAATGGTAGCATTTCAGCACAGAATGTGCTATAATAATTCGGATTTATTGGATTTCAAAACTCGAGGAGGCAATAAACATGGCATTAGTCAAGGCAAACAAAGTGGATACCAACCGCGTTGAATTGGAAATTGAGGTCGGCGCAGAAGAATTTGAGAAAGCCGTTGCCGCTGCTTACAAAAAGAACATCGGCAAATTTAACGTACCCGGCTTCCGCAAAGGCAAAGCCCCCCGTGCGTATGTGGAGAAGATCTATGGTGAAGGCGTGTTCTATGAGGACGCCGTCAACGCGATCTATCCTTCTGCGTTGGAAGAAGCCATTGAGGCGTCTGGCTATGAATATGTGGAAGATAAGATCGATTTCGACGTGACCGAAGTGGGCGCTAATGGCCTGAAATTCAAGGCGGTCATCACCGTGAAACCCGAAATCGAAGTGACCGAGTATAAAGGCTTCAAAGCCGCAAAAAAGACCGTTTCCGTAAAAGAAGCGGATGTGAATGCGGAATTGGCCAAGTTACAGGATCGCAACTCCCGTTTGGTGACGGTGGAAGATCGCGCGGCGCAAAACGGCGATACCGTCGTGTTCGATTTCGACGGTTATGTGGATGACGTGGCGTTCGATGGCGGCAAATCCGAGAACTTCTCTCTGGTGCTGGGTTCCGGTCAATTTATCCCCGGTTTCGAAGATCAGATCGTGGGTAAAAAGCCCGAGGAAGAGTTTGATGTGAATGTGACTTTCCCCGAAGAATACCACGCTGAGAATTTGGCAGGCAAACCCGCCGTGTTCAAATGCAAACTGCACGAGATCAAGGCCAAGGAATTGCCCGAACTCAACGATGATTTTGCCAAAGATTACAGCGAGTTTGATACCTTGGAAGAATTGAAAGCCGATACCAAGGCCAACATCAAAAAACAGCGGGAAGCCGCTGCTGAGGAAGCTTTTGAGACCGACATCATCAACTTGTTGGTGGACAGAGTGAAAGGCGAGATCCCCGAAGCCATGTATGAGAACCGCGTGAACGACAGCGTTCGCGATTTCGGTTATCGGCTGCAGTCGCAGGGCTTGGATCTGGATACCTATCTCAAGTATACCGGTATGGATATGGATGCTTTCCGCAACGGCTTCCGCGAACAGGCCGAGAAAACGGTGAAAGTCCGTTTGGCGCTGGAAAAGATCGTGGAACTGGAGAAAATCGAGCCCACTGCTGAAGAGATCGACGCGGAATTCGCCAAAATGGCCGAACAGTACAAGATGGACGTGGAAAAGATCAAGTCTTTCGTTTCCGACAAGGAACTGGCGAAAGATCTGGCGGTGTCCAAAGCGATGGAACTGGTGAAAGCCAATGCCGTCAAACCCACTAAAGCGAAGAAAACCGAAAAAGCGGATTAAAAACGCCGTTTGCGGACGATACTTATGACACGATACGGAAAGGATGATTGGATATGAGTTTAGTCCCGTATGTTGTAGAACAGACCAGCCGCGGTGAACGGAGCTATGATATTTTTTCCCGTTTGCTGAATGACCGTATCATTATGCTGTCTGACGAAGTAAACGATACCACCGCGTCTTTGGTGGTGGCGCAATTACTGTATCTGGAAGGGCAAGATCCTGATAAGGATATTCATCTGTACATCAACAGTCCCGGCGGTTCCATCTCTGCGGGCATGGCTATCTACGATACCATGCAATTTATCAAGTGCGATGTATCCACCATCTGTATTGGTATGGCCGCCAGCATGGGCTCGTTCCTGCTCGCCGCCGGTACCAAAGGTAAGCGACTGGCGCTTCCCAACAGTGAGATCATGATCCATCAGCCCTTAGGCGGCGCCAAAGGGCAAGCAAGTGATATTAAGATCCAGGCGGATCATATCCTGTTTATCCGCAACCGTATGAACACGTTGCTTGCTGAAATGACCGGTCAACCCATGGAGGTTATCGAAAAAGATACCGACCGCGATAACTGGATGACGGCGCAAGATGCCGTTCAATACGGTATTATCGATAAGGTGATCGAAAAGAGAGCGTAATCAGAAAGGAAATACACCATGCCGATAAACGACGAAGAGCGCACCATTTGCTGTTCCTTCTGCGGAAAGGCGCAAGACGAGGTCTATCGTCTGGTTGCCGGCCCCGGCGTTTACATCTGCAACGAGTGCATTGAACTGTGCAGCGATATTTTGGCGGGCGGTGACCCTGCGGCTCGTCGGCGTACCCGTAATGAGGAATCCTTTACCCTGCCGACTCCCCACGAGATCAAAGAATCGCTGGACCAGTATGTGATCGGTCAGGACGATGCCAAAGTGGCATTGTCCGTCGCGGTCTATAACCATTACAAGCGCATTTTCCTCCGCGACGAAACCGACGTGGAACTGGGGAAAAGCAACGTTTTGTTGCTGGGTCCCACCGGTGTCGGTAAAACGGCGTTGGCGCAGACGTTGGCCAAAACCTTGAACGTGCCCTTTGCCATTGCCGATGCCACCACCCTTACCGAGGCGGGGTATGTTGGCGAAGATGTGGAAAACATTCTGCTTCGTTTGCTGCAGGCGGCGGAGGGAAATGTGGAACGCGCCGAGCGGGGTATCATCTATGTGGATGAGATCGATAAAATTGCCCGCCGCAGCGAAAACCCTTCCATTACGCGGGATGTCAGCGGCGAAGGTGTGCAACAGGCATTGCTGAAGATCTTGGAGGGAACGGTATCCAATGTTCCCCCCGGCGGCGGACGGAAACATCCCCAACAGGAATTTATCCAGATCGATACCAGTAATATTCTGTTTATTTTGGGCGGCGCTTTCGACGGGATCGAAAAAATCGTTGAAAAACGGTTGTCTTCCGGTGCCATGGGGTTTGGCAACGAGGTCAAGTCGAAGAAAGATCTGGAACAAGGGGAAATGTACCGACAAGTGGTGCCTCAAGACCTTATCAAATTCGGCCTGATTCCCGAATTGGTCGGCCGTATGCCGGTCATTACCGCGTTGCAACCGTTGGATGTGGAAGCGCTGGTAAAGATTCTCAGTCAACCGAAAAACGCCCTTTTGAAACAATACACCAGTTTGTTGAATATGGACGGCGTGGAACTGGTATTCGAGGAAGACGCGTTGCGTGCTATTGCGGAGAAAACACTGAAACGCAATACCGGTGCTCGCGGCCTTCGTTCGGTTATGGAAAAATTGTTGACTGGTTTGATGTTCGACTTGCCGTCTGATTATACGGTGCAAAAGGTCGTTATTAACAAAGCCTGTGTGGAGGATGGTGCTCAACCAGAACTGATTCGTGATCCGGATAAAAAGCCGGTACGTATCAAGACCCCCGGCAAGAAACCGACTCACCGCCACAAGGCGACAGCGTAATGTATTATCGTCAGCAGGCGGTTTCGCCTGCTGATTTGGCTATTAGGAGAACGATACTATGGGAGTACAAACACGAGCGGCCCGTGCCACCATTTATCCGATGCTGGCATTGCGAGGAGTGGTGGTTTTTCCGAAAACGACCCTTCACTTTGAAGTGGCGCGGGAAAAATCGGTAAAAGCCTTGGAAGCCGCTGTTAACGGGGATCAGTGCATTTTCTTGGTCGCCCAAAAGGATATGGCACAGGAGAACCCCACGGCCGATAATGTATATACGGTGGGGGTAGTGGCCCGTGTCCGCCAAGTGTTGAAAATGCCGTCGGATACATTTCGCGTGGCGGTGGAGGGCCTTTATCGCGCCCGTGTTCGCACCATGATACAGGAAGAGCCGTATTTTGAGGCGGAAGTGCGGGAATGTCTGCAACGTCCCATCATCGACCCGATGTTGGAGCGCGCCTATGTGCGGCAATGCCGTTCCTGCTTTGAACGTTACATACAGTTGGCGGGTGAAGCCCCCGATGATATAACACAGCTCATGTCCATCCACCGTGCAGGGGAACTCATCGACCGTATTACGGCGGCGTTACCCGCCCCCGCGGAAGACAAGCAACCGCTACTGGAAACGGTATCGGTGCAAGATCGTGCGGAAGAATTGCTGTCTTTACTCACGGGAGAAGTGGAGATCTTGCAATTGGAACGCGGTATTGAACAGCAAGTGCAGAAATCCATGGATAAAAATCAACGGGATTATTATCTTCACGAGCAGATGAAAGCCATTGCCGACGAGTTGGGTGAAAATGACTCGCCGCTGGAAGAGGCAGAGGAATTGCGCGCCAAGATCCGCGGGTTGTCGTTGGACAATGAAGTGGCCGACAAACTGCTGAAAGAGTGTGACCGTTTGGCGAAAATGCCGTTCGGATCTCATGAAGCCACCGTTACCCGCAATTATCTGGAAACTTGCTTAGACCTGCCGTGGAATACCTATTCCGAAGAACGGTTGGATCTGGAACGTGCCCGCAAAATTTTGGAGCGGGATCACTACGGCTTGCAAAAGGTGAAAGAGCGCATTTTGGAATTGTTGGCGGTGCGCCGTCTTATCGAAGGGACCAAAGGACAGGTCATCTGTTTGGTGGGCCCGCCGGGTGTAGGTAAAACGTCCATTGCCGAATCTATTGCCGAAGCATTGGGCCGTCGTTATGTGCGGGTGTCGCTGGGCGGTGTGAAAGACGAATCGGAAATCCGCGGTCACCGCAAGACCTATATTGGCTCCATGCCGGGACGGATTGTCACCGCCATCACCAAAGCCAAAACCATGAATCCGCTGATTTTGTTGGATGAAGTGGATAAACTGGGGAACAGTTATAACGGTGATCCGTCTTCCGCTTTGCTGGAAGTGTTGGATAGTGAACAAAACAAAGCCTTTGTGGACCATTATGTGGAAGTGCCTATCGATTTATCGCAGGTGCTGTTTATTACCACTGCCAATACGGCGGAGGATATCCCCGCGCCGCTCTATGATCGAATGGACGTGATCACTCTTTCCAGTTATACGGCTGAGGAGAAATATCATATTGCCCGCAACCATTTAGTGAAAAAGCAATTAGCTGAAAATGGACTTTCTGCCGATCAATTAAAGATCCGTGCCGATGCACTGCGCCTGATGATCGACGGGTATACCCGCGAAGGCGGTGTGCGTAATTTGCAACGGTGTATTGCCACCGTTTGCCGCAAATGCGCACAGGTGATCGTATCCGGCGAGAGCGACCAGGTAATCGTCACGGCTAAAAATCTGGCGGATTATTTAGGTCCCCGCAAGTTTAAAGAAGAATTCGACGATCGCCGAAACGAAATCGGCGTAGTCAACGGCTTAGCGTGGACCGCCGTCGGTGGCGAAACTATGCCTATTGAAGTGGCGGTATTGGACGGCAGTGGCAAACTGGAATTAACGGGCTCACTGGGTGACGTGATGAAAGAATCTGCCCGTACGGCGGTCAGTTATATCCGTTCCTGCACCGAACGGTGGAATATCGAAAAAGACTTCTACAAAACCAAAGATATTCACATCCATGTCCCTGAGGGAGCAGTCCCCAAAGACGGTCCTTCCGCAGGGGTTACTATGGCAACCGCCATGATCTCTGCTTTAACGGGAATTCCCGCGCGTGGTGATGTGGCCATGACGGGTGAAATCTCACTGCGTGGAAAAGTGTTGCCCATCGGTGGTTTAAAAGAGAAGACTATGGCAGCCTATCGCCATCACATGACCACGGTGGTAATCCCGAAAGATAACGAACCCGATCTGGCGGAAATTGACGATACGGTGAAAAAGCATTTAAAATTTGTGACAGCGCGTACGGTGGACACCGTGGTGGAAGCAGCATTGATGCCGCAATGAAGACAAAGGAGGCGCACCCATGAAAATCGAATCGGCAGTGTATGAGATATCGGCGGGTGTCAGCGGCCAGTTGATTCCGTCCACCTTGCCGGAGATCGCTTTTTCCGGCCGTTCCAATGTGGGCAAGTCTTCTCTTATCAACAAGCTGCTTAACCGCAAAAATTTGGCGCGTACCAGTGCTACCCCCGGCAAGACTGCCACCATCAATTTTTATAGACTGGATACCATGCGTCTGGTGGATCTGCCCGGATACGGTTATGCTAAGATCTCCCAAGCGGAAAAGCAACGGTTCAGCCGCACCATTGAGCATTATTTTGACGATGACCGTGATTTGCGATTGGTCTTGCAACTGGTGGATATGCGTCATCCGCCTACCGCTGACGATCTGCAGATGATCGATTATCTGGTGCAATGTGAGATTCCGTTCCTCATCGTACTTACCAAAGCCGATAAACTCAACAAGACCGAACGGGCAAAACGATTGGCGGCATTGGAAGAGGAATTGGCGGATTTTGAAGGGGTACAATGGATCCCGTTTTCCGCTATTACGGGCGAAGGTGTCCCCGAATTGCGGGAAATTTTGGTGGAAGTAGCCGAACAATAACAACAAGCATCTCTGAAATTTTCAGAGATGCTTTTATTTTTGCTGCAAATGGTCATACTATGATCGAAACCAAGTAAAGGAGGGGACAAACATGGACAAATGCCAGGAAAATCGTTCCATCCACTGCACGGTGGATCAGTGCCGCTATCATTGCGGTATGGAGAACTACTGCTCGCTGAACAGTATCAAAGTCGGTACTCATGAATCTAATCCTACGGAATGTGCGTGCGTAGACTGCCAATCCTTCGAGCGTAAATAACGAGGTTTCAAAAAACGCGGAGAATGTGTATACATTCTCCGCACTTTCTATTTGTACTGTGGTAATAGAGGCGGTTTTCGCCCCCCCTTTTTTCTTGACGGAAAATGCGTAAAGTGTTATGCTTTAATCAGATAGTAAAAATGTACGAACGAGCAAAAAACGAACACAGGAGAACCGTCCCCTTGTGTCAGTCCCCTTGTGTGTGCTTCAATTTGGGGACGGCGCCTTTGTGTGTATATTAGTTTAAGAGGGGATATGCAACTAGATGAAAGTTAAGAGTGTAGTCAACTATGTCAAAAGCGGGGTTGATTTCGAGAAACATATGATAAAAAAGTTAGCATTCCTTGCCCCATGCTTGTGTATTTCATTTGAGTTTTTGGTGGCTAAGTTTCGACCGGGAGTTTTCTGGATTTTTCCGTCTGCTGCTTTTTTCTTTTCAGCGATTGCTATTATACTTATTCTCTTTTTGGAAAAGGATCCAAGAATTACCAAGCGGCGTGTAATGTTCAACCTCATTCTCTCCGCAGAATATCTTGTTAATATGTGGGTTTTATCGTTGCTGTACTTTTTTATGGAGTTTGGAGCAAACTGGTTAGCCGTTTTTGTTGTTCTGCCATCATTCATCACTGGTATGCTGATTCCCATAAAGATTCACAAAGATTTGGATAAAAAAGATACTACTTCCATCAGAAAAACCACTGCCGGTGCAATCAGTTCGGTGGCGATTACGGCAGTAATCGTCGGTATATTGGCCGGAGCAATTGGTCGAGAATATGCGAAAATAGCATTTGCCGATATGAGTCAAGTTGTTGCGATTGGTTTTATGTTGGTCTTCACAGGTGTACTTTCTTGTTTTTTTATTGTTGGCACAATTAATAATGCAGTTAAACTATACTGGCTTGGCAGATTAGAAAAGCGCGGCATTGATGCGGACTGACACAAACGATGGGATAGTTTTCTTGTATTAGGAATGAAACAAAAAATAACGGCGGCAGGGATTGGTCCCTGCCGCCGTTATTTTTTGTTATAGTTGTGATACCAGATCTTTCATGGAATAGAGGCCGACCGGTTTATCTTTCATAAACACGGCGGCGTTGACGGCGCCTGCCGCAAACACTTCTTTGGATTGGGCACTGTGGGATAAGGTGATGACCTCGTCGTGCCCCGCAAACAGGATATCGTGTTCGCCCACAATGGTACCGCCGCGGATAGCACTAAACCCGATCTCGTGAGGGTCCCGTTTTTGCCGAACGGCGTGACGGTCAAACACATAATGAGGTTCATAGGCCAGTCCTTCGCTGACGGCGTTTGCGAGCATCAATGCCGTACCCGATGGCGCATCCAATTTTTGATTGTGATGCTTTTCGATGATCTCCACATCAAAGGAATCGCCCAAAATAGCGGCGGCTTTTTTTGCCAGTTCCGCCAGCAGGCTGACACCCAGCGACATATTGGCGCTGAAGAACAACGGTACGGTTTCGGCGGTTTGGCGGATCGCCGTTAGTTGCTCTTCCGATAATCCCGTGGTACAGATGATGGCGGGCGTTTGGTTGCTGACAGCATACGCCAAGATCCCGCTTAAACAACTGGGATGGGAAAAATCCACGATCACGTCGGCTTTGACGGTGCAATCGCCGATGGACGAAAACACGGGATAATCCGAAGCGGTGGTGTTGAGATCCACGCCCGCCACGATACGACAATCGTCACGACCTGCCACACAAGCGGTGACCGCCCGTCCCATTTTGCCGTTGCAACCGCAAAGAAGAATGTTTGTCATACGCTACTCATCCTTAAATCAATTCATAGTGCCGTAAAACGGCAGCCAGTTTTTGTTTCATACTTTCGTCCATGGCGTACAGGGGCAACCGACAGTCGCCCACGGCAAAGCCCATTTGGTTCAGTGCTTCTTTTACGGGGATGGGGTTCACGTCCGTAAACAAGGCATTCGCCAGATCCAAATAAGACAGTTGCAACTGAAGGGCTTTGTCGGTCTCTCCGCTGAGCCAGGCGGCGCACAGATCGTGAGTTTGCCGTGGCAGTACATTGGACAACACCGAAATGACACCTTTGCCGCCAAGGGACAGTATGGGGACGATGAGATCGTCATTGCCTGAATAGATATCAATATCGCACAAGGCGGCGATCTGCGCCGTTTCGGACATACTGGGGTTTGCCTGTTTGATGGCGACCACGTTATCCAACTTGTACAGTTCCGCCACCGTTTCGGGTTTGATGTTTACGCCCGTGCGAGAGGGGACGTTGTACAGAATAAGGGGCAGGTCGATGGCTTTGGCAATGGCGGTATAGTGAGCGATCAGCCCCCGCTGTGAGGTCTTGTTGTAATAGGGGGTGACAAGCAACAAGCCGTCGGCGCCCATGGCTTTGGCTTCTGTCGATAAGCGAATGCAGTGGGCGGTATCGTTAGACCCTGTTCCTGCAATCACCGGTACGCGCCCTGCCGTGTGTTCAATGGCGGTGCGCAATGCTTCGGCATGCTCGTCGTAACTTAAGGTGGAGGCTTCGCCGGTGGTGCCGACCGCGATAATAGCGTCGGTGCCGTTTTCGATCTGGAAATCGATCAACTGCCGGTACTTCTCATGATTGACACGTCCGTCCGCGTGCATGGGGGTGACGAGAGCCACACCGGCACCGGTGAAAATAGTGGGTTTGCTCATGGGAAAACCTCCTTCATATTGAATTTATTTGTCCATATATCCTTCCGCACAAAGTAATTCCGCTAACAAGACCGCGCCGCCTGCGGCACCGCGCAGCGTGTTGTGGGATAACCCGACAAATTTATAATCGTACTGAGAATCTTCCCGCAGACGGCCCAAGGAAATGGCCATACCGTTTTCGAGACCGCGGTGGAGATTGGTTTGAGGCATGTTATCCTCTTCAAAGTAATGGAGGAATTGCTTGGGTGCACTGGGCAGATCCAACTCCTGTGCGCGGCCTTTGAAAGATTTCCATATGTCAAGAATTTCCTCTTTAGAGGGTTTGTTTTCAAAACTGCAGAATACTGCGGCGAAGTGACCGTCAGTGACGGGTACACGCAGACACTGAGCGGTGATCTCGGGAGAAGTGGCGTTGACGATGATACCATCTTCCACGTGGCCCCAGATCTTCAGCGGTTCTTGTTCGGATTTTTCTTCCTCGCCACCGATGTAGGGAATCACGTTATCCACCATTTCAGGCCAGCGCTCAAAGGTTTTGCCCGCGCCGGAGATGGCCTGATAGGTGCACACGAGCGATTTGGTGATACCGAATTTGGTGAGAGGGAACAGGGCGGGAACATAACTTTGCAATGAACAGTTGGATTTGACCGCTACGAACCCGCGTTTGGTGCCGAGGCGTTTCCGTTGACTGTCAATGACCGCCACATGGTCGGCGTTCAGCTCGGGAATGATCATAGGAACGTCGGGGGTGCCACGGTGGGCACTGTTGTTGGATACCACGGGACATTCCGCTTTGGCATAGGCGTCTTCTAGCGAGCGGATCTCATCTTTTTTCATATCCACGGCGCAGAACACGAAATCCACTTTACTGCTGACCGCCGCCACGTCGGAAGCATCCAACACCGTCATATCGGCGAATTGTTGCGGCATGGGTGTTGTCATCGCCCAACGATTGCCCACCGCCTGGGCATAGGTCTTGCCGGCGGAACGGGGACTGGCGGCAAGTGCCGTTACCGTGAACCACGGATGATCTGCCAGCAAGGTAGCGAAACGCTGACCCACCATGCCGGTGCAACCGATGATGCCTACATTAAATTTTTTCATTATTATCATTTCCTTTCAGGCCCAAGAAAAACAGCCGTATACGCGGATATTCACTTGACTTTTTCCACATTCCATTGTAGCATTATACAACAGTGATGTCAACAATTTCGAAGGATACGGAGAAACGAAAACTTTCATGAAACGACAGGATTTTTTCTACGATTTGCCCGAATCCCTAATTGCCCAGCAACCTATCGAACCGCGGGATCATTCCCGCTTATTGGTGTTGGACCGCAAAACGGGGGAGCGGGCGGATCGCCATTTTTATGATATTCTAGACTATTTAGAGGCAGGCGACTGCTTGATCCTCAACGATAGTCGCGTGTTACCCGCGCGGTTATACGGGCAGCGTAAAGGGACAGGCGGTGCAGTGGAACTGTTATTGCTGACTCCCAAGGGAAATGATGTGTGGGAAGTATTGGCAGGGCCGGGAAAAAAGGCAAAACCCGGTAATGTGTTGATGTTCGGCGACGGTGCGTTGGAAGCGGAAGTGTTGGATGTTACGCCCGAGGGCAATCGCGTGGTTAAATTTACCTATAACGGCAATTTTTATGCGTTGTTGGAAACCATTGGCCAAATGCCATTGCCCCATTATATTACGCAGGAATTGCAAAACAAAGAACGGTATCAAACGGTCTATTCTAAAGAGATCGGATCGGCGGCGGCGCCCACGGCGGGATTGCATTTTACCCCCGAACTGTTGCAAGCCTTGCAAGATAAGGGTGTGAATATCGGGTTTGTCACCCTGCATGTGGGGCTGGGGACGTTCCGTCCCGTAAAAGCCGAGGAGATCACCGATCACAAAATGCATTCGGAGCATTACGAGTTGTCCGCCGAAACGGCCGAGCTTATTAACCGTACCAAGAAAAACGGCGGACGGGTGTTTGCGGTGGGAACTACCAGTTGCCGCACACTGGAAAGTGTGGGATTGACCGACGGCGAGGTGAACCCCGCTGACGGGTGGACAGATATCTTCATCTATCCCGGATATCAATTTCAGGTGTTGGATGGCCTCATCACCAATTTCCATTTGCCCGAAAGTACGTTGATTATGTTGGTCAGCGCATTTGCAGGGTATGAAAAGACCATGGAGACCTACCGCTACGCGGTAGAAAGCCAATACCGTTTCTTCAGTTTCGGCGATGCCATGCTCATTGTATAAAGGGTGGATTTTAAGATGAAAATTTTAAAAACCTGCGGCGCGGCGCGGCGGGGCGAGTTTCAAACCCCCCACGGCACGATACAGACTCCTGCATTTATGAATGTTGCCACCTGCGGCGCCATCAAAGGGGCGGTATCCGCCTACGATTTGAAAGACCTCAAGTGCCAAGTGCAATTATGCAACACGTATCACCTACATTTGCGGCCCGGTGATGAATTGGTGAAAGAATTGGGAGGATTACATACCTTTACGGGATGGCATGGGCCGATCTTGACTGACAGCGGCGGATTTCAGGTGTTCTCGCTTGCCAAACTCCGTAAAATCAAAGAAGAAGGCGTAACGTTTTCTTCCCATATTGACGGACGTCGGCTGTTTATCGGGCCGGAGGAAAGCATGCGTATTCAATCCCATTTGGGATCGACCATCGCCATGGCGTTTGACGAATGTGTGGAAAATCCCGCCACCCATGAGTATTCGGCCAAATCCTGTGCCCGCACCACGCGTTGGTTACAGCGTTGTAAACAGGAACACGATCGGTTAAATGCGTTGCCCGATACGGTAAACCCCCAGCAATTGCTGTTTGGGATCAATCAAGGATGTACCTTTGAAGATCTGCGGATCGCCCATATGAAAGAGATCGCCGCCATGGATCTGGATGGCTATGCTATCGGCGGCTTGGCGGTGGGAGAACCGACGGAAGAGATGTATCGCATCATCGAAGCAGTGGAGCCCTATATGCCTGTCGATAAGCCTCGCTATCTTATGGGCGTCGGTACACCGGAAAATATTTTAGAAGGCGTATACCGTGGGGTGGACTTGTTTGACTGCGTGATGCCTGCCCGTAACGCCCGCCATGCCCATGTATTTACATGGAGTGGGCATCGCAATATACTCAACCAAAAATATGAGCACGATTTGAGACCCATCGACGAGGAATGTGATTGTCCCACCTGCCGCCGCCATTCTCGTGCCTATATCCGTCATTTGTTTAAGGCCAACGAGATGTTGGCCATGCGGTTATGTGTGATGCACAATCTGTATTTCTACAATACGTTAACTGAACGAACCCGCGAGGCACTGGACAACGGTACGTTTGAGGAGTTTTATCATCAATATACCGGTGTATTGGACAAGCGTGTCTAAATTGTGAATTTTTGCTTTTCCCCTTGCTATCCTGCCGCAGTTGCGGTATAATGATAGGCGATTATTTTGGAGGTGCTGTATTATGTTCGATTTTATTTCCTTGGTTGCCGATACAACGACTACCGGCGTCGGTGACGGTGCTCAGCAAGTCGGTGGTGTTTTGGGAGGATTGATCGGTTTCCTGCCCATCATCTTGGTTGTGGTGCTGATGTATTTTATGATGATTCGTCCTCAGCGCAAACGCCAAAAGGAAGAGCAACAAATGCGCAATAACATCCGTGTGGGTGACGAGATTACCACCATCGGCGGTATCTGCGGCCGTGTGGTGACGGTAAAAGAAGATACGTTGGTCATCGAAACCGGTGCCAATTGCAACAAAATGGTCATCAAGAAGTGGGCTCTGCAAAGCTGTGATACTGTGCACGATACGCCCGCTGACGATGATGACGATGATGACGATATCTAATTTCGCTGTACTATTTTCCGCTTTCGCAGAATAAGGTATAGTACTATGGATCGCGGAGGCTGAAAACATGAAAACTCGCAGCGAAAAAGGATCTCTCGGATGGCGTATTTTCCGACCGTTGGCAATCGGTGTAGCCGTTGGAGCCGCCGCCTGTGTCTTGGCGTTGTTGCTGATGGCAGCGCTCATGGCCTCGGGTGTGTTTCCCGTCAAAGCTGTTTCGCCACTGGCATTGATCGCGGCAAGTATCGGTGCGTTTGCCGGTGGTTTCGCAGCCGCTCGCGTATCGCGAGAACGGGGTCTGTTATACGGCGCGGGTATCGGTGGGTTGTTGTTTTTACTCACGGCTGCTGCAGGATTTGCCGTTTTGCCTGATCAGGCAAGTACCCTATTACTTGCGAAAGCGGCGCTGATGATTGGTATCGGCGCATTGGGCGGCATTTTGGGTATCAACGGAAAACGCCGTCGATAAAGTGTGGTCATATCCGTTTTGGTTTCTGCATACAATGCAGTGACAGAGAAACGGAGGACCGCTTATGAAAAGGACAAACTCTATAAAACGGCACACGGTGGATCTCCGCCGTGTGCTTCCGTTGCTTTTATTACTGCTTATTGGCTGTGGTTGCGGTGTAATCGTGTACGCGGCGTGGGCGGATGACCTACCGTCGTCCGTTACGGCGTTGCTGGCCATACAACCTATCACAGGCGGCCTGCAAGGCGGGTTTGCACAATTCTTTTTGTCTTGTTTCCAAACTCTGTGCTTACTGGCGGTGGTATTCCTTTCGGGTCTTTCTGCTTGCGGTGCGCCTTTTGCGTTGGCGGTGCCGCTTTTGTGGGGAATCGGGGTAGGCCTCGCACAGGCACATCACTATTCTTGTGGCGGATCAGGGGTGCTGCTGGCGGCGGTATTTATACTGCCTCATTCGCTGCTGGAAGCCGCGGTGTTGTCACGCGGGTATTTACTGTCCGTCAAAATGTCGTTGCAATTAGCGGGTCAATTGATGCCCCGCGGCGCGCATTGCGGCGGGTTATGGCAAAATTTCCGACTGTATTGTGTACAGTTTTTATTGCTCTTACCGTTATTGTTTGCCGCAGGAGCGGTGGATGTGGGACTGCGCGCGTTGTTGTTGCGTTTTTTTCTATGACATTAACGGGATCGTAAAAAGACAGGAGTGTTATTGTGGGGCTGTTTAACATCAACTA
This sequence comes from Acutalibacteraceae bacterium, assembly GCA_045541495.1. Lineage (GTDB taxonomy): Bacteria > Bacillota > Clostridia > Oscillospirales > Acutalibacteraceae > RGIG3009. Next base: position 11,612 of record JAZQJE010000018.1, on the reverse strand, counting down.
TTCCAAACCGGGACCCGGCGTATCCAAAAACGAGCCGGAGAAAAAGCGATTTTTCTTGTTCTGGGAATTATATGCCCGCAAATTTTTTAAACTGGTCATCGCCAACTTGTTGTATGCGTTGGTATCCTTGCCTGTGGTCACACAGGGGTTAGCGGAAGTAGGCCTTACGTATGTGACCCGCAACTATGTCCGTGAAAAACACGTGTTTTTACCGGCGGATTTCTTTGATACCATCAAGAAAAACTGGAAACAAGGCTTGATCGTGAGTATCTTGGAACTGTTGGTTACCGCCCTGTTTGCCTACAATGTATACTTTTACGGGGGCGCGCTTCTGTTCAGCGAAGAAAGCGGAATCCTCAACGTGATCCTGACAGCGGCGGTGTTGTTGCTGGCGCTTCTCACCACCTTCGCGCGGTATTACATTTATTTGCAAATGATCACTTTCCGTATGTCGCTCAAACAACTGATCAAAAACAGTTATCTGTTCGCCTTTGTGGGAATGAAACAAAACTTTTTGATCTTCCTTGTTTTGTTGCTGTTATCCGCGGTTGGTACGCTGATCCTCTTTACCGTGGATCTGGGCATTGCGATCGTGGTTTTGTTGGCGGCACATCTTTTCTTCTTTCCGGCATTCCGTTCGTTCCTTATCCAGTTTATGATCTTCCCTCTTGTGAAAAAGAACATTATTGACCCTTACTATGAGGAACATCCCAACGAAGATCTGGATAAACGTCGTGATTTGAATGTGGCGCTTGCACAGGCCTCTGCCGAAGAGTCTATTTTTGAAGACCGCGATAAAACGCCCGTAGAAGAAACCACGGAAAAAGGGGACAATACCCGTATTCCCAAACAGTATTCTGCCGATGATATGCGCCGCGCGCGCCGTCTTTCCCGCGATACTCGCGCCGATGAAGACGATACGATCTGATAAAACCCAAAAATGTGCCCGATGATATTCTATCGGGCACATTTTTTTATTGTTTCTTAAAACTGTCTTTCAACGATACGGAACGATTGAATACGGGATGTTCCGCCGTGCTGTCGGTGTTATCAATACAGAAGTACCCCAACCGTAGGAATTGGAACGCCGCCGGGGCTTCGGCAGGAAGAATACCCGCTTCAATCTTACAATCGGTGAGCACTTCCAAAGATTCTTTATTCATATGATCGAGAAAATCGCCTTCGCCGCTTTCCGGTTCGGGATCCATGAACAACGACGAGTACAACCGCACTTCCGCAGTTTTGGCAGTAGCCGCGTCTACCCAATGGATGGTGCCTTTTACCTTGCGTCCGTCAGGTGTGTTCCCGCCGCGGGTCTGGGGATCATAGGTGGCCAAAATTTCCGTAACGTTACCGTTTTCGTCTTTCACACAATCGGTGCAACGCACCACATAAGCAGATTTGAGTCGCACTTCGTTGCCGGGGAACAAACGAAAATAGCCTTTTACCGGCTCTTCCATAAAATCATCTCGTTCTACATACAGATCACGGGAGAACGATACCGAGTGAGTGCCCCGTTCGGGATAATAGGGATGATTTTCCATGGCGAAGGTCTCGCTTTGCCCTTCGGGGTAATTGATGATGGTGAGTTTCACGGGGTGCAATACCGCCATAGCGCGGGTGGCGTTTTCGTTGAGATCTTCCCGCAGACAATGCTCTAACAACGCCACTTCCACCATGCTGGGGACTTTGGCAACGCCCACACGTTCAATGAAATTGCGGATAGAGGCGGGGGTGTATCCTCTGCGGCGGAGCCCTCGTAAAGTGGGCATCCGCGGATCGTCCCAACCGGATACATAGTTTTCTTCCACCAAACGGCGCAATTTCCGTTTGGACATGACCGTGTAATTGATGTTTAAGCGAGCAAACTCGATTTGGCGGGGTTTCCCGGGGAGATCGGCGTGTTCCACCACCCAGTTGTACAGCGGACGGTGATCTTCAAATTCCAACGAGCACAACGAATGAGTGATCCCCTCAATGGCATCTTCCAGCGGATGAGCAAAATCATACATGGGATAAATGCACCATTTGTCACCTTGGCGATGGTGAGGAAGATGGTTGATACGATAGATCACGGGATCGCGCATATTGAAGTTGCCACTGGCAAGATCGATCTTGGCACGCAGTGTCATGGCACCATCGGCAAATTCCCCTGCCCGCATACGGCTGAACAGATCCAAACTTTCTTCCATCGGACGGTCACGATAAGGGCTGACGGCGGGATGGGTGAGATCGCCGCGGTTTTCCCGCATCTGATCGGGTGTTAATTCGCACACGTATGCCAATCCCTTTTTGATGAGAGATACCGCAATCTCGTACATCGTTTCAAAATAATCCGAGGCAAAATAAAACCGATCGTCCCAATCGTACCCCAACCAATGGATATCCTCTTGAATGGCGTCCACGTATTCCTCGTCTTCTTTGGTGGGATTGGTGTCATCCATACGCAAGTTACAGATACCGCCGTATTTCAGTGCTGTGCCGAAATCGATGCATACGGCTTTGGCATGACCGATATGCAGATATCCGTTGGGTTCTGGCGGGAAACGGGTGTGTACCTGCTGACCGTAACAACGGCCGTCAGGCTTCAACTCCTCGTCGATGATATCATGAATAAAGTTACTGCCGACACCGGCACTTTTGATCTCTTCGGACATAGTGTTGCTCCTTATAACGTATTCGCAGCGGTATTTAAACGGCGGAGGACTTTCTCCTTGCCCAACAACTGCATGATAGAACACAGATCGGGGGTGTTGCGACGGCCTGTTACCGCCACCCGAATCACCGTACTGGCATCACCCGCATGGCCTTTATAGGCTTCGGGATTTTTCTTATATTCTTTCACCTCGGGACAAAAACCAAGGGACGGGCACAGCGTTTTGATGGCGTCAAACCACGCTTGTTTATCCTGCGTAGGGTCATAAACCTCTTGATATGCCTGCAAAACGGTTTTAATGTCCTCTTTTTGGAGCGTTTCCGGCCAGGGGAACTCGGCGGGCGTTTCAAAGAAAAACGCCGTATACGCGGGAGTATCGCTCCATTTGGCAATGTCTTTTCGAGGCTTATTGCCGCCGCGGTCAATGGCGAAGATGCCTTCTGCCATCGTGCGATCCGCCGCCAATCGTTCATAGAAGGCGGTATCGTTTGCTTTTGCCCATTCCAGCACCTGTTTGGTGACCGAAGCGGCATCCATGACGGCAATGACATTTTTACTCACGTCGTTGAGTTTGTTCAGGTCAAACAACGCGCCCGAGACACTCATTTTTTTGAGGTTGAAGGGGAAGTCGGCGCGGGTCTTTTCGGGGTTGTGCCGATGCCATTCTTCATAATCGCTGTTTGCCACTGTCAAGAGATATTCCATCACACTGTCGGCGGGATATCCCTGTTCGGTGTAGAAATGTACGGCGGCTTCGGGATCTTTTCGTTTGGACAACTTCCGTTTGCCGCCCTCGTCCTCTTTCATGATGGGGCTGACGTGGGCGTATTTGGGCGGTTTAAAGCCCAACATACGGAACAACTGCAGGTGGATCGGTACCGAAGCGATCCACTCGTCACCGCGGATGACATGGGTGGTGCGCATTAAATGATCGTCCACCGCATGGGCAAAGTGATAGGTGGGGATACCGTCGGTTTTCAGTAACACGATATCTTGATCGTTTTCGGGCATTTCAATGGTGCCTTTGATCATATCGTCAAATTTCACACGGCGGCTTTCATCACCGGGAGAACGCAATCGCACCACGTAGGGGTGTCCCGCTTTTACCCGTTCGAGGGCTTCTTCGGGGGATAGGTCGCGGCAACGGGCGTAAGAGCCGTAATATCCCGTGCGCTGCTTATTTTGTTCCTGCACGGTACGTGTGGCATCCAATTCTTCGGCGGTGCAGAAACAGGGGTAGGCTTGTCCTTGCAACAGCAAGGCCTTGGCATAGGTGTGATAGATCACCGCACGATCGCTTTGACGGTAGGGACCGTAGTTGCCCGTTTCCTTACCGGGGGCTTCGTATCCTTCGTCAATGTCCAAGCCGTATTGGCGCAAGCCCGTGAGAATATCTTCGGCACCGCCGTCCACTTCCCGCTTTTTATCGGTATCTTCCAAACGGAAATAAAACACACCGTCAGTGGCACGGGCGGTCAGATAGTTCACCGAGGCGGTGAACAACACACCCAAATGCAGATATCCCGTGGGGGACGGCGCAATACGGGTAACGCGGGCGCTTTCTTTTAATTGTCGGGCGGGATAGCGAACTTCATAATCTTCCGGCGTTAAGGTAACATCGGGAAATAATACCTCTGCTAGGTGTTCCAAGGCTGTCATAAAGCCCCTCCTCAAATAAAAACAGCAATATACACTTAATATTACAATTTTTGGTTGAAAAAGTCAATGCGAGTGTGCTACTATATAGAAAAGATTTTTGTTCTTAAAGGGAGCTATCATCGATGGAAGGCAAAAAACGAGCATTAAGTTGTATACAACCTACCGGTATTCCCACCTTGGGTAACTATTTGGGCGCTCTGCGCAACTGGGTGGCTATGCAGGAAGATTTTGATTGTTTCTTTGCGGTGGCGGATCTTCATGCCGTTACCGTCAAACAAGAACCCGCTAAACTGCGCCAACAGACCAATGAAATGTTTGCATTGTTGCTGGCCATCGGTCTGGATCCCGAAAAATCCTTGCTGTTTGTGCAATCACAAGTGTCGGCTCACGCTCAACTCAGTTGGTTGCTTTCCTGTCAGACCCAGTTCGGCGAATTATCCCGCATGACCCAGTTCAAAGATAAATCGGCTCGTCACGCCGATAATATCAATGCGGGACTCTTTACCTATCCCGCGTTGATGGCGGCAGATATTTTGCTTTACCAACCCGATTACGTGCCGGTGGGTGAAGATCAAAAACAACATTGTGAACTGACACGGGATTTGGCAATGCGGTTTAACAATCGGTATTCGCCCACTTTCACCGTGCCCGAACCGTATATTATGAAAACGGGTGCCAGAGTGCGCTCGTTGCAAGATCCGGCTAAGAAAATGTCCAAATCCGACGAAAATCAAAACGCTTTCATCTCGATGAAGGACGATAAAGATACCATCATCCGTAAGTTCCGCCGTGCCGTTACCGACAGCGAAGCGAAGGTGTGTTACGCCCCTGGCAAGGATGGGGTGAATAACCTGATGGAGATCTATGCCGCCGTAACGGGTAAGACCTTGGAACAGGTGGAAACGGAATTTGAAGGCAAAGGCTACGGCGATTTCAAAACCGCCGTGGGTGAAGCGGTCGCCGCGGAACTCACCCCTATCCAAGAACGGTTTAATGAACTGATGAAAGATAAAGCGCAGTTGGAAACGCTCATGAAACAAGGCGCCGAACATGCCGCCTATGTGGCCAACAAGACGTTAAGCAAAGTGATGAAAAAAATGGGTTTTGTCATCGTGAAATAGGAAAAGGGAGATGCTTTTGCATCTCCCGTTTTTTATACCAGCGGTAACAATTCGTTATAAAACTGTTTTTCGCAATCGATGAGTTTTCGTGCCAGGCGACGGCTTTCTTCCGATGCCTCGGAATACTGGTTGAGATATCGACTGAGGGATTTGATGCCCATGTGACACCCGTCTGTGAGCAGTTCTGCCACGTGGTCGGGTTGACTGTCCATCATTAATTTCATTTCCGTAGAGATCCACGAAAACACTTTGGCGGCGGGGTGAGGGTCTTTCTCATCCTCTTGTACTTCATTGAGCAGGGCGTGGCATTCATCCCCGATGGAAATATGCTCGTCGTTGTATTTTTTTAAAATATCCCGCAATCCATGATTTTCACCTACAAAGGGCATTACCTGTTCCATACTGTTGGTGGCGCTTTTACATCCCGCGTTACATTCTTTTAACAATTTAATGGTATCGCTGTTCATTGTATCAACTCCTTACAAACAGTATACCCGTCAACGATTGCATTTATTAGGACGGTGTGGTAGAATACAATTCAAGAAAAGCATGGTAAAAGGAGTGCTTATGAACGCCGTTTTTTGTTCACTGAATTCCCAATATATTCATTCTTCGCTGGCACCATGGTGTTTGCTTTCGGGTGTGCGCCGTTACGGTACACATTCGGTCAACGCCACCGTGGTAGAGGGCACCATTAACGAGCCGACGGAGGCGATCCTCCGCCGCATCTTAGCCCATGCTCCCGCTGCAGTGGGGTTTAGTTGTTATATCTGGAACATCACCCAAACGCGGGAACTGGCGCGGCGTGTCAAGGCCGAACGCCCTGATTGCTTTGTGTTTTTCGGCGGTCCCGAAGTGAGTTATTGCACCGAACAAGTACTGCTCGAAAATCCTGATGTGGACGCCGTGGTAGCAGGGGAGGGGGAATACCCCGTTTCTCGTTTGTTGGATGCCCTCGCCCTTTGTATGCCTCTCGGCGCGATAGACGGTGTCAGCTATCGAAAAGGCGAGAAATTACAAATATCTCCGCCGTACTTAACCGAAGAAGAACCACCCAGCCCCTATGTATCGGAATATTTTGATACGCTGAACGGTCGTATCGCCTACTTGGAAACCAGCCGCGGTTGCCCCTTTTCCTGCGCTTTTTGCCTGTCTGGCCGATGCGGCGGTGTGCGATTTTATCCCTTGGAACGAGTGAAACGGGAACTGTTGCTGCTGGCAAACAGCGGAACCAAAACCGTAAAACTGGTGGACCGTACGTTTAATGCCAATCGTCAACGCGCCAACGAGATTTTTCAGTTTTTAATTAACGGATACGGTACAGCGTTCCCGAAAGGTGTTTGCTTCCACTTTGAGATCGGCGGCGATCTGCTGGACGAAGATACCCTTGTGCTGCTGTCCGAAGCCCCTGCGGGATTGTTCCAAATGGAGATCGGTCTGCAAAGTTTTCACGAACCGACCCTCGCTGCCGTTCATCGTAAAACCGATACCACCCGTTTGACGGACAATATCCGCAAACTGATCGTGGGGGGCAATATCCATACCCATATCGACCTAATTGCCGGATTGCCCTATGAGGATATGAACACTTTTCAGAACGGTTTCAACACCGCTTGGGCGCTGAATCCCCATATGCTGCAACTGGGGTTCCTAAAACTGCTTCACGGCGCGGATATGCGGGAACATCCCGAACAGTATCCCTGTCGATACGGTACACTTCCGCCGTACGAAGTACAGGAAACGCCGTGGCTATCGGCTGAAGAGTTAGATCATCTTCATCACATTGAACAAGCATTAGATCGGCTGTATAACAGCGGGCGATTTCGCCGCACTCTGCGTTATGTCATGGAACGCACGCAAAAAACGGCTTTTGCGGTATTTGACATGGTAGCGCGGTACTGTGACTCTCACGACCTGTCCCACATTCCCTTAGATGCCTATACTGAGCTGATCTTTACCTGCTTTGCCGAGCATGTGGACACTAAAGGACTGCGGGATGTGATGATCCTTGACCGTCTGTCCGCCAACCCATCGGCATTGTTGCCGCCCTGTTTGCGGCAACATCCTGAACAGGCCAAACATCTTAAAAAGTTAGCGGATACCGACCCGCGCTATGCTCGCCCCGCGGGTGTGCGGCGTGGCGCGGCCTGTTTGTCCGACGGCAAAACATTGGCCTATGCGGATCATACCGCCCAAAATCCCGTTACCAGCGCATATGCCGTGCGATTCTTTGAAGAAGCATGCCTGTCCCGGCCTTATACCACGTTGTTATTTGACTTGGACGGCACCATCACCGATCCCGCTGAGGGAATCACCAATTCGGTGGCATATGCTCTTGCCAAATTCGGGATCGCGGTGGAGGATAAACGAGAACTATACCGTTTTATCGGTCCACCGCTGATTGACTCGTTTCGGGATTTCTATGGATTTACTGACGATCAAGCGCGACAAGCCCTTGGTTTTTATCGGGAATATTATGCGGTCAGCGGCATTTATGAAAACGTGGTATACGATGGTATGCAACAACTGCTGTGGGACTTAAAACGCCATGGCTATCGGGTGTTGGTAGCCACATCCAAGCCCGAACTGTATGCCCGCCGCATCTTCGATTGCTTTAACATGACGGATGTATTTGACGTGATCGCGGGCAGTGATATGGCGGAACGGCGTGCCAAAAAAGCGCAGGTTATCGCCTATGCCCTTGACCAAGCGGGTCTTGCTGACCCTACCCAAGCCATCATGATCGGTGACCGTTCCTTTGATGTGATCGGTGCCAAAACTGCAGAACTTCCTTGCGTGGGTGTATTGTTCGGGTACGGTGATCGGGACGAATTGGAACAAGCGGGCGCCGCTCATATCGTGAAAACAGTGAACGAACTTCATTCGCTGTTTCTGGAGGATGTATGACGTACGATCGTGTAATCGAGGGGCGATTTTGTTCTCGTCCCAACCGTTTTATTGCTCGGGTGGAGATCAACGAAAAAGAAGAGACCGTCCACGTGAAAAACACGGGACGGTGCCGGGAACTGTTGATAGAGGGATGCCGCGTTTGGTTGGCAGAAACGAATAATCCTGCCCGCAAAACCAAATACGATCTCATCGCCGTGGAAAAAGAACGGCAGGGGAAATCGCCTTTGCTGATCAATATGGATTCACAAGCCCCTAATACCGTTGCCGCCGAGTGGTTGCCTCACAGTGGGTTGTTTTCCACAACCGCCGTTATTCGTCGCGAAATGCGATGCGGCAACTCTCGTTTTGATGTATATGTACAGGATGGTGACCGCCGCGCGTTTGTGGAAGTAAAAGGGGTCACTTTGGAACAAGACGGCGTTGTCCGTTTCCCCGATGCCCCCACCGAACGGGGCGTGAAACATTTGCGGGAACTGACCGCGTGTATCAAGGATGGGTATGAAGCCTATATCTTGTTTGTGATTCAAATGAGCGAAGCGACCGTGTTTTCGCCCAACGACGATACCCATCCCGCTTTCGGTGCGGTATTGCGCGAAGCCGCGGCGGCAGGGGTGCATGTGTTGGCCATGATGTGTGACGTAACACCCGATTCCCTCGCTATCGCGTCTCCCGTTCCCATCCAAGTATAAAAAAGCGCCGATGATCATCGGCGCTTTTGCTTATTTTTTTGAGAACGCGTAACGGGTGATGCTTTCGAAGATATCGCCCGCTTTTAACACGGTGGTGGGGAAGGAGGGCTGGTTGGGACTGTCAGGATAGTGTTGTGTTTCCAAGCAGAATCCTTGATGTTTGGAAAGGGGACCGCCTTTGCCGAAATCCACACTCAGCATATTGCCGGTATACAACTGCACACCGGGCTCGTTGGTATAGCAATCCATGCGAATACCCGTGCGAGGTGCATAAGCGGACACAGCGTGACGGTATTTGAGGGAATCGCCTAAACAGAAGTTGTGGTCATATCCTTTGCCAATGCGCAATTGCTCGTCGTCTTTTTCTATATCACGGCTGATGGGTTTCGCTGTGCGGAAATCGAAAGCCGTGCCTTCCACCGTGCGGCGCTCGCCTGTGGGAATGAGTTTTTCATCGACGGGCAGATAGGTGTCAGCGTTGATATACAGTTCGGTATCCAAAATATCGCCGCCGTCATATCCGTTTAGGTTGAAATAGGAATGGTTGGTCAGGTTGACCACGGTATCCTTGTCACACACGGCGCGGTAGGAGATTGCCAACGTGTTGTTGTCTTCCACCGTGTAGCAAACATCGGCCGTCATGGTGCCGGGATACCCCATATCCCCATCGGGAGATACCAAACGGAACATGACACTGGTATCCGTAACGTCCGTTATAGTCCACACGTATTTGTCAAACCCTTTGACACCGCCGTGGAGATGGGTTTTGCCGTTTTCGTTGCATCCCACGTCGTATTCCACACCATTTAAGGTGAATTTGCCGTCGGCAATACGGTTGGCATATCGTCCCACCGTAATGCCGATGGAACCCGGTGTGGGCAGATATTCTTCCAACGTATTAAATCCCAAAACCACGTCTTTACCCGCATATACCAATTTGGTAAGAATGGCACCATAGGAGATGATGGTGGCCGATAACTCGCCTTTTTGAATAGTGATCTCTTCGACGGAAGTTCCGTCTGGCATAGTGCCGTAAATGCGTTTTTCCATAGATACATCCCTTCGCTAATCATTAATTTCAGTATATCGTATTTTTCAAGTTTGTCAATGATGATTGACAAAGCGGAGAGGGGTGTTGTATAATGGGAAAAGAACATTAGTTCGACATTTTGAAAAGAGGGATACCGTGGATCGGGTGATACTGCATTGCGATTGTAATAGTTTTTTTGCCTCAGTGGAAAGTGTGTTTCGGCCGGAACTGTGGGATGTGCCCATGGCGGTCTGCGGTGATCCCAAAAACCGTCATGGGATTGTGCTGGCGAAAAACGAGCACGCGAAAAAATACGGGATTCTCACGGCGGAAACCGTGTGGCAGGCACAGCGCAAATGTCCGCAGTTGGTGTTGGTGCCGCCTCATTACGACCGCTATGAGGAATTTTCTCGCTGTATCAATGAGATCTATTGTCAATATACCGATCGGGTAGAGCCGTTCAGTGTAGATGAATCGTGGCTGGATGTCACCGGTAGTCAACGATTGTTTGGGGATGGAGTCACCATCGCTGATACGCTTCGTCGCCGTATTCGGGACGAGATCGGCGTTACCATTTCGGTGGGGGTATCGTTCAATAAACTGTTTGCGAAAATGGGCAGCGATTATCGCAAACCCGACGCCACCACCGCCATTACCCGCAAAAATTATCAGGAACTGTTATACCCCATGCCGGTGGAGAATTTTATGTTCGTGGGGCGTTCCGCGGCGGAAACGTTGCATCGGATGGGTATCGCCACCATTGGGGATTTGGCGGCCACGGATCGGGCGTTTTTGGTGGCAGCGCTTGGGAAATTGGGCGGCAGTTTATACGATTCCGCCAACGCTATGGATACCGAGCCCGTGCGCCTGTTCACCGATAAGCGGGAAGTCAAGTCCGTGGGAAACGGTATGACGTTTCGGCAAGACCTGTCTTCGGCACAAGAAGTGCGAAACGGGTTATTATATGTCACCGAGCCGGTAGCCGCACGGTTACGGGCGCAGGAATTGTATTGTCAAACCGTGCAGTTGACCGTTAAATATCCGTCACTGAAAGTGGTAGTGCGGCAAAAACCCTTGCCTCATGCTACACGACTGGTAACGGAACTGTTGGACGGCGCCTGGGAGTTGTTGCAAGATTGTTGGCAGGCGGGAACGCCCATTCGCAGTTTAACAGTCACGGCGGGGCGGCTGACCCACGATACAAGCGAACAGTTGTGTTTGTTTGAAGATGATACCCCCGAAACACGGGGCAGACAAGATAAATTGGAAGACACAGTGGAGCAGTTGCGCCGCAAATACGGTAAGGAAAGCGTGCGCCGATGCGCGGTCATGGAGTTTGAGCACGAAAAAAACGAGAAAACGTAATTTTTCTCAAAAAAGCAGTTGACAAATTGATTTGTAAACGGTATAATAATCAGCGTTCCCGCTGTACGGCCCGGTAGTTCAGCTGGTTAGAACGCTAGCCTGTCACGCTAGAGGTCGACGGTTCGAGCCCGTTCCGGGTCGCCACCTTTTTTTGCCTCTGTAGCTCAGTTGGTAGAGCAGAG
>JAZQJE010000017.1:0-1950 GCA_045541495.1 Acutalibacteraceae bacterium | reverse complement strand
TCCGACCCATGCCGTTCGTTCAGCCGAGGAGTTGACTGCCTTATTTGTCTCCCTAAGACCCGCTTGGCCTCCGACTTGGTCAAAACCGTGGAGGAGGCGGAGGCGTTTATCGCAGAAATCAAAGCGGAATTTTCGGACGCCACCCATAATAAGTCGGATCGTAGCCATGTCGTTCTGTGAGCCAAGGAGTTGGCTGCCTTATTTGTCTTCCTAAGACCCGCTTGGCCTTCCGACTTCACAAATGGTCTGTAACGGTGTTGCCGTCGGTAGTGCGGTGCTGTTGCGCTTTTTCGAAATCGTGTATAACAGAACTGCGAAGCTCATAAAATCACCTTCTTTCTTTTTCAAACTGAGCCGCCCATAAGCGCCGCGAAGTGCGGCACCTGTGAGCGGCTCATATATAAAAAGAGAGATTCCCCGCTCTTATACGGGCGCATACTGGGCCGCACTCGATAGAGTGCCGCCGCATTAGTCCAGGGTAAACAGGATTCCGTTTTCGGTCACGTCGTTCCAATACCGCTTGGTGAAATGGTGGAAGGTGTTGTAATACCTTCCCTTGCTGTTGAGCGGCGTTACATCAACCGACTGATTGAAGATGTTTGTACCCATTGCATCCCGGTCATACAGTAGACCAACAATTGCGGTCTGGTTAACCGCACTGCCGACGGCGGGCGCCCCGGTGGTGTTCAGGATAGACGGCGTAACGTCCACGCGGTCGGGATAGTCGAAATCCTGCCAGAAGTCCACGCTTTCATGCTCCGCGACGGACAAAAGGTCGTTGTGGTAAATTCCGGAAAGTGCCATTGTTTCAATCTGTCTCATGATCGGGCTGTACAGCAATAGCCGCTGGTCCCGCTTGGGAGTGTGCCGCAGAATAACAGCGCTTCCGATGGTTGAATGGTAGTTGATACTCCGGTTCGTCATCCGGTCGGAAATCTGGTTCATCCTCGCATACAGCCACTTTACAAAGCCTTCAAAATTCCCCGGCTGATAAACCGTCGTAGCCGTCAGGGTGAGCTCCGTCTGTGCGTTGTATTCGGTCAAAAGGTGAATATGATTATCCCCGGCCCTGAGGACGATGTTTCCGATAAAGTTCGCGACGGTATTTCTCGCCAACTGCTCGGCTTGCTGTTCAATGTCGTTCTGTACTTCCCCGGTCTGCGCCGCCAGAAACTGCATAAGTTCATCCGGTCCCCGGAATGCGCTTTTAAGCTGGTCGGCAAAAACGGTCGGTGCCTGTACCTCGTACTGTTCAGCCCCGGCAATAATCGTCTGGACTGCTTTCGGGCGCTTAATGGTCCATTGGTCCGTACTCTGACCGTCTGCGGGCTGACTGTCATACATTGGCTGTGTTTCCGCGGAATCCGTAAACAGGGGCGTAATCTTCCGAACGGCGTTGCCGTATGCGATGTCGGAATTCTCCAGAACCTTAAATTTCCGGTCGTATTTCCGATGTGCAAAGATCGTCCGGTTGATCATCTGTGTCACTGACTGCATGATCGGGTCAAGGCCCACGGTCTGAATTGCTGTGTTGGCAATGCTGACAAACTCACTTGTATTAACAGGAACGTGGCCCGTGTTCTCGGCCCGTCCCTGCGCCTGCTGAACGATTGCGTTCAGGATTGTAGCGACTTGATTAAATGTATAATCATTTGCCATGTGTTTATATCCTCCTTACTTTTGTGTGCTGTGTTTGTATCGTTCTTACTTTTTGGGCGTTGGGTTTAAAATTTCCGCCAGAACATCCGCGCCCGTTTGCTCCGGCATGGCTCCCGCGCCGACACTGTTAATATTCCCCTTCTGAATCAGTCCGAGCATTTCCTTGAGCAGTGCGACCGTCTCACTTTCCGCTTTCGGGGATTGGGCCGCACTCGGCAGAGTACCGCCGTCTGTTGCCCCGGATTCGGTGCCGCCGGGCGGGGTCGGGTTCGTGGGAGGGTTTGTGGGAGC
>JAZQJE010000016.1:0-63582 GCA_045541495.1 Acutalibacteraceae bacterium | reverse complement strand
TGTTGTATTTGTGGTTATTTACATTTTACACTTTGGGTTGTATATTGTCTATTTTTTATTTAGTGTTGCACTTCATATTATAATCTGTCCACCTCCCTCATCGGGGGGAGTCAAGACAAACAACACTCTCTACTCCTACATTCCTTTTGAAAGATTCTGTTCAGCACGAAAACTCTTTTCAACCACGCGAAGATCGTGTGATTTTCGTTTGCCAAATTTCCCGCTTGACAACCGGCGGGATTTTTGTTACACTATATTTAACAATTAGGTTAAATGTTAAAAGCGAGGTGTGGTATATGGGATTGCAACAGATGTTGAAAGCATTGGCCGACCCGATTCGGCGGGAAATACTAAATTTGTTAAAGCACGGGCGCATGGCGGCGGGTGAGATCGCCGACCGTTTTTCCGTGACGGGGGCTTCCGTTTCCCGCCATTTATCGGTGTTGAAAGAGGCCGATCTGGTGCGGGATACACGGGAAGGGCAATTTATCTTTTATGAGCTCAACACGTCCGTGTTGGAAGAGATGATACTGTGGGTTACGGATTTGAAAGGAGAAAAAAACAATGATCAAGAACAATAAAAGGAAACTGGTTCTATCGTCCCTCCTTATTTTGTTGCCGATACTGGCGGGGATTCTGCTGTGGAATCAACTGCCCGATCGAATCGCCACTCACTGGGGGCTCGACGGTAATCCCGACGGATGGAGCAGTCGGCCGCTCGCGGTGTTCGGATCTCCTCTCTTTTTTCTTGCCATGCACTGGCTTGGTGTGTTCGTCACCGCCAAAGATCCGAAAAACAAGGGACAAAACCGTAAAGTGATGGGACTGGTATTGTGGATCTGTCCGATCATTTCGATTGTTGCAAACAGTATTGTGTATACGACGGTTTTGGGCATAGCTGTTCCCGTGGGCACGGTAGCATTGTTACTGGTGGGATTGGGATTTGTGTTTATCGGGAATTATCTGCCGAAGTGCAAACAAAATTACACCATCGGTATCAAGATCACTTGGACGCTGGCCAGTGAAGAAAATTGGAACGCTACTCACCGTTTGGCGGGTAAATTGTGGATAATCGGCGGACTTTTGATGATGGCGGGAGCGTTTTTACCTCAAGGTGCTCTCCCCTACATGTTGTTGGGGTTGTTGTCCATCGTAGTTATCATCCCGGTTGTCTATTCTTACCTTTTCTATAAGAAAAACGGATAAAAAAGGAACGGTCGGATAGCGGGTGGTTCTTAACGGAGTTTAACAAGAGAAGCCGTCAACTAACGAGTTGACGGCTTCTCTTGTTGTGTATAAGTGGGTTTGGGCTTTCTGCCCAACTACATTTGTACGCACAAATGCGATGCTGGTTCTTCTTGTTTGATGATACTTGTAAAGCTTAACTAATTCAATTTTTAAAGCTAATTAAATCAGTCTAATCTAACAACCCAACTCTTATCAAATTCCAAAGTTTTCAACACACTTGTCTTGTCCAATTTTTCGGGAATTTTTATTTTTAAGTGGTAACGCTCTTTTGGAATTTCTTCTATGACAGTAAATTGACTTCCGTGGGGTTGCCAAGTAAACTTATGAATGCGATTTTGTTTTGTATATCCCTCAAGATTTCCTCTGTCATTCCAAACAAAAACAAATTTATCGTTATCGTAACGAACCGTTTCTGTTTCGAAAATCAGATATTCGTCATAGTTTGAACCTTTCACCAAAACAGCAGTTCTTGCAAACTTAAAATATTGACGAATGCCAGATACACGCTCGTTCCAAATATCAAGAACCATTTTACCGATTTCGTTTGGTTCTGCTTCGGTAATTCTATCAACGCCAAAACTATAGGTGGGTGAATTTCTGCCGCTTATCAGCCTAACTGTCTTTTGCTCTCCAATGTTACCAGTCGCCTTTACTGTTTTCGCACTCCAACAGCAGTTGTTCAATACAATGTCATCTAAACCAACATTTGAGGGACGCCATTCAGCACCAATGCAATTTGCAAATACTTGTTCCCATTCATTGCCCTCTAAAGACATTGTGGGTTTTGTTGCCAGCATATAAACTATGTCTTCTGCAAAGCGTTGAATAAATTTTGACGGAAACTGATTTATGGGATATGGGTGTACAGCTCTGTTTACAATTCTTAATTTCGGTTCAGCCATATCTTCCTCCTAATATGCAAATAACTACTTTGCATTATATCATATATTTTTGTCATTGTATATAGTCAAAAACGAATTTTTAGCGAATGTTCGCGGTTCTCTTGACAATTCACATAATTCATGTTACTCTAATTGGGAAGCAAACTTCTCATAGTTGGTGAAGGAGTGTACTATGATTTCTACTGTTGAAATACAAAGAAAGCGAGCTGGATTGACACAAACTGAGCTGTCTAACAAAGTCGGTATTAGCCGTAGGGCACTTTCGTCTATTGAGAAATCCACATCCATTCCATCGGTGGATATAGCATTAAAATTAGCAAATATACTTAATACAACTGTTGAAGATCTGTTCTATAATTCTGATACAATGACTAAACCCGAGGTTGTAATTCCTACGCCCATTACCCCGATGCAATCTCCCAATAATAAGTGGAATACCTTTAAGTTTATTGATTTGTTCGCGGGTATCGGGGGTATTCGACTTGGTTTTGAGAGTGTAGGAGGACAATGTGTGTTTTCCTCTGAATTCGATGAAGATGCGTGCAAGACCTATGAAGCAAACTTTGATGAGCATCCCTCTGGAGATATAACTAAGATCAATGCAGAGGATATTCCTGATTTTGATATCCTTCTTGGTGGTTTCCCTTGTCAAGCATTCTCCATTATAGGTAAAAAAGAGGGATTTGCCAATGAAACTTGTGGTACTCTGTTCTTTGATATTGAGCGCATACTAAAGGTGAAACGCCCTTCGGCATTTATGCTTGAGAATGTTAGAAATTTGGTAGTGCACGATAACGGAAACACATTCAAGGTTATTCGTGAACATTTGGAAGCTCTCGGATATACCGTTCACGCAAAGGTTCTTAATGCTCTCGACTATGGTGTGCCACAGAAAAGAGAAAGGATTATCATTGTTGGCTTCTTGAAGGATATTCCATTTGAATTTCCAAAACCTGTTTGCGAAAGCGAAAGACTTTCGCTTTCCGACATTCTTGAAGAGAATGTCGATGCAAGATACTATGTAAAAGAACATATCAAGTTATCAAGACTTGAACGTTTGCGCGACAAAGACTATCCAAAGCCGTATATCTCTCACGAGAATATGGCAGGCTCGGTTACACCGCATCCGTATTCTTCTGCTCTCCGCGCAGGTGCTTCTGCAAACTACATTCTTGTTAATGACGAACGCCGTCCGACAGAGAGAGAAATGCTTCGCATACAAGGATTTCCCGAAACATTCAAAATCGTATTACCGTATGGTAAAATAAAAAAACAATGTGGTAATTCCGTGGCTGTGCCTGTAATTAAAGCCGTAGCTACTGAAATGCTGAAATCTTTGCGAACATACGATTACTAAGATTAACGCAAAAAGGTATTTGCAAATCGCAAATACCTTTTTATCTTTTTAAAATAGATTATTCTCCGTTAAGAACATCACGCTATGTCCGACCGTTCCTTTTTTATTGCTGTCATTCTGCTGTCAATAGCAAAACAGGAACTGTAAAAGCCCTTGATACCAGGGGTTTTAGAGGTGAAGGGTTATTCCCACTCAATCGTGCCGATGGGTTTCGGGGTGAGGTCGAGAAGGACGCGGTTGATGCCGTCCACTTCGTGAGTGATACGGTCGGTGATGTGGTGCAACAGCGCGTAGGGAATTTCCTCAATGGTGGCGGTCATAGCATCGGTGGTGTTTACCGCGCGGATGATGGCGGGCCAACCCTCGTACCGTTTGCCGTCTTTCACGCCGACGGATTTCATGTCGGGTACGGCGATGAAATACTGCCACACTTTTCCTGCCAGACCGTTTTTCTCAAACTCTTCTCGCAAGATAGCGTCCGCTTCCCGCAGGGCGTGCAGGCGGTCGCGGGTGATGGCACCGAGGCAACGCACACCCAAGCCGGGACCGGGGAACGGTTGACGGTACACCATACTATGGGGCAGCCCCAGCGCATCGCCCACCACGCGGACTTCATCCTTATACAGCAATTTCACAGGCTCTACCAATTCAAACTGCATATCTTCGGGTAGGCCACCCACGTTGTGGTGAGCTTTGACACCGTCGCTCTCCAAAATATCGGGATAGATGGTGCCTTGGGCCAAGAAGGAAATGCCTTGCAGTTTGGAAGCTTCTTCGTCAAACACTTTGATAAATTCGCCGCCGATGATCTTGCGTTTCTTTTCCGGCTCGCTGACATCTTTGAGTAAATCCAGAAAACGGTCGGTAGCATCCACATACACGAGGTTGGCATCCAGTTCTTTGCCGAACACTTCCACCACCATTTCGCTTTCGCCTTTACGCATTAAGCCGTGGTTGACGTGAACACAGGTGAGTTGTTTACCCACCGCTTTGATAAGCAATGCGGCAACTACGGAAGAGTCCACACCGCCGGACAGAGCCAGCAGCACCTTTTTATCACCGATCTGAGCACGCAGAGCCGTCACTTGTTCGTCGATAAAAGCATTTGCCAGTTCGATGGTGGTGATGCGGGTCATGGAATCGGGTCGTTTATTGGCATCCATGGTTTGTCCTCCCTTAGTTGGTATAGTTGTCGAAATAGCCCTGTACCAACACAACGGGCGTACCTTTGTCGCCGGAGCCGCTGGTGAGGTCGCACAGAGAACCGATCAAGTCGGTGAGTTGGCGAGGCGTGGTGCCTTGGGATGCCATGGTACCGAACAGATCGCCATCCTTTTGACGGATACTATCGGAAATGGCCTTTTTCAGTTCTTCACCGGTGAGGTCTTTATAGTCGTTATCCGCCAAATATTTCAGTTTCAGTTCGTTGGGAGTACCGATCAAGCCGTCGGTGAAAGCGGGCGATACCACGGGGTCCGCCAATTCCCAGATCTTACCTTTGGGATCTTTGAACGCACCGTCACCATATACCATGACTTCCACGCGTTTGCCGGTGGCTTTCAGAATGCGTTCCTGCACATCCAATACCACATCCTGACATTCACGGGGGAACAGTTTGATCTTATCTTCGTTGGATTTGTTGGAACCGAGAAGGCCGTATTTCTCGTTACAACCGCTGCCGTTGACGGGAGCGTTGAGAATATCGCTGAGGCCGTACACCACTTTGGCGCCGCCCTCTCTCAACTGGCGTTTGGTGCGTTCGACGGTGTGAATATCGCAAGCGAGCACATGGTCGGTATAGTCTAAGATAGCTTTTGGCTGATTGGCGAAGATGATCTCTACCTCGGCACCGCAACCGCGGATCAGATCACCGTAGTATTCCACATAGTCCACGCCGGTGAACTCCAGACGCTGGACACCAAACACCTCGCGATAGCGTTCCAGCGACAGAACGTCGGAATAGGGATTGATGCCGGCGGCGTCGATCAAGTCGTAGGTTGCCAAGGAGTTACCCACTTCGTCGGTGGGATAGCTGAGCATCAGTACGATCTTTTTGACGGCTTTGGCAATACCGCGCAAACAAATGGCAAAGCGATTACGGGACAAGATGGGAAAAATAACGCCGATGGTGCCGTCGCCCAATTTGGCTTTGACGTCAGCGGCGATATCGTCTACCGTGGCATAGTTTCCTTGAGCACGGGCCACGATGGACTCAGTCATGGCGATAACGTCCCGATCACGCAAGGCGAAACCGTCGCTCTCAGCGGCTTGCAATACGCTGTCCGCTACAATAGCGGCTAAATCGTCCCCTTCACGGATGATGGGGCAACGGATACCCCGCGATACGGTACCGACTCTGCGTGTGTTTTCTGACATACATGGTCTTCCTTTCGTTCACAAATAAAGACTTAAATCGTATAACTTCGCAATGCCAGACACATTACCTATGTATTATATACGATTCTTGTCAATGTTGCAAGAAAAATAGCAAAAAGTTGCCATCATTTTGGCAGAAAATTTTCGAACGGCGGTTTTTTAATTTTTATATACATTTTACAAAAATGTATTTTCACAAAAATGAACTTTTTTTGAAGTTTTGCGGTGACGCCGCCCCAGACCTTGACTTCCAATTTTCGGAAGCGTATAATTTACGAGATAGTAAAGACAGATGGGACAGTCGGCAGTGGGTCTGCGTGTTGTGCGCGGCGTCGAACGACGGAAAGGATAAACCATGTATAAACGATTGCTTGCGTGTGTACGGGAATATAAAAAGCCCTCGATCCTCACGCTCATCTTCATTATCGGTGAAGCGATCATTGAATGTTTGATTCCGTTTATCACCGCCAATTTGGTAAATCGCATCAACGGCGGCGCGCAAATGGCGGAGATCTTAAAGATCGGCGGGTTGCTGGTGGTCATGGCGCTGTTGTCGCTGTGTTGCGGTGGGATCGCCGCCAACACTTCCGCCAAAGCATCGGCGGGATTTGCCAAAAACGTGCGGCACGATGTGTTTCACAAAGTGCAAACTTTTGCCTTTAAAAATATTGATAAGTTCTCCACCTCGTCGCTGGTCACCCGCTTGACCACCGATATCAACAATGTGCAGATGTCCTATATGATGCTTATCCGTATTGCGGTTCGGGCACCGTTACTGCTCATTTTCTCCATTATCATGGCCTCCATCATGGGTGGGCCGTTGGCAGCTACGTTCGTGGTGATCATCCCTGTATTGGTGACAGGATTGCTGATGGTCAGCCGCAAAGCCATGCCGGCGTTTCGACGAGTGTTTAAAAAGTACGATCGCCTGAACGAGTCCATTGAGGAAAATGTTCGCGCCATGCGGGTGGTCAAAGGGTTTTCCCGCGAGGATTACGAAAAAGAAAAGTTCGGTAGGGCGTCGGAAGACATTCGCGGCGATTTCACACGGGCGGAGCGCATCGTGGCACTTAACTCTCCCATCATGCAATTGTGCGTGTATTTTAACATGATCTTTGTGTTGTTGGTGGGATCGCAACTCATCATTTCTTCCGGCGGGCAGATCATTGCCGTGGGCGAGATCAGCGCCATGCTGACCTACGGTATGCAGATCCTTATGCAACTGATGATGTTGTCCATGATCTACGTCATGCTTACCATGTCGGGAGAATCCATCAAGCGGATCGAGGAAGTGTTGGCGGAAACACCTGCTTTGCACGATCCTGAAAAGCCTATTACCGAAGTGAAAGACGGCTCTATCGATTTTCGCGGCGTATCCTTCAAGTATTCCGAAACCGCTGAACGGTTTGCGTTATCGAAGGTGAATCTGCATATCCGTTCGGGGATGACGGTTGGTATCTTGGGCGGTACGGGTTCCAGCAAATCCACGTTGGTACAGTTGATTCCCCGCTTGTACGATGTGACGGAGGGATCGGTATCCGTGGGCGATGTGGATGTACGGGATTACGAGATCGAAACCTTGCGTTCCGCCGTAGCCATGGTGCTACAAAAGAATTTACTGTTTTCGGGAACTATCAAAGAAAATTTGCGATGGGGCAACCCCGATGCTACCGATGAGGAATTGATAGAGGCTTGTCGGTTGGCCCAAGCGGATGAGTTTGTACGCTCGTTCCCCGACGGGTACGACACCGTGATCGAGCAAGGCGGTACTAACGTATCGGGCGGTCAAAAACAACGGTTGTGTATTGCCCGCGCGTTGCTGAAAAAGCCGAAGATCCTCATTTTGGACGATTCCACCAGCGCGGTGGATACCAAGACCGACGCCCTTATCCGCACGGGATTTAAACAATTTATTCCCGAAACTACCAAAATCATCATCGCTCAACGGGTGGTATCGGTACAGGATGCGGATCTGATCTTAGTAATGGATAACGGTACCGTTGCCGCGGCAGGTACGCACGAGGAGTTGCTGGCTGACTGCACTATCTACAAAGAAGTGTATGAACAACAGACGAACGGAGGTGGGGACAATGAGTAGACCTATGGGTCGTATGCCCCACGATGGCCGCAAGTTGGATGTGCGTGCTTTGGCGCGAGTCATCAAATTATTACTGCGCTCCTATCCCATCCTGTTGCCGCTGGCAATGCTCTGTATTATTTTCTCCGCCATTGTGTCGTCTATTCCCGCTATTTTCATTGAAAAAGTGTTAACGGTCATTGCCGCGTATTTGGAAGCGGGAAACCTGGACTGGGCGGCGGCGAAAACCGAAATCTTCCCCTTGGTGGGAACACTGATCGGATTGTATGTCCTGTCCATCATTTTTATCACTACTCAAACGCAACTGATGGCCTATATCACCCAAGGATTTTTGAACAAGTTGCGCCGTAAAATGTTTGACGGGATGCAAAACCTGCCCGTTAAGTATTTTGACACTCATAAACACGGCGATATCATGAGCCATTATACCAACGATATCGATACCTTGCGGCAACTGGTGTCTCAGTCGTTGCCCAGTCTGTTGCAATCCTGCATCATCGTGGTGACGGTATTGTGCATCATGATATACAACAGTATCTGGATGACCTTAGTGGTGCTAACAGGCGTAACACTGATGTTTATGATCTCCGGCAAAGTGGGCGGCGGCAGTGCCAAGTATTTTATCCGCCAGCAACGAGCCGTCGGTAAGATGGAAGGGTTCGTTCAGGAAATGATGAACGGACAAAAGGTCATTAAAGTGTTTTGTCACGAAGATGCCGTGAAAGAGGATTTTGACAAGGCCAACGACCAATTGTTTGAAGACAGTTACCGCGCCCACGCGTATGCCAACACCCTTGGTCCCATCATTATGAACATCGGCAACATCCTGTACGTATTATGTGCCATTGCGGGCGGGTTGTTTATTGCCACGGGAGCAGTCAATTTCAGCATTTCGGGCAAAGCCTTTTCCATTGCGTTGATCATTCCTTTCCTCAACATGACCAAACAGTTTACGGGAAACGTTAACCAATTCTCCCAACAGATCAACTCCATCGCCATGGCGCTCGCAGGTGCACAGCGGGTATTTGGACTGATGGATCAATCTCCTGAAACCGATGACGGATATGTGACGTTGGTCAACGCAGAGATCAATGAGGACGGTACAGTGACGGAAGTGCCCCACCACACGGGGAAATGGGCGTGGCGACACCCGCATACCGACGGGACTCTCACCTACACGCCCGTGCGCGGTGATGTGCGTATGACGAATGTAGATTTCGGATATGAGGAAAACAAGCCCGTATTACACGGTGTCAGCGTGTATGCCGAGCCGGGACAAAAGGTGGCGTTTGTGGGCGCTACCGGCGCGGGCAAGACCACCATTACCAATCTTATTAATCGGTTTTACGATATTGCCGACGGCAAGATCCGTTACGACGGGATCAATATTAACAAAATTAAAAAATCCGATCTGCGGCGCTCTCTGGGTATTGTGCTGCAGGATACCAACCTGTTTACGGGATCGGTAATCGAGAATATTCGATACGGCAAATTGGATGCCACCGATGAAGAATGTTATGCCGCCGCCAAACTGGTGGGCGCGGACGATTTTATCACCCGCTTACCCGATGGATATAACACGTTGCTTAGCAACAACGGCTCTAACCTATCGCAGGGACAGCGGCAGTTGATCGCCATTGCCCGTGCAGCGGTAGCCGATCCGCCCGTGATGATCATGGACGAGGCCACTTCCTCTATCGATACCCGCACCGAAGCCATTGTGCAACGAGGTATGGATAAACTGATGGAAGGGCGCACGGTGTTTGTGATCGCTCACCGCCTGTCCACGGTTATGAATTCCGATGTGATCATGGTATTGGATCACGGCCGAATCATCGAGCGCGGCAATCACGAAACACTCATTGCCCAAAAGGGTACCTATTATCAGTTATATACCGGTGCGTTTGAATTGGAATAAGAAACACGGCTTCCTCTGTCGAGGAAGCCGTGTTTCTTATTCTTCCATTTGTTTGCCGAGGAATCCCGCCGCCACCTGTGCCAAGCGGATATCGCTTTCCGTCGGCGGGGTCTTCTTGTCGTCGGCCAAAAAGCACACACAACCTGTCACGTCTCCCGCCGCTAAAATGGGGACCATCACTGCGGCAATGCGGTCACGGCTTTCCACGGGGATCAGTGGATGGCTTTCCCCGCTGCGCAGAATCACCGGTTGACGGTCTTCCATGGCTTGCTCCAGTTGATGGGACAGCCGTTGCTCCAAAAACTCTTTTTTGGACTCCCCTGCGACCGCGATCACGTGATCGCGGTCGCAGATCAATACCGGCGATCCGCTCACCCGCGCCATCACATCGGCATACTGCACCGCAAAGGCGGACATTTCCCCCACGGGCGAATACTTTTTGAACACTACCTCTTCATTGGGCCCCGTGTAAATCTCCAACGGATCCCCATCCCGAATCCGCATGGTTCTTCTGATTTCTTTCGGGATAACCACACGACCCAGGTCGTCGATTCTTCTAACTATACCAGTGGCTTTCATATATTCATTTCTCCTTAAATTACAAATTGTGTTGTTATTATCTGTATTTTGAGGAGATTTATACTGCTTGAATTTACTTTTGAAATGAAATATGTTATAATAAATCAAAGGTGGTGATTTTGTGAGTTTATTCAAATTTTTTCACGCAACAGAAACTCTTGAAGAGGATATACAAAGAGAAAAATATTGTGTTGCAAGAATTAAACAAGCTGTCAGTCAAAAATGTGGTATTGATAATTTTATAGATTATGACGATTTTACCGTTGCTTTTGCTGGCTCAAAAGATAATATGGAACTAATGCTTGAGATTTGCACACAAAAATGTGATGGTAAAAAATATTTATACGCTTCTGTTGATGACGAGGTTTCGTGGCAAGAGTGGGATTTCGACAACCTCGACGAGTTTGAGAATAACATTATTGAGCATATTGCAAACAGAGTAAATCGCACAATTAAAACCGTTATCCAAAAAGTAAAACACAAAAGTTATGCTGAATTTGTATACTATCTTGAAACAAGCACAAATGAATGGATTTTAATAGAATCTAATAAAACCAACGATAAGTTAGTTTGCCTTATTGCCGCCAACAAAACCGAAAGCACTGAAACAATTAAAACATATAAATTGGAAAATTAATCACAAAAGCGAGGTGAGCAAATGGGTTCTTGGGGTACTGCTTTATATTCTAACGATACATCAAGTGATGTTCGAGATATATGCAACGAAGTATATCCGTTAGTTGGTATTGAAGAAGGCACAAAACTGATTTTGAAAGAATATGCGGATATTGTTAACAGTAATATTATCGACAATGATTATGCAGATTTTTGGTTTGCTCTTGCCGACTGGCAATGGAAACACGGTATTTTGAACGACGAAATTAAAAACAAGACCATTTCTTTACTTGAAGCACATACCGGCATTGACGAATGGGAAGGCTCCGATATAAAAAAGCGATTGGCGGTAATGGAAAAACTACTAAATCAGTTAAAAACACCTCAACCCGAAATCAAAATTCCGAAAGCAAAAATCGCAAAACCAAAGCATAAACCCGGCGATATTATTATTGTTCGTACAGGGTTAAGGGAAAACGACCCTGAAAATTGGATTTGGAACATTGAAGATTGTGCATATAACTTTATCTATGCACAAGAAATAGCCGACAAAATTTGCGAAACACTAAATCCCCCTTATGATGCTCACGACAAATACATTGCCATTCTTTGTGTCGGAACAGAAAAAACACCCCATTCGCAATATGTTGAGGGCTTTTATGATGAACATAGTGTTTACGCTTTTTATGATTATATTGATGAAAAAAAGCCTACTCTTGATATTCTTCAAACTTGCGGTTTTGTCCCCAAGTATCTACAATATGCAAGTGAAACAGGAACTACCATCGAAACAAGTGGGTGGTGTTATAAATTCCACTTATTCACATATAGTTTTAGGTTGCCCAAAGATGGTAGTGAACAGCTCATAGAGAAAGTCTTTAACAAAGAAGAAGCAAATCGTTTTTGTGAACTATTCGACAGCAAAAATTATCTTCCCGACATTTCTTGGAATATGGAACTGTTTGATGCATTTGGAGAGTTCTTTGAAGAAAAAGCCCGATTGGAAAAAGCAAATATACCATACGATAATCTACTTGACCCCTCAGTTTCAAATCCCGACTTGCGACCTAAAAACGAAATTTCTGCAATAATAAAAAAGCAAATTGAAAAACTTGATTAACCACAAAAGCGGAGTGAATTTTCACTCCGCTTTTGCTATGTATAAAACCCGCCAAAAACCCGTTTTTGACACTAATGCGTTCAATGGGGCAAACCAGCGAAAACCCTAGTGTTTATGCGGCTTTCAGGCGGTTTGCCCTATTATAACGCATTCCTCGATTCTTCTAACTATACCAGTGGCTTTCATATATTCATTTCTCCTTAAATTACAAATTGTGTTGTTATTATCTGTATTTTGAGGAGATTTATACTGCACGAATTTACTTTTTAGACTGAGTTAATCTCTTTTGTAGTTCTTGAAATTCTTTATTGTTTTTTAGAGACTCGAAACAGCTATCGCCAAGATTATATAGCAATTGCTCTTGTAATGTTCCGTCCCAATTGGTGATTATATTTCGGGGATTCCAAGTCATATGACTAAATAATATAGAATTATATTTCTGTTCACCTAAAGCTAAAACGCTGTCATGATTTACTGCAAATTTTTCTGAAAGCAACAAATATTTAATAGCTTCATTAGGCATATTTTTTTGACAATTCAACTTTGCAATCATTAAATTATAGAAAGAAAGTTTGCCACTGCATAACAGTTCCCTTTCTTCGCACCCAAGCATCATTTGGTTAAGCTTGATAGCAGTTTGAAGAATTTCAATTCTTTCTTCTACTGTGAAGCCTTGCCTCAAATCACTACGACAAGCCATTTCATAAAGAATGCTGGAACTGTGATCAATCATATATCTCAAGTTGCTTTGATTTTGCTTCAAACAATCTTCTCCCGAATGAATCCTGCTGAGTAGCATTTCTTTACAAGTAAACATATCAGGCATATTCTCAGCAAGTCGAATTGCTTCTTCCTTTTTACCACTATGGGGATAATTGTAACAAAGTATTTGTATAGCACTATGTCTGATGCTATCAACCGTGCAGTCCTCTAAAACTCTTTCACACAAACTAATCGCTTCTTCTATAAATTTGTGTTCTTCTCTATATTTTTGTTGCTCGCTGGTAACACCATAAGACACTAAACTATACGCAAGATTCAACATCCATTGATAATTTCTTGGGTACAAATCAAGCACCCTGCGTGAAAGTTCAATTCTTTCCAAAACCTTCCCTTTGCGTCCAAGTTCATGATACTCTTTTTCGTATTTTTTTAATTCTTCATTATTTTCCTCCGGTTTTAATCCTAGCAATTCATCCGAAGTTATGCCAAAGAAATTTGAAATCTTTGGAAGAAGCGTTATATCGGGCAAAGCCGTTCCGTTCTCCCACTTGCTAACCGCTTGATATGAAATATTAAGATATGCCGCCAATTTTTCTTGTGTTATGTCTTGCTCTTTCCGTAACTTTTTAATTGTTTCACCGATGTTGAGTGTCATACTTTTTCGCTCCTTTAAATTTATTCGAAAGCTTCCGTATGTTTATTATAAAGGATGGTTCTTACAAATAGTATAACATATCAGTTTATCCAAGCGCAACCGTGGGTTGAGTTTGCAAGATAGCAAAAGCGAGGTGAAATTCACCTCGCTTTTGCTATGTATAGATCAAAACTTGCTGTTTTCGTCGAAAAATTCTCTTAAAAAACGCTCCTGAAATCCGATTCGAACGGGCTGTCGCGAGGCAGCCCTGTTTGTTTTTAAAGGGGAACATTCCGATTGCTACTTCGGGAAATTTTCTTGCAATCGCTGCGAAAAAATGGTATGATAAAATGAAATGTATCATACGTATAAAGAAAGGTGGTGGTGGCATGAACCCGAAATTACGAGAAAAAACATGGGAATCCCTTTCGGCCGTGCTGCCGATCACCGGTATCATGCTGGTTATCAGCATTGTCTTGCTACCTATGGCACTGGGCACTATGGTATTGTTTTTAACAGGTGCCGTTATGCTGATTCTAGGTATGGGCTTTTTCCAATTGGGCGCGGAAATGGCCATGACCCCCATCGGCGAGGGGATCGGCGTGCAGATCTCCAAAACCAAAAAAGTGGGGATGGTACTGCTCATCGGATTTATCATGGGGGCGATCATCACCATTTCCGAGCCAGACTTGCAGGTGTTGGCGGAACAGGTGCCCTCTGTTCCCAACATGGTCTTGATCCTGACTGTAGCGGTGGGTGTGGGTCTCTTTTTGGCGTTGGCGATCCTCCGTATCAAATTTCGCATTGATCTGTCCAAACTGCTTATCGTGTTATATATCGCACTGATCGGCGCCTCTTTCTTCGTACCAAAAGAATTTCTCGCGGTAGCCTTTGACTCGGGCGGTGTCACCACGGGCCCCATGACGGTGCCCTTCATCATGGCGCTGGGCGTGGGTCTGGCCTCTGTTCGCAGTGACAAAGATTCCACCAGCGACAGTTTCGGCCTGGTGGCGTTGTCCAGTGTGGGACCCATTTTGGCGGTGCTGTTGTTGGGTTGTTTTTACAAACCCACCGAAGCGGCTTACTCTCTTGGCGATGTGGCTTCTGTTGCCACCACGCGGGATGTGGTGAAAGTTTTCGCCACCCATCTGCCCCACTACGCCGCAGAAGTGTTGGTATCCTTGCTCCCCATTGCGGCGGTATTTGTGATCTTCCAATTAATCACCCACCGTTACCATAAACGGCAGCTCAAACGAATCACTGTCGGTCTGTTGTACACCTACGTGGGTTTGGTGTTATTCTTATGCGGCGTCAACGTGGGGTTTGCGCCCGTTGGCGCGTTCCTCGGCAAAGAATTGGCGGGTCTGCCCTACAACTGGGTATTGGTGCCCATCGGTATGCTCATTGGGTATTACATCGTGAAAGCAGAACCTGCTATTCAAGTACTCAACCATCAAGTGGAGAACGTGACCGACGGCACCGTTTCCGTGAAAGCCATGAACCGCAGCATGTCCATCGGTGTCGCCATCAGTATCGGGCTGGCCATGCTCCGCGTACTGCTGAATATCCCGATCTATTGGATCGTGATCCCCGGTTATATCATCGCGTTGGTGATGTCCCGCTTTGTACCCAAGATCTTTGTGGGTATCGCGTTTGACTCCGGCGGCGTTGCCAGCGGACCCATGACATCCACCTTTTTGTTACCCCTCAGCATCGGTGCTTGCCAAGCCGTGGGCGGCGATTTGATGACCGACGCGTTCGGCGTGGTAGCGTTGGTAGCGTTGACACCGCTCATCGCCGTACAAAGCATGGGCGTTGTGTATAAATGGAAAACCGATAAGTTGCAGAAGGCCACGGTCTTGCACGCCGGTCTTACGGATGACAGCGACGACATCATCGATCTGGAGGAGGTGGCCCGCTCATGAGCCGCAGCGAACACTATCAACTGCTCCTGTTGATCGCCACGCCAAAACTGGCAGACAAGGCGGCGAATATGTTTTTGAAACGGGATCTGCCTATTCAATACCGACTCAATGCCGAGGGTACGGCTTCCAGCGAGATCCTGGACACCTTAGGACTCGGCAGTGTGGATAAATGTCTGTTAGCCAGCACGGTACCGCGGTCTTTCGGCAACGCCATGTTGCGGTTGTTGCACTCGGAACTGCGGTTGGATGCCGCCGGCAGCGGTATTGCCTTTACCATCCCGTTAACAGGGGTCAGCAATCTCATGCTCCGTATGATGACACACATCGAAGAAACCAGCGATCTTCCCGATCGCGGAAAGGGTGAATACACCATGACCGATACCAATTATACCTTGATCGCCGCCGTGGTGGATCGCGGTTTCGGCGGTGAAGTGATGGATGCCGCCCGCGGGGCGGGTGCCGGCGGCGGTACCATCGTACACAGCCGCGGCATCGAAAACGAGGAAGCCACCAGTTTTTGGGGATTGAGTGTACAGGAAGAAAAAGAGATCGTGCTCATCCTCGCCGAACACGAAAACAAACTGCCCATCATGCGCGCCATCAGCGAAAAGTGCGGCATGCACAGTGAGGCCAAAGGCCTGGTAATGTCCTTACCCATTGATTCGGTGATGGGAATCTGATCGGTCTTGCGCCGAAGCGAAACACCACTTCGGCGCTTTTTTTATTGATAACAAGAGCGGCGTTGGTTTCAACGCCGCTCTTTATTAATCGGTATTGTCGATACTTGCCAAATATTCTTCCGCGTAGTGGACCGCCACCGCACCATCGGCTACGGCGGTCACCACCTGTCGCAAAGCTTTTTGCCGTACATCGCCCACGGCATACACGCCCGCCACGTTGGTGCGAGTGGATTCATCGGCCACCAGATAGCCGTTTTCGTCTATCCGAAGGTCCGCGGGTAAAAACGCCGTGTTGGGTTTGCGCCCGATACTGATAAACACGCCGTCACAGGCAATGTCGGTGGCAACACCCGTTTGAACATCGGCTACCGTGATCCCCGTCAAACGGGTATCCGTTAACAACGCGGAAACGGTGCTGTTCCAGAAAAAAGTGACGTTGGGGGCGTTCAGCAACGGTTGGTGATAAAGTTTTGTGGCACGCAGGATATCCCGCCGATGTACCACGATGACCTGTTTTGCCAGTCGGGATAAATACAACGCATCTGCCGCGGCGGAATTGCCGCCGCCTACCACCACCACGGTCTTATCTTTGTAAAACCGACCGTCACAGTGGGCACAATAGTGCACACCCTTGCCCAACCATTGCTGTTCGCCATCCAATCCCAGTTGACGGGGGTGAGCGCCCGTAGCGATCACCAACGTTTTGGCAAACAGGGACGTATCCGCCGTGTCCACCCGTTTCAGCGGAGCAGACAGATCGATGTGCACGGCTTCGCCGTATTCGGTGACGGCACCGAACCGTTCGGCACTCTGTTGCATTTTCATGCCCAGCGTGAACCCGTCGATCCCCTCTTCAAAACCGGGGTAGTTATCAATATCACCGGTGAGCGCCATTTGTCCGCCCGCCGACAGTTTTTCCAATACGGCGGTTTTCAATCCCGCCCGCGCCGCATACAAGGCAGCCGTGTATCCGGCGGGGCCGCCGCCGATGATCAGCATATCATAACGGTGTTCCATACTCGCCTCCCGCGTTTTGGCAATGTGTTGACTTATGAGGAATTTGAAAATATAATAGACTTATCCTTCAAGCATGGCGAGGATCTGCGTCTTGGGTTTGGCACCGACGGATTGTTCTACGATCTTACCGTCTTTCATGACCACCAGCAGGGGGATGCTGGAGACACCAAAGGCTTGGGCCAATTCAGGCTCGTTGTCTACGTTGATCTTCCCCACCAGATATTGGGGGTTTTCCTCCGCAATCTGGTCTACCAGAGGCGAAACCATACGGCAAGGACCGCACCAATCGGCATAGAAATCCAGCAATACGGGTTTCTCGCTGTTTTTGATCTGTTCGAAGTTATCGCTATTGACATGTACAACCGCCATATTGATCATCCTTTCTTTGGTTTATGTCTTCATTATACCCGTTTTTCATCGATTTGAAAATAGGTTTTTATAAAAAACTGCAAATCCCTTTTGGGGGAGGTTATCATGAACAACACAAACAACAAAAGTGCCGCCGTTGCGCAGCGGATCGGACAGGAGATTGAGCGCGGCGAATACGGTCCGTCCGGCTCTCGCTTTTTATCCGTGCGGCAATTGGCTGAAACTTATAACGTATCGTTAGTCACTGCCCAACGGGTGATGGCCTTGTTGCGGGAAGAGGGACTCCTCACGTTATACGGCAATGCTCATTACCTTTCGTCGGGTCGAATGACACCCGATTCCCCCTTGCAAAAGCAACTGGAAAGCAACGTCCGCACCAACCTCATCGGTATTCATACGCCCGAAATCAACAATCCGTTTTTCAGTTCACTGTTAAACGAAGTAACGAAATTTGTATATAAAGCGGGGTATACCCCCCTGCTGATGACCAGTCGCCGCGATCCCGAAAGGGAAAAAGCGATACTTCACACCTTTCTCACCATGGGAGTAAAAGGGGTCATCTCTTGCCCCAACAGCGGCGATTACTTGCAACAATTCTACAAACAATATCCGCTGCCGCTGGTGTTCCTTGCCAACCGATTTTCCTCAGAAAATCAAGGGTTCGGCATGGTAGACGAGGAGGCTTCCGCCAAACACGTGGCCGATCACATGATCGAGATGGCCTATGAGAATTTTATGTATGTGGGGTTGGAAAACGCCCGCGGCTCCGATGCCCGCCGCACGGCGTTTGTGGACGCGTTGCGGGAAAAAGGCAAGACCGTTCCCGACGAGAACATTCTTTGTATCACCGACAAGGACGAATTTTCCATTCCCTATTCCGTTTCCCGCCTGATCCGAGGCGCCAAAAAACCGCTGGGCATTTTTTGCTTTCACGACATGATCGCCGTTCAGGTGATCATTCTGTGTGAACAATTGGGACTGAACATTCCCGAAGAGATCGGCGTGGTGGGATTTGATAACCTGCCCATCGCCAAGCAATGCCGCCCCACCCTCACCACCATTGCCTATCGGTTTGACAAGATGGCGGATTCCGCCGTCGATCTGTTGCTTCGCAAAATGAAGTCCCCCACGGAAGAACAGTATAAACCCAAAGACTTTATTAATCACAGTTTAAAGATACGGGAAAGCACCCGTAAAAAAGGAACATAAGTATAACAAACTCCGTTTGTTATACTTATTTTTTTCAAAACCCGCCTCTCCCTTTTTCGATTGTTTGCTATACTTTTTTTAATGCTATAAAAAAGGAGAATGAACTATGGGTATTAAACACACCGCTGTCAGTTACTACGGATTAAGTTACGTAGAACATGCAATTGCCGATTTCAAAGAGATGAAAGAACATGGGTGCGACACCGTTATCCTGGCGCTTACCGAATTTGATATGGATTTTTGGTTTCCCAACATCATCGATATCGTGAAAGCGGCTCACGATGTGGGATTGCGGGTGTTGGCCGATCCGTGGGGTATCGGCAAATTTTTCGGCGGCGAAAACGTCAGTTTGTTCCTGCAAAACAACATCCATCACCGTCAGGTATCTGCCTATACGGGGGAAGTGTTGCCCGCCGCTTGCTTTAACACCAATGCGTTCCGCGATTATTTTCAAAAACTGTGTCTGAAAATTGCCAGAGAGACCGAGGTAGACGGGTTCTTCTGGGATGAACCCCATTATATGTATCCCACGCCCTCGCTGGATGGTGCCGGCAATGACTGGAGTTGCCGTTGCCCCGAATGTATGCGAAAATTTGAAGCGTATTACGGGTATGAGATGCCCCGCGTGGCCAACGAGGATGTAAAACAGTTCCGTTGGAAAGAGGCGTTGTTTACCTTGGCGGATACATCCCGCAAGATCAAGGAAGTCAACCCCGATTTGGAGATCACCTGTTGTGTTCTCGCCACGCAAGACGATTATTACATCACCGAATTGCGCGGTTACGACAAGTGGGACGACGTGGCTTCCTGCCCCTATTTTGATGTGTTCTCCACCACCATCATTCCGTGGGATGCTGCCGAAGATTTCTTTAAGAACATCACCGAGCGCACCGTCAACATGGCGAAAAAATACGGCAAACAAGCTGAGCGTTGGGTCATGGGTTACAACAAGCAACCCGAAGACTGGACCAAGATCGACCGCATCGTTGATATGTATGTGGATTTGGGCGTGGATCGGTTGGCGACCTGGACCTATCGCGGTGGATACGGCACCATTTTGGCCGCCAAAGAGCCGTTGAAATTGTGGGATGCTATTGGCAACACTTATACCAGAGTGTTGGAAAAATGAAGATAGATGCCTATTACGATACGGTGGTCTCTCTTTTAGAGAAGATCAAGACCACCCAACGAGAAGCCATTGCAAAGGCCGCCGACATGGTGGCAACCGTCATCGAGCAGGACGGGATCATCTACTTGTTCGGTTGCGGACATTCCCATCTCATCGCCTTGGATTGTTTTTATCGGGCGGGTGGGTTGGCCAATGTCAGCGCCATGTTGGATACCGATCTTATGTTACATAACGGTGCCGCCAAAAGCAGTAAGATGGAAAAAATGAGCGGTATTGCCGACAGCATTTTCGAGCGGTATTGCGTGACCGAAAAGGATATCGTGATCACGATTTCCACCTCGGGAAAAAACGCTGTCCCCTGTGAAATGGCGAAAGCCGCCACCGCCAAGAGAATCCCCAACATCGCGGTAGTATCGGGGGCGTATTTCAACGACAAGAGCGAGCAACCCAAGTTGTATGAGAACTGCGACCTGTATATCGACAACGGCGTCCCCCACGGGGATGCCGTTATGACCATCACCAACGCCGATACCAATATGGGCAGTGTGTCCACGGCGGCCAGTTCTTTTATTCTGCAAGCGGTATTGCTGGAAGCCGCCGAAATCGCCGCGCAGCGCGGCGCAAAGCCCCGCATCTACAAAAGCGGGAACGTAGAGGGCGGTGCGGAATATAACCGCCATTTGATCCAAACCTATCTCCCCCGCATCAAACATCTGTGAGGTGACGGCCATGGCGAAAATTTCGGTTATCGGCCTATGCGGCAATTCTTTATTTATGTCGGTGGATCATTTTCACGAAAAAGGCGAGACCCTTGCCGCCCACCACATTTATGAGGAAATCGGCGGAAAAGGGATCAATCAAGCGGTGGCTTGCGCCCGTATGGGCGCACAGGTGTCCTTTTTAGCCGCTATCGGTGACGATAACGACGGAGAAACCTGCCGACAGGTGGCCGCCGACAATGGGATTCACGGTTGTTTTGCGATAAAGCCGGGGAAACCCACCACTTTTGCGGTAATCCTCACCGACAAACAGGGGGAAAACCAAGTAACAGGTTATCGAAGTGCGGAACTGACCCCGACGGATGTGGCGGCCTTTGAGCAAGAGATTGCTGCCAGCGATATGCTGCTTTTGCAAAACGAAGTGCCCGCGGAAGTGAACGAGGCCGCCGTACAACTGGCGGAAAAACACGGGGTCAAGGTGATCCTCAATCCCGCGCCCATCCGTCCGCTTTCCGATACCATTGCCGATCGTGTGTTTGCGGTGACTCCCAACGAACAAGAACAACAGGCCATCGACGGCCGGCGGTTTCCCTTGTGCATTACCACTTTGGGGAGCAAAGGCTGTCGTTTGGGACAGGATACGGTCATCGAAGCCATGAACGTGACCGCGGTGGATACCACCGGTGCGGGTGATACCTTTAACGGGGTGTTAGCCGTGTGCATGGCTGAGGGCATGGACCCCGAAACAGCGTGCCGCTATGCGGTCACGGCTTCGGGGATCAGCGTGACCCGACCTTATGTATTACACGCCATTCCCACACGGGAAGAAATTATTGAAAGGATGAAAAAACATGAATGATTTTGGATATTTTGAAAAACTTATGGAAAATTTTAAGGTCGTCAACGAGACCCAAGGCGACAATATTGTAAAAGCGGCGTCATTGATGGCCGATGCTATCGAGAACGATCGCTTAATTCACGTGTACGGCGGCGGCGGACATACCACCCTGTGTATGGGCGAAATGTTTTTCCGCGCAGGCGGTCTTTCTTGTATCAATCCCATTATGGAAACGGGACTTTCGGTGTTTAACCAAGCGCTGAAGTATCTGGAATTGGAACGAACGGTTAATTACGGCAGTGCCATCATGAAATACTATGATCTGAAACCGAACGATCTGCTTATCGTGTTCCACAACATCGGGATCAATCCCGCCACCATTGACGCGGTGATGGAAGCCAAAAAATGCGGTGCCAAGATCATTGCGGTATCCAGCCATTATTGGCAGGAAGAGATGCCCGCGGATCATTTTATCCGCCATCCCAACAAGACCAACCTGTTTGATTATGCCGATGTGTGCATCGACGACTTTAACCCCGTGGGAGACGCGGCGGTCACTGTCCCCGGTCTGGAAACACCCATTGCTCCTGTTTCCAACATCATCGATTTTTACATTGCCCATTTGTTGGAGATCGAGTGCGTGAAACAATGTATCGACCGCGGAATTACCCCGCCTGTCTGGTCCAGCGCCAACACCCCCGGTGGTGACGAAAAGAACGCCGCCTATCTGGCAAAATATCGTCCCCGTATCAAGATGTTGTAATGAGGTGAAACCCGTATGAACGACCAACTGATCTTGGAAACCGCCAAATGTCTTTTGGCAAACGATCCCGCCATTTGGGAATGGAACGGCGATACCGTCACCATCGACGGTACGGTCTATCCCTTAACACCGTGGCGGTATCACCGTCGTCTGCACACCATTCGCCCTCTGGTATTGAAGACCAACGTGTTGAAAAAAGTATGCAACTACAAATCGCAACGTCTTGAACAGGACGGCACAGATTTCTTTCGGTGCTTACACGAAGAGTTGGATACCCTCGAATGGATGTTGGACGAAAAGATCGTCTCCGTTTATGCCGCTATCAATGAAAACAAGACCTTGAATGCGATCTTAAAGACCGAGAGCGGTATTTTGTGTAACCTCACCCTGGCCACCACCCTGCCCCAAGGGACTGCCCCTGTGGTCCGTCATGAATTTGTAGGGTTGGAGGGCATGATCTGCGACCGTTCCATTAACGAACAAATCCCCGTGGAAGCGGTATACCTGTTCGGTGAAAACCGCACCGAGACCTACACCGATTACGATTCCAAAATGTTGGGACTCATCCCCAAAGAGGTCATGATGGTGGATAACATCACCCAACTTGTGTACCATCGACCCAATGTGACCGTTTTGAACGAGTCCGTCAAACGAATTCAGTATGTCACAGACTGCGTGCTCCGCTCCGCCGAAACCGGCGAAGTCGTCACGGTGGAGGGAAACTGAGATGAAAAAGATCAAAATTGCCATGTTTTCCGGCACCAGCGTTCACGCTGCCCCCTATTTTCACGAACTGCCGTATCACGATGCCTTTGAATGGGTGGCCATCTCGGTCGCGCCAAAAGATCGGTATATCCCTACGCTCCAGTGCATCCCCGATTACGTGAAAATGTATGAGACCGAGGAAGAATTGTTGGACGCCCATCCCGATCTGGACGCAGTGATCTTGGCGGGTTGCAACGAACAGCATTTCGGGCATTTCAAATTGTGCGCCGAACGAGGTATTAAAAATGTCCTCACCATGAAAGTCCCCACCTTTGACATGGACAAATACGACGAGATGCAACGTCTCGCCAACGAAAACGGGATGGTGGTACAGGTAGAACTGGAAATGCGTTTCGACCAGACAGTGGAACGTATGAAACAGTTGTATCAGTCGGGCGCCATCGGTAAATTGCTGTCTATAGAAATCAACAACACTACCGTGATGTTGTTGCCCCAAACCCTGCCGTGGGTCACCGATCCTCAACAAAGTTACGGTGAGACGGTACCGTTGCGCGAGGGTGACAAGCGGTTCCGTGGCGGTTGCCTCACCGACCATCCCCACGCCTTTGACCTGTCCCGCTTCTTTACGGATTCGGAATTTGAAAGCGTGTATGCCGATGTTTGCCCCAATTTCCGCGAAGCCGATTATCCCATTGAGGAAGGCGTTTTCGTGTTAGGAAAAATGAAAAACGGTGTCACCGTCACCATCGACCCGTCCTATTCCCGCCACGAACACAAACTGGGGCCCCTTTCTTCCGACGGCCCCGGCTGGGAAGGGTATCCGAAACGAGTAGAAGTCAACGTGGTGCTCAATGGTGAAAAGGGCAGCATTTTAGGCGACTGTTTCCATTCGGGCGTGTATCACACAGGCCTGCCTTACAACACCTACGCGGTGCAATATGTGGACGGTTTCGGTCAACACTATGCGCCCACGTTGGACTCCTTTGCCAACGCCATTCGTACCCGGCAACAACCCTATATCAACTTGGAGCTTCACAGAAACAACATGGAAGTGGTCCGTGCTTGCTACGAAAGTATCAGCACCGGTAAACCCGTACATCTGTAAGCAGCAAGGCCGCGGTAACGCCCACACGTTACCGCGGCCTTTTTTATGAAATTCGGTGTTTTCTATTGACAGTGTCATAAAATCGTGTTACAATTCATAGTAATTTCACAAGTAAAACCGTTGAGGCGGAGATAACGGCAACGATGCCATCACAGAGAGCCCGCGATGCTGCGAATCGGGTATGAATCACGTTGTCAAATGGACCGCTGAGGGTGCGGATGAACGGCGCTTTGCGTTCAGTATTCTGCAACGTGTCGGCATACGTCAGTTGTCGGGGATATGTTGGTATCCTCAAAGTGCACGGATCTTCCGTGAATTCAAGGTGGCACCGCGGATAAACTATGTGTTTTATTCGTCCTTGACAGAGAGTTTCCTTCTGTCAGGGCGTTTTTTATTTTGGAGGAATGGGTATGCTTTTGCTCACCAAACGATGGCGGCGCTGTCACCGCTGTACGCAATCACACCATATACGATAACGGAGGAATCGAGTATGCTATACAACAACATTGATTTTGACACCTATTTTAAACACTATCCCGATCAAAACGGCTTTTTCGGCAAATACGGCGGTTGCTATATCCCGTCGGAGTTGCAAGCCGCCATGGCGGAGATCACCGAAGCCTATTTTACTATCTGCAAATCCAGTAAATTCATCAGCGAACTGCGCCGTATCCGCCGCGAGTTTCAAGGCCGTCCCACCCCTATTTCTCATTTGGAACGGTTGTCCAATTCTCTTGGTAACGTCCAATTATACGTGAAACGGGAAGATTTAAATCACACGGGTGCTCACAAACTCAACCACTGTATGGGCGAAGCGTTGCTTGCCAAATACATGGGCAAGAAAAAGGTCATTGCCGAAACGGGGGCAGGTCAACACGGCGTGGCGCTAGCCACCGCAGCCGCCTATTTCGGCTTGGCATGTGACATTTATATGGGCTCTGTGGATATCAAGAAACAAGCCCCCAACGTAGCACGCATGAAGATACTGGGGGCCAACGTCGTGGAGGTCACCGACGGTCTTGCCACCTTAAAAGAAGCTGTGGACGCTGCCTTTAAAGCCTATTCCGAGGAATACAACGATTGCATCTATTGTATCGGTTCGGTACTGGGCCCCCATCCGTTTCCCATGATGGTACGGGATTTCCAAAGCGTAGTGGGCATTGAAGCCAGAGAACAATTTTTGTCCATGACGGGCGAGTTGCCCGACGCGGTGGTGGCTTGCGTGGGCGGTGGGTCCAATGCGATGGGCCTGTTTTCCGGCTTCCTCAACGATCCCGTGGACATCTACGGTGTAGAGCCTCTGGGCCGCGGCACGACACTGGGCGATCATGCCGCCAGCCTGAAATACGGCACTGAGGGTATCATGCACGGGTTTAACAGTATCATGCTGAAAGACGAAAACGGCGATCCCGCACCGGTCTATTCCGTTGCCAGCGGTTTGGATTATCCCTCCTCCGGCCCCGAACACGCATTCCTGCACGATCTGGGCCGTGTGAAATACGACGTGGTGAACGACGAGGAGACCATTGACGCGTTCTACACCCTGTCCCGTTTGGAAGGCATCATCCCCGCCATCGAAAGTTCCCACGCGGTGGCATACGGCATGAAATTGGCCAAGGAAATGGGCAAAGGTTCCATCCTCATTTGTCTGTCCGGTCGCGGCGACAAGGATATGGATTATATCATTGAAAAATACGGTATTCGTTAAGACAACAAAAAGCGAGGCGGAGAAGAACTTCTCTGCCTCGCTTTTGCTTTTTCTTAACCCGCGTATTCGATGATATCGATGGAGTTGATAATGACACTTTCTTTGGGTTTGTCATTGTCGTCCGTTTCCACAGCGGCAATGGTATCCACAATATCCATTCCCTCATACACATGGCCGAACACGGTGTGGCCGCCTTTTTGCCGCCATGCGCCGTCCAGTGTGATGTTGCCGCCCACTTCCTCATACAATTCCCACACCTCTTTGGGAATGAGGTCGTAGTCGTATACCGGCATATAAGCCTCAATCAGGTCTTCCAAACTGCCGTAATAGGCGCGCACGGTATCTTTGCCGTATTGGGCCACTAACTGCTCGTATTGGGCGGTCAGAGACACTTTCATCTCGTTGAGTTCGGCGTCGCTGAGATAGTATTTATCCCGCGTCCCGAAATCTTCCCCGTCGCCTTGGTTGATAAAGAACTGGCTGCCGTTGGTGTCGGGACCGGAGTTGGCCATAGCCAGCGAACCGCGAATATTCAAGAGTTTTTTATCAAATTCGTCTTCAAATTTGTTTTCCCAACAACTGGTTCCACCGGTGCCATCCCCTTTAGGATCACCGCCTTGGATCATAAACCCTTCAATAACACGGTGGAATGTGAGCCCGTCATAATAGCCTTCTTCGGCCAGCGTGGTGAAGTTTTGCACCGCTTTGGGTGCCGCTTCGGGGAACAGACGGATGGAAATATCGCCTTTATTGGTCTTCAAGATGGCCACCGTATCGCCTTTTTCGGGTTTTTCCATTTGAAAGCCCACTTTTTCCTTAGCGTAGGCGTTGGTGACCTCTTGGTCGCCACCCGCTCTTCCACAACCTACCAAGAAAAGACAGATCATGAGCGCTATACCGATACTCCATACTCGTTTCATACTCATACCTCGTTAATATCAATGGATTGGATGACGACATCCTCAAGGGGCTTGTCAGACGCGCCCGTTTTTACCGCAGCAATGGCATCCACCACGTCCATGCCCTCATAAACTTGTCCGAACACGGTGTGATGATAATCCAAATGGGGGGTGCCGCCCACTTCGCGGTAGGCGTTTTCGGCATCTTCGGGGAAATACTCCCGCAATGTCGCCATTTGACCCAACAATTGCGGGTGCACCTTGTGTGCCTGCACGATAAAGAACTGGCTGCCGTTGGTGCCGGGACCTGCATTGGCCATGGACAACGCCCCGCGCAGGTTGTGCAAGTCGGGGGTAAACTCGTCTTTAAAATTGCGTCCCCAAATGCTTTCACCGCCGCAACCGGTGCCGGTGGGATCGCCGCCTTGGATCATAAACTCGTTGATGACTCGATGGAAGATCAGACCGTCGTAATAGCCATTTTTGGCGTGGGTCACAAAGTTTTCCACCGCCAACGGCGCTTGTTCGGGAAACAGGCGAATGGCAATATCACCGTGATTGGTGTGCATGACCGCCACGGTCTCCCCCGCGACAGGCTTGACTAATTGATTCATATTTGTATCTCCTTAATAGGCTTTGCCCCATACCACCATGGTCTTGGCGGGTTTTCCGCAGCAGACACAGGTGTCGGCAACCTGTTCTTGTTCAAAGGGCATACAACGACTGGTAATGCCCGCTTCGTCTTTCAGTTTCATTTCGCAATCCAGATCACCACACCACATGGCTTTGATCAGACCGGGTTTGGTTTCCGCGGTTTGTTTCAATTCTTCCATGGAAAGAGCGGTATAGGTCATGCTTTCCCGACGAGCCAAGGCTTTTTGATATAAGCCGTCGTGTACCGCCTGTAACAGCTCGGGGATCTTGGTCTCCAGTTCGTCCAACGAGACCACCGTCTTTTCGCGGTTGTCGCGGCGCACCAACACGCATTGATTGTTTTCAATGTCGCGGGGACCGATCTCCAACCGCAAGGGAACGCCTTTCATCTCGTATTCGGCAAATTTCCAACCGGCAGAGTTGTCGGAATCGTCCACTTTGACCCGTGCTACAGCCGATAACCGCCGAGCCAATTCACGGGCTTTGTCCAATACGCCCGGTTTGTGTTGGGCGATAGGCAGAATCACCAGTTGAATGGGCGCCACGGCAGGGGGTAACACCAAGCCGTTATCGTCGCCGTGAGTCATGATGATGGCGCCGATAATGCGGGTGGACATTCCCCACGACGTTTGGTGAGGATATTGCAGTTGATTGTTGCGATCGGTAAATTGAATGTCGAACGCGCGGGCAAATCCGTCGCCGAAATAGTGGCTGGTACCGCTTTGCAAGGCTTTACCGTCGTGCATCATGGCCTCGATGGTATAGGTCGCTTCGGCGCCGGCAAATTTCTCTTTATCGGTCTTGCGGCCTTTCACCACGGGAATGGCCAACGACTCTTCGCAGAAATCCGCATACACGTTTAACATCTGTTCCGTTTCGGTCAACGCTTCTTCGGGCGTTTCGTGCATGGTGTGGCCTTCCTGCCAATAAAATTCCATGGTACGCAGGAAAGGACGGGTGGTTTTTTCCCACCGCACCACCGAACACCATTGATTGTACAGTTTGGGAAGATCCCGATAGGAATGGATAATGTCCGCATAGTGTTCGCAAAACACCGTTTCGGAGGTAGGACGGACACATAACCGCTCTTGCAATTTTTCTTCACCGCCGTGGGTCACCCACGCCACTTCGGGAGCAAACCCTTCCACGTGGTCTTTTTCCCGCTGCAATAAACTTTCGGGGATGAACATGGGCATCATGATGTTTTCATGGCCCAAGGCTTTAAAGCGGGCATCCAAATCGTTGCGGATGTTTTCCCACAACGCCGTACCGTAGGGGCGCACGATCATGCAGCCGCGCACACCGGAATAACTGGCCAGTTCCGCTTTTTTTACCACATCGGTATACCATTGGGTGAAATCTTCTTCCATGGAAGTGATGGCTTCCACCATCTTTTTGTTATCAGCCATAATGAGGTTCCTTTACTTATCGTCTTTTTTATCTTTTGCGAAGGTATTGAGTATTTTGACCGCCAGCATAATTACCAGC
Organism: Acutalibacteraceae bacterium; assembly: GCA_045541495.1. GTDB lineage: Bacteria > Bacillota > Clostridia > Oscillospirales > Acutalibacteraceae > RGIG3009. The sequence goes on along the minus strand of JAZQJE010000016.1, from coordinate 34,783 downwards.
ATAACGACAAAGATACCAACCATACCCAACAGCATGAGCAACAGGGAATCGGGCACACCGGCGGTGCCAAAGTAGAAATTCGGCATATTCTTAACCTCCGATCAATTTGGGGACCACCGTCAAAATAATACCGCCGGCCACCACAGAGCCGATCTGACCGGCCACGTTGGCGCCTACCGCATGCATGAGCAGGTGGTTTTGGTTGTCTTCTTTCAGCGCCATCTTTTGGATGACACGAGCGGACATGGGGAACGCGGAAATACCGGCGCCGCCCACCATGGGATTGAACTTCTTGCCTTCCGGCAGGAACAGGTTCATAAACTTGGCAAACATCACGCCCGCAATGGTATCAAACACGAACGCCACTAAGCCCAAACCCATGATGATAATGGTATCCAAACGGACGAATTTCTCCGCTTTCATACTGAAAGAAATGGACAGGCCCAAGACAATGGTGATGAGGTTGGCCAGGGAGGTCTGCGCCGTTTGGGACAGATTGTCCAGTTTTAAACATTCCCGCAACAGGTTGCCGAACATCAGCATGCCCACCAGGGATACCGAAGCGGGCGCCACCAGACCGGCAATGAGCGTCACCACGATGGGGAACAAAATACGGGTCTTGCGGGATACCATTTGAGGGCTGTAGGTCATGCGGATCATCCGCTCTTTTTTGGTGGTGACCAGTTTGATGGCCATGGGTTGGATGATGGGTACCAACGCCATATACGAATACGCCGCCACAGCGATGGCGCCCATGTATTGGGAGTTGAGTACGTTGGATACCAAAATTGCCGTGGGGCCGTCTGCCGCGCCGATCACTCCGATGGCCGCCGCATCTGCAAAATCGGGGAAGAACAAGGACGCGACCAATACCGTCAGGAAAATACCGAACTGCGCCGCACCGCCGAACAGGAACATTTTCGGGTTGGACAGCAACGGACCGAAGTCGATCATGGCACCGATACCGATAAACAAGAGCAGCGGCATGGCTTCCGACGCCCTGATACCGACGTTGAACAACCATTCCACGATACCTACCGCGCCGTCTGCCGATTCGCCGATGGCGCCGGAAAACGGCAGGTTTACCAAGATGGCACCGATACCCATGGGCATCAACAATGAGGGCTCAAAGTCTTTGGCCAGTGCCAACCAAATGAGCAACCCTCCTATAAAAAGCATAACGAGATTTTTCCAACCGTCCCCTGTGACAAAAAACGCCAAACTGTCCCACAGGAAACTGAAGTGTTGCAAAATATCCAAAACCGCACATCCTTTCACAAAACAATATACGGTTTTATTATATAAAATAATTTCCATTTTTTCAATACGAAAAACCGACTTTTTCCTCGAAAGGTAAAAAAATAATGGTTGACGAAAAGAAGTGCACCCCTTATAATATAGGGTGTTTAAGTATGGGTGTTTACCACCCGCATTAAAGGAGAGAGCGCCCCCCTCTCCGTAAGAAAGGATTGGCTTTCCTTGCAGGAACTGGATTTGCGCGAAATTCTGTATTTGCTGCTGGCTAAGATCAAATGGATCATTCTCGGGTTTGTGGCGGGTGCCGTTTTATTGGGGGTCTACGCTTCCGTGTTTGTACCGGAACTGTACACCTCTTCCGCCATGATGTATATTTCCAACATCAGCGAAGATGTGGAGGCCAACGCCGCCACCTCCAGCAATCTGACCGCGGCGGAACGGTTGGTCACCACCGTTAAGACCGCCACCACCGCCAAATGGGCGCTGGATTCCGCGGCCGGTAAAATGGGCGGGCGCATGACCGCCGGTGAACTGGGCGGTGCGGTATCCTTCGCCGCTGTAAAAGATACGTCTTTTTTGCGTGTGTCCGTTACGCACACCGATCCCAAGTTGGCGCAAGAGGCCTGTGATGTCATGTTGGTGGTTGCCGTGGAAGCCTTTACCGCTACCGGCGAGACCGGTAAAGCTACCGTGTTCCAAACCGCCACCGCCGCAGGGCAGACCTCTCCCAATGTGAAACGGTCGGCGGCCATCGGTGCCGTTGTGGGTGCCATCGTCGCCGTTGCGATCATTCTGTTATGCAAAATGTTCGACAATACCGTTCGGGATAAAGAAAATCTGCAACGCCGTTTGAACGTACCGGTATTGGGCGAGATCCCCAGTTTTGAATTAGCTGCTAAGGGAGGAAAAAAGCATGTTTAAGAAAAAACAACCGTCTCCCCAAGCGCGGCCCATCGCCAGTACCTTCCAGATCATTGAAGCTTATAAAACCATCCGTACCAACCTGTTGTTCACCCTTTCCACCAGCGAAAGCAAGGTGGTGGTGATCTCCGGTGCGGAACCCAATGCCGGCAAATCCACCGTGTCTTCCAACTTGGCTATCACCATGGCACAGACCGGTGCCAAAGTGTTGCTGATCGACGGGGATATGCGCAAGCCCTCTCAGCATAAAACATTCCGTGTAAAACGGAACAATGGCCTTTCCATGATCCTGTCGGGTCTGTTGTCCTTTGAAGAGTGCGTTTGCCGCGAAGTGGCCAAAGGATTGGATCTGATACCCAGCGGCTCTATCCCCCCCAACCCTTCTGAGTTGTTGGGCTCTGCCGCCATGGATGACTTTTTAACGGAGATGCAAAAACATTACGACTACATTTTCGTGGATATGCCGCCGCTGGGCGTGGTGTCGGACGCGTTGGTAGTAGGCAGTAAAGTTGCCGGCGTGGTATTGGTGTCCCGTCAACATCAAACCACCTATGAGGAATTGGAACGCGCCGTGGAAAGCATTCGAGACGTGCAAGAGACCTTGCTCGGTGTCATCATCACCGATATGAAGACCGACGAACGCACCTACGGCCGTTACGACCGCTACCGCTACTATAAGTATTATAATTATGCTTATTCTTCCGCTCCGTCCGTGCCAAACGGTGAAAGCCGCTGACGGTCGGGGAGCCAAATTGTTCCGTTGTTCGAAATGGTCCACGCTTTCTCGCTGTTTCGAACATTGTTAAAACCATAGAGGAGGGTAGCGCCGACAGGCGTTGTAATTGCAATGAATAAACAATCCACTACCCGTCATTCGTATCTGCGAAAACTGGCTGTCACCGCACTGGATATCGGTGTTTTGATCGCTTCTTCTTTGCTGATCTTATTGTTCAATTTCTTCAGCAAAGCACCTCTTGACCATCGCCTCTTTATATGGCATCTGCTGATCCTGTGCCTGTGCGTCAGTGCCTCGTTACTGGGCTTTAAAATCAGCAAGACCCTTTGGTCCTATGCGGAATGTCGGGAATATCTGCTGTTGATGGCCGCCGTGGGCATTGGCTATGCCTTATATCTGCCCCTTGGTTATTTGATCGTAGGACAAGGTGTCCCGCTGATCGCTTCTTCGCTGGCTGCCGTTTTACCCACCATCCTGATGCTCGGTTTTCGGTTTGCCTACCGTCAAATGCGAGAGTGGCAACGCAAACATCGCTTGCCCGGCAACCGCGTTCCCTTGATCGTGGTAGGTGCCGGTGACGCAGCCGTGATGTTATTGGAAGAGATGTCCAGCAACCGCAATAACATTTATCGTCCCGTCTGTTTGGTGGACGACGATCCCAATAAGATCGGCGGACAAATCCGCAATCTGCCCATCGACGGACCGATCGACCGCATTTCCGATATTATGAAAAAATATCGCGCGCGGGAGATCTTGGTGGCCATCCCCTCGGCAGGCCCCGAACGCAATCGTGAGATCTTGGATATGTGCATCTCGCTGGGCTGCCGCGTGCGGTTGTTGCCTAATCTCATAGAGATCTTATCCCGCAATATGGGCGACGGGTTGATGAAGAGCGTCCGCGACGTACAGATCGGCGACTTGTTGGGTCGCGACCCCGTCAATTTTGATAACGACGATGTGTACCGTTTTCTTTCCGATAAGGTGGTCATGGTCACCGGCGGCGGCGGGTCCATCGGCTCGGAACTTTGTCGACAGATTGCCAAACAAAAACCGAAAAAACTGGTCGTTGTGGATATTTATGAGAACAACGCCTACGATATTCAGCAGGAATTGCGGTATGAGCACCCGAACTTGGATCTGCATATCGAGATCGCTTCGGTCCGCGATGCCCATAAAGTGGATCTGCTGTTTGAACGGTATCGTCCCCAAATTGTGTTCCACGCCGCCGCTCACAAGCATGTGCCGCTGATGGAAGATTGCCCCGAAGAAGCCGTGCGTAATAATGTGTTCGGCACCTACAACGTGGCTTCTGCCGCGGGTCGTCATCATGCCGACCGTTTCATTCTGGTATCCACCGACAAAGCGGTCAACCCCACCAATGTCATGGGTGCTACCAAACGGTTGTGCGAAATGATCGTACAAAGCATGGCAGGCAACGGCCATACCCGTTATGCGGCGGTGCGTTTTGGCAATGTGCTGGGTTCCAACGGTTCGGTGATCCCGCTGTTTAAACGACAGATCAGTCACGGCGGTCCCGTCACCATCACCGATAAACGAATCATCCGTTATTTTATGACCATCCCCGAAGCTGCCCAATTGGTACTGCAGGCCGGTGCCATGGCGGCAGATTCCGAAATTTTCGTATTGGACATGGGTCAACCGGTCAGCATTTTGGAATTGGCGGAACACTTGATCCGCCTGTCCGGCTACACGCCTTATGTGGACATGCCCATTGTGGAAACGGGTCTGCGTCCCGGCGAAAAACTGTATGAAGAATTGCTCATGCGCAGTGAAACGCTGGAAGCCACCACCAATCATAAGATCTTCATCGAACGCCAGAAAGACCCCTTCACCCCCGCCATGATCCGCGATAAGTTGGATCGGCTGGAAGATGCGTTGGCATCGGATTCCGCCGAGATATTGGTCAGTGCCATGCGCGAAGCGGTGCCCACCTTTAAAACACCGGAAGAGGTTAACGCCGCCAAAATGGCCGACCTCAATTATGATAATGTCGGTCAGCACGACGCTGATAAAACGCCTGTCTCCGCAACTGTATAAACCGAGGCGATGGAAATGGTCAAATTTCCATCGCTTTTCTTGTGAATTTTTAATTTTTTCCTTGTTTTCCCCTTGCTATTTTGCGAGAACTGTGCTATAGTGTTTTCATTCGCCGTACAACTGTACATGGGTGGTGGACAACTTGGACACATCTCTTCCTCCGGATCAGTGGATCTTGGTTCGCGCCGATGCCCTGCCGGAAATCTACAGCAAAGTGCTGTGCATGAAAAAAGAATTGCTGGAAAATCGGGGTGCTTCGGTGAGCGAAGCGGCACGGCGATACGGCATTTCCCGCAGTGCGTATTACAAATATAAAGATGCCGTTCGATCCCACATTGGGCGAGACCGCGGAACGGTCATGACATGGCGATTATTATTGCAAGATTCTCCCGGTGTGTTATCGGGCTTGCTCTCCGCTTTTGCCAAAGCGGGTGCCAACGTGCTCACCGTGGATCAGCAAGCCCCCGTGGACGGATCCGCCACCGTTACCATTTGTATACAAGCCGAGCGGTTATCCTTGCCGCCGGATCTGTTTGCCGAACAGATCGGCAAAGTACCCGGCGTGGGGCGCATTTTGGATATCAAACAGGAAGGAAGTACCCTATGATCAACATTGCCATTCTGGGACACGGCGTGGTGGGCTCGGGCGTGGCCGAAGTGCTGCACCGAAACCATCAGCATATCGCTCACAAAGCGGGCGAGGAAATCCATCTGAAACGGATCTTGGATCTGCGAACTTTTCCCGACCTGCCCTATGCCGACCGATTTACCACGGTATTCGACGATATTTTGCACGATCCCGATATTCGTATCGTGGTGGAGACCATGGGCGGTCTTCATCCCGCCTATGATTTTGTAAAAGCTTCGTTGTTGGCGGGGAAAAGTGTGGTGACCTCCAACAAGGAATTGGTGGCCGCCAAAGGCGACGAATTGCTGGCCATTGCCAAGAAAAACAACTTAAATTTCCTGTTTGAAGCCAGTGTAGGCGGCGGTATTCCCATCATCCGTCCCTTGGATCAATGTTTGGCCGCCAACGAAGTGTATGAGATCGCGGGTATCCTCAACGGTACTACCAATTTCATGCTGACCCGTATGGTACAGGACGGCATGAGTTTCGACGAAGCGTTGGCACTGGCCCAGTCACTGGGATACGCCGAACGAGATCCCTCCGCCGACGTGGACGGTCACGATGCCTGCCGCAAGATCTGCATTTTGGCATCCCTGGCGTTCGGGAAACATGTATATCCCGAACAAGTCTATACCGAAGGGATCCGCCATATATCTTCCGTAGACGTGGCGTATGCGGCAGCACACGGTTGTGTGATCAAACTGATCGGCCGCGTCATTCGCGCCGAAGAACAGTTGCATTGCATGGTAGCGCCCATGTTGGTGCCTAACAGTAGTTTGTTGTCCGACGTCAGTGACGTATTTAATGCCATTATGGTACGGGGCGATGCTATCGGCGACGTAGTCTTCTACGGCCGCGGCGCGGGAAAACTGCCCACAGCGTCCGCGGTGGTAGCCGATGTGATCGATGAAGTCAAACATCTGCAAGCGCGCAAATATTTGTGCTGGGAAGCGGGGTCTCCCGATTACATACTGCCGAAAACAGCCTACCGTTGCGGTGTTTTGTTGCGATTTGCCACTGACGATGCCGATGGGCTTGTTCAGCAGTTGCAAGAAAAATTGGGTGAGGTGATCACGGTCACCTTTGACGGTGCTCCCGCAGGCGAGTTAGCGGTGGTAACCGAACCGCTTACGGAACAGGAAGTGGACGAGGCGGTCGCCGCCGTAGATGCCACCTTGCTGAACCGTGTTCGCATTGCCGATCTGTAAGGAGGTCTTTATCCTATGTTAATCGTACAAAAATTCGGCGGCAGTTCTGTCGCCAATGCCGAACGTGTTGCCAACGTGGCGCAAATCATCACCGACACTTACCGTCAAGGGAACGAGGTCGTGGTGGTGGTATCCGCCCAAGGCGATACCACCGACGATCTCATTGAAAAAGCCCAAGAGATCAACCAAAACGCCAGTAAACGAGAAATGGATATGCTGATGGCCGCAGGTGAACAGATTTCCATTGCGTTACTTGCCATGGCCATCGAGAAACAAGGGTGTCCGGTTATCTCGCTTCTCGGTTGGCAGGCGGGATTCCAAACCAACTCCACCTATTCCGCCGCCCGTATCAAAACTGTTAAAAGTGAACGAATTCGAGCGGAGCTGGACAAAAAAAAGATCGTGGTGGTAGCAGGATTCCAAGGTCTTAACAAATACGACGATGTGACCACCCTCGGCCGCGGCGGCTCGGATACCAGCGCCGTTGCCATTGCCGCGTCCATGCACGCCGACCTGTGCCAGATCTACACCGACGTGGAGGGCGTATACACCGCCGATCCCCGCAAGATCCCGTCGGCACAAAAGTTAGACGAGATCACCTATGACGAAATGTTAGAATTGGCCACCTTGGGCGCGCAGGTACTCAATAACCGCTCTGTGGAAATGGCCAAGAAATACGGAATTGAGCTGGAAGTGCTGTCCAGTATCACAAAAGCACCCGGCACCAAGGTTAAGGAGGTTACCAAAATGGAAAAAATGCTGATCAAGAGTGTTGCGAAAGATACCAGTGTTGCCCGCGTGATGATCGTGGGGCTGCCCGACGAGCCGGGTATTGCCTTTAAAGTGTTTGAGTGTGTTGCCCGCGCTCATATCAATGTGGATATCATTCTGCAATCGGTTGGCCGTGACGGCACCAAGGACATCACCTTTACGGTGGATGCCGGTGTAGGCGAACGGGCGGTGGAAGCACTGAAACCGTTGTGCGAACGCGTGAATGCCAAGAGCGTTTCCTTTGATACGGAGGTTGCCAAGGTGTCCATTGTGGGTGCCGGTATGGAAACCCACGAAGGCGTTGCCGCCCGTATGTTTGAAGCGTTGTCCGACAAAAACATCAACATCCAGAACATCTCCACCAGCGAGATCAAAGTATCTGTTCTGATCGACAAGGACGATGCTGACCGCGCGGTGGCAGCCGTTCACGGTGCGTTTTTCGACAACTGATAGCGTTAAAAGGGGTCGATGAAATATCGGCCCCTTTTCTTTCTTGTGAAAAGAGGTGATTCCGTGGTCGGTATCTATGTTCATGTCCCCTTTTGTGTATCCAAATGTCCCTATTGCGATTTTTATTCCTTGACAGGGCGTTGTGACGCGGACAAGGACACCTATGTGCGCGCTGTGCTCGATCGCATGGACGAGTTTCGAGGACTTTGCGCCGATACGGTGTATTTCGGCGGCGGGACTCCCTCATTGCTGGGCGGTCGCCGCTTGTCGATGTTGCTGGACGGGATACGGCAACGATTTTCCCTCAACGACGGAGCGGAGATCACCATGGAAGCCAATCCCGCCGACGACTTGTATGACACCTTTGCGGCCTTTCGCGCCGCCGGCGGTACTCGCGTGTCATTGGGAATGCAAGCAAACGACGATCGTCATTTGCAGGCCATCGGCCGCCGTCATACCATCAATCACACGGTACGGGCGGTGCAAGATTTAAAGCGGGCGGGTATTGACAATTTCTCGCTGGATCTCATGTTGGGAACACCTTTTCAAACGGTAGACACGGTGACGGCGGCGGTGGAACGGTGCGCGGCGCTGGGTGCTTCCCATGTGTCAGCGTATTTACTGAAGATCGAGCCCGATACCCCCTTTGGGAACTATCCCCCTTCCCTACCCGACGAAGACGCCACCGTTTCCCTGTATCACACCGCCGCCGAGACGTTGGAACAGGCGGGATTTCGACAATACGAGATCTCCAATTTTGCCAAAAAGGGACGGCAGAGTCGCCACAACCTGAAATACTGGAATTTGGACGAGTATGTGGGGTTTGGGCCGTCGGCACATTCTTTTTTTAACGAAAAACGGCAGTATTATCCTCGTTCTTTGTCGGCATTTATAAACGGAGAGCCACCCGTGCCGGAAGAAGAGTCGGTCATCCCCGTAAATTCGCCCGAAGAATATGCCATGTTGCGGTTGCGATTGACCGAAGGGTTAATGGAACAGCATTTGAAACAGAAATTCGGCATGACCATTCCCCTTAAGTGGCGAGAAAAAGCGGCAAGGTTTCCTTCCTCGCTAATTCGTTGCGATGAACGGGGAATCCGTTTGACACGGGAGGGCTTTTTGGTATCGGATGCACTCATTGCGGAAATCGTGCTGTGAAAATAGCGCCTATCCCAACGATATAAGTAAACAAAGCGGTGACGATCGGTTGATCGTCGCCGCTTTGTTGTTGAATGTTAGGATAGATCTTCCAATATCCACTGGGCACAACGGATGCCGTCTACGGCGGCGGACGTGATGCCGCCCGCGTACCCCGCGCCCTCGCCGCAAGGGTATAATCCCCGCAAAGAGGACTGTCCCCGTTCGTCCCGTAAGATACGCACGGGGGACGAACTGCGGGATTCCACCCCCGTGAGAACCGCGTCAGCACGGTCAAATTGCGGCAGTTGTTTGCCAAACAGGGGGATGGCTTCTTTCAGGGAAGTCGCCACAAAATCGGGTAAACACGCCCGCAGATCGGCGGGCGTCACACCGGGAATATAGGACGGGCGCACTTCACCCAACGTGACCGACGGGCGGTCACGGAGAAAATCGCCCACCAGCTGAACGGGAGCGCGATATTGCCCGCCGCCCAGAGCATAGGCCGCCTGTTCCATCTGCCGTTGCAGGACGATCCCCGCCAAGGGTGACGTCCCCGGCATATCGTCGGGGGATACACCCACCAGCAACGCGCTGTTGGAATTTTCGGCGTTGCGGGCGTATTCACTCATGCCGTTGACCGCTACGCCTCCCTCTTCCGAGGCGGCGGCAATGACCACACCACCCGGACACATGCAAAAGGTGTAAACCCCTCTGCCGTTTTTCAGGTGACAGGCCAGTTTATAGTCCGCCGCGCCCAGAGCGGGGTGACCCGCCTGTTTGCCGTAACGGCCCTCGTCGATGAGGGTGCGGGGATGCTCGATCCGCACGCCCACGGCAAAGGGCTTCTTTTCCATGGGAACGCCGTGACGGTGAAGCATCGTCAGCGTATCCCGCGCGCTGTGGCCGATGGCCAGTATCACATGGGAACAGGACAGTTCCTGTTTACCGGCGGGGGTATCCAGCACCAGACCTGTCAACGCACCGCCGGTGGTGACGATATCGGTCACTTGGGTTTCAAAACGCACTTCACCGCCCCATTCTTCAATGGTGCGGCGCAATTGTGTGACCGCCGTACATAAGCGATCGGTACCCACATGGGGTTTTGCTTGCCATACAATATCGTCGGACGCGCCCGCCGCCGCCAATTGTTCCAATACAAATCGGCAACGGGGGTCTTTGATACCCGTATTCAGTTTTCCGTCGGAAAAAGTGCCCGCACCGCCTTCTCCAAACTGTACGTTGGAGCGAGTATCCAGCACCCCTGTATGGCGAAACCGTTCCACCGCGGCGCGGCGGTGTTCCACCGCTTGTCCCCGCTCGAGAAGCAACGGGCGCAAACCCGCTTTGGCTAATATCAGGGCGGCAAACAATCCTGCAGGGCCGCTGCCCACCACCACGGGGCGGCAAGGCGGCGGTGTGACGGTGGGAATGGTCAATACGGCGGGGTGAAGGGGCGCCACACCGTTTATGGTACAGGTTGCCAAATAGGTTTCCTCATCGGTGAGGGAAACGGCGGCCGTGATCTCAAAACACAGACGATCCCGACGACGGGCATCTACGGAACGTTTATACAGTGAACAGGTGGTGAGGCGGAACGGCGGGACACGCAATTTGGCCGCTGCCGCTTTTTTGAGGTCGCTATCGGTATAAGAGAGCGGCAATCGCAGGCCGCCCACGCGTATCATCGAGTTCCTCCCGTGGCGGCTACCGCCGCCGCGTAAGCCGACGACCACGCCCATTGCAGATTATAACCACCGCAATCGCCGTCGATATCCTGTAATTCGCCCAACAAGTATAAGCCGCGGACGAGGGTAGACTCCATGGTATGGGGGTCGATGTCGGCGGTGTGGATGCCGCCGGCGGTGACCTGTGCCCCACCGAAGCCTTGTGTGCCCGTAACGGCGACGGAAAAAGCTTTGATGGCATCGCACAAAGCAGCAAGGTGTGTTGGTTGTACCGATTCGGTCAACGATACGCCCGCTTTGCGGCAGACGGTCTGCCCGATACGCTTATTGAGCAGTCCCGTGAGGAAGTCCTCCCCTTTACGGCCACGCGCCTCCCGTCCCCGCAAGTGTGCCATCACCTCATCGGCCGACAAGTCGGGAAGCAGATCGAGCGTCATGGTGAGCGTTCCTTTTTTGCGCCGTTCCCAATCCCCCGCCAAACGAGATACCTGCATCACGGCAGGGCCGGACAGTCCGTATTCCGTAAACAATACTTCCCCCGTACAGGTGGCGCGAGGGGCACCGTCTTGATACACGGTGACCGTCGCATCGGTGCGCAATCCTTTCATGGCACGGATAAAGGTCGTATCCGTACGCACCTGTACGATAGAGGGAAACAAGGGTGTTTTACGGTGGCCCAGTGATACGGCCAGCCCGTAACTGTCGGCAGAGCCGCCGAGGGACGGCGCCGCCGCGCCGCCGGTAGCCAACAACACCCGCTTGGCCACAATCGTTTCTGTGGGGGTGGTGAGAGAGAACCCGTTTGCTGTTTTTGCAAGAGCGGTAACGGGGCTGTCGCACCGCACGGTAACACCCAGTTCATCCAACGTCAACCGCAGGCAATCCAACACGGCGCCCGCCTGTTCGCAACGAGGATAGACACGGCCGTTATCCCGCACCACGCAGGATACGCCGATGGAATCGAAAAACGCCATGGCGGCTTTGGGTGAAAAGGCCGCCAATGCCGCGGCGGTGAATGTCCCTTGCTCGCCGTGATAAAACGAGGGAGCGGCGGTGATATTGCTGATATTACAGGTGCCGTTACCGGTGGATAACAATTTCTTGCCCACCCGCGGCGCTTTTTCCAGTACCAACACCCGCTCACCCGCGGTGAAACGGGCGCAAAAGACCGCCGCCGCCAAGCCGGATGCTCCGCCGCCGACGATCACATATTCCCACATCTGCGCCAAAACGGCACCCCCTTTTCTACTCTTTATAGTATAGCCAACGGCTCTCGTTCCGTCAAGCCAAAGGGGGCTCGATTATCATTGTATTTTTTCAAAAAACCGATGAATACTAATAGCCAGGATATCGGAAAGGAATGAGGCATCGTGTGCGGAATTGTGGGATATATCGGGAAAAAACCAGCGGCACCGTTGTTGCTGGAAGGATTGACAAGACTGGAGTATCGCGGATACGATTCCGCGGGCATTGCCTTGGGTGGCTCGTTCTTATCTGTATACAAATGCGCCGGACGATTGCAACAGTTGATGGACCGTATGGACAACGAGAATCTGCCGCAGACCATGGGGATCGGGCATACCCGTTGGGCGACCCACGGGGGACCCAGCGATGAAAACTCTCATCCCCACGTCAGCGAAAACGGCGCTTTTGCCGTGGTGCATAACGGGATCATTGAAAATCACGGCAAACTACGCAAGCAGTTGCAGGAAAGCGGAATCGTTTTTCGGTCGCAGACCGACACGGAGGTCGTGGCACAGTTGTTACAGCAACAGGATCACGGCGCTTTTTTACAGACAGTGCGAAACACGGTGGCGCAATTGACGGGGTCCTACGCGCTGGGAATTGTGTCGGCGAATCATCCCGACGAGATCATTGCCGTGCGACGAGCCAGTCCTCTTATTATCGGCCTTGCCAAACACGGGTTTTTATTGGCATCGGACATTCCCGCTATTTTGTCCCAGACCCGCCGTTACATGGTATTGGAAGACGGCGAACTGGCACGATTGACCCGCGAGGGGGTCACGGTGTGGGACGAACACGGGCAGTTAGTGGAAAAACCAACACGAGAAGTGACGTGGGATATTACTGACGCCCAAAAAAGCGGATACGATCATTTTATGATCAAAGAGATCATGGAACAACCGGAAGCGGTAGCCGCCACGGTGTCCCCTCGTATTCAGGGACAGGAGATCGTGCTGGACGGGTTTACCCTCACGGAAGAACAGTTGGCGGGGTTGAGCCGCTTGCATATTGTGGCTTGCGGATCGGCTTACCATGCGGGCATGGTGGGGAAATATGTGTTGGAGCAGATGGTGCGATTGCCTGTGGAGGTGGATATCGCTTCGGAATTTCGATACCGTTCGCCGCTGGTGGATCGTTCCTCGTTGGTCATTATTATCAGTCAATCGGGCGAGACTGCCGATACCTTGGCGGCCCTTCGCGAAGCCAAAGCCCGCGGAGCGCGAGTGGTGTCTATCGTGAATGTGGTGGGCAGTTCCATTGCCAACGAGAGCGACGACGTGTTGTACACGTGGGCAGGGCCGGAAATTTCCGTTGCCACCACCAAAGCCTATTCCACACAGCTGACCATGTTGTACCTGATCGGGTTATATATGGCGAAGCGGTTAGGACGCATAGAAGATGAAGAATATACCCATGTTGTGGAACAGTTACAGCAGTTGCCCGACCATATTCGCAGTGTGTTGGGAACGGCGCCCCAGTTGCGACATATGGCCGGGCGATATGCGTATCTGGATCACGCGTATTTTATCGGGAGAAACGTGGATTACGCGGTGGCGTTGGAAGCGTCCCTCAAATTAAAAGAGATCAGTTATATTCATTCGGAAGCCTATGCGGCGGGAGAACTGAAACACGGGACTATTTCGCTGATCGAAAACGGGACGTTTGTGGTGGCGCTCGCTTGCATGCCCGCCATTGCGGAAAAGACCTTGTCCAACGTACAGGAAGTGCGCGCCCGCGGGGCGGAAGTGTTGTTGCTCACCACCAACGATCGGTATCAGGCAGGAGAAGAGGCGGATCACGTGATCTATCTCCCCCGTATACATCCGTTGCTGATGGCCTCCTTAGAAGTGATCCCCCTGCAATTATTGGGATATTATATTGCGCTTTCGCGTAAATGTGATATTGATAAACCTCGCAATCTGGCAAAAAGTGTAACGGTAGAATAGGAGTGTTGCTATGGTTCGTGTCGTGAATCTGTATGATCTGTCTCGTTCGCGATTGGGGGATTATTTGGCAAATTTTATGTATCCGTGGGAAGCTTTGGAAGGGCTGAAAGACTGTATCCGTGAGCGGGGACGACAGTTGCCCGCCAATCTCTTTCGTCAGGTGGGCGAAGACGTTTGGATCGCTCACACCGCTACGATCGCACCCACCGCGGCCATTTCGGGGCCGTGTATCATCGACGGGGATGCCCAGATCCGTCACGGTGCGTTTATTCGCGGCAGTGTGATGGTGGGGAAAGGCGCCGTGGTGGGTAATTCCGTGGAACTGAAAAACTGTATCCTATTCGACGGGGTACAGGTTCCCCATTACAATTATGTGGGAGATTCCGTTTTGGGATATAAAGCCCACATGGGAGCGGGGGCGGTCACGTCCAATGTCAAGAGTGATAAATCCTTTGTGGTGATCCGCGGAAAAGACGTGTCTTACCCCACCAACCGTAAAAAATGCGGTGCCATGTTGGGGGACGGCGCAGAGATCGGGTGTAACAGCGTGTTAAATCCCGGCGCGGTGATCGGGCGGTTCAGTCAGGTATATCCCACTTCCTGTGTGCGGGGAGTCGTGCCTGCCAATCATATCTACAAAGATGCCCAGCATATTGTAGAAAAAAGGAGTGACTGAATATGGGACGGTTATTTGGAACAGACGGCGTGCGCGGAGTCGCTAATAAAGAGTTGACTTGCGAGTTGGCCATGGGAATCGGCCGTGCCGCGGCGTTGGTATTAGCAAAAGACGGGCGGCGACGCCCCATCTTTGTGATCGGGTCGGATACGCGGATCTCGTCGGAAATGCTGGAAGCGGCGTTGACGGCGGGATTGTGCTCCGTTGGGGCGGATGTCATTCGGTTGGGTGTCATTCCCACGCCGGCGGTGGCGTACCTGGTGGGCAAATACAAGGCGGATGCGGGCATTATGATCTCCGCGTCCCACAACCCTGCGGAATTTAACGGCATTAAAATCTTCAGTGGTGACGGGTATAAATTGCCCGACGCGTTGGAGGAGGAGATCGAAGCCATCGTGCTGGATCATGCCATGGATACTCCTGTTCCCATCGGCGGAGATGTGGGGAAAGCATCGGTCGCCGCCACCGCGGTAAAAGATTACATCGATCATTTAAAAAGCACGGTACTCTATGCCTTAGACGGGATGCATATCGCGGTGGATTGCGCCAACGGCGCGGCGGCCAAAACGGCAGCGCGTCTATTTGAAGAATTGGGCGCCGAGGCACATATTCTCAACGATACCCCCGACGGGGTGAACATCAACGACCATTGCGGGTCTACCCACATGGAACAATTGGCACAGTACGTGACGGAAAACGGGTTGGAACTGGGCATCGCCTTTGACGGGGATGCCGACCGTTGTTTGTGTGTAGACGAGAACGGTCAGTTGGTGGACGGTGACCAAATCATGTCCATCTGTTCTCTCGATCTGAAAGAACGGGGAAAATTGGCGGGCAACACCGTAGTGGGAACGATCCTCACCAATTTCGGGTTCGGGAAGTTTTGTGAGGAAAACGATCTGCGGTTTATTGCCACCAAAGTGGGTGACCGATATGTGCTGGAGGAACTGCTGTTAGGAGACTTTGTGTTTGGCGGCGAGCAGTCGGGACATATTATTTTCCGCGATTTTGCCACCACCGGTGACGGGCAGTTGACCGCTATTCAGTTGTTGTCCTATCTCAAACGCAGTGGGGTGCGCTTGTCGGAAGTGACGGGACTCATGACCAAGTATCCCCAGATCAGCATCAACATCACGGTGACAGCCGAGGGGAAACGGCAATTCTATACCAACTCCAAGGTAAAAACCGCCATGAACGCCGCCAAAAAGGTGCTGGGGAACGAGGGCCGTATCGTGGTGCGGCCGTCGGGGACAGAGCCGCTGATCCGTGTGATGGCGGAGGGCAGCGACGATGCCTTGGTACAACAACAAGCCGTAATGGTGGCGGAGATCATTCGAGAACAATTGACGTAAGAAAACGTGAAACAGAACGGTCGGAGAAATCCGACCGTTCTGTTGGTTGTGAGGCTTTTTAGTTTTGTCAACATAAGAGAACCATTTTTTGTTTCTATGAATTTTCGGTGTTGTCCAGTATTCTTTGTGATAGATTGGGGAAATATTCTGAACGGTAACCGTACTTCTCCATGCATTCATTTTCTTCGGACGTATATTGTCTTTCTGCGTATCGAAGTAAATAGGGTTGTAAAAACGAATAATCATACAACGCGAGATATTCATGACAATAATCAAAAACCGCCATGTTCCCCTCGGCAACTAACTGTCGACACAACGCCAAAACCACTTCGTTTTTCCCAATTTTAGACAGGGTATCAAAGGTTAATACCTGCGGCTTTCCACCTTCTGCAAAGGCGATACCCCAGTTTTGATAAACTTCTACCGTACAACCGTTGATAACACGCTTTTCACAACCGGTATCTAAAGCCGCTATATTTCCACCCAGACTATTGATCTGCAAGCGATTATTAAAGAATTTACCGTCAAAAGTCAGCATACCAACCTTGTGTCCGCTTTGGTAAATGGTCACCCATCCTTTTTTAAAACAGATGGTTTCTTCTAAATCGGTATTCCACCGTGTTATAAACAATTCTTTGCTTCTGTCATAAATTTGATCGTCTTTCCTGTGAACGGTGTTTACACTTGAATGACCAACTGTTTTTATGAAAGAAACCGGGCTGACAACCGATTTTATCCACAAAAATGCCCCGACACCAACAAGTAAAACTATGGCACGAGCGGCCACCACCGTTACGTTGGTATGCTTTTTTTGTTCACCTGCCGTTTGGCTTGTTCTTTTTGTCCGTCTTTCTGAAACAACGGGAATCCCCTGTAAAATCACAAGTGCGCCGCCGATAACACTATCAAACACCAGGGACACTATACCGTGATAGAAATTAAGGTTGACATGCACAGATTGGAAATAGGCACCTTCCGTTTTATACTTTTGGCTTGCTTCACGAAGATGTTGCAACATGGCAACATCCGCTGCCATACAGATAAGCAAAGTCACGCTCAATACCAGAACGGCGATTCTCAATCGTTTGGGGTTTTTTAGAAAATCCTTCTGCTTTCGCACAAACACCCCATACACCAACAGCCAATTTAGAAAAATACAGATGTCTGTAACGATATAATGGGCAGAGTTTATGGGCGAATTGAGAAATCGTTGTATGCCGTCAAAGACAAGTTGCGCTCCAAGCAGAACGGCTATATCGCCAAAACGGAAACGTTGCGAGACGGGTTCGTGCGGATCAAAAATGTCCTTGGAAAATACGCATTTGTTTTTCGCAAATATAATCATCAGGACGAACAAGTAAAGAGAGAAAAACAGCAGATTGAAAAGGAATGCGACAACGGAATGCCACGATAACCTTTCTAATAACCGACGAGGATACTCATTGCCGACCCAATACACGATATGTAATAGTATAATAGTGATCGTGTTATAGGTAATGGTTTGCTTTGGCATTCGACTCATCCGATCACCTTTGCTTTCTCACACATCTGATGTACCATGTTTTGTTAGTTGGTTTCGTTTTCAGTGATACCGGAGATATCCATGAAGGTGGAGCCGCCGGTGGCGACGGGAAGTTTGCCGTCCCATTTATCCACTTTGGCGTATTCGATCATTTCGTCACTGAGGGAAGCGGCGATTTTACGGTTGGCTTCCGCCTGCGCTTCGGCTTTTTGCAAGATGGCTTGGGCTTCGGCTTCGGCGGCAATAATTTTTTTCTGAGCTTCCGCTTCGGCGATCACGATAGCCTGTTCCTGCTCGGTCTTGGTCTTGATGAGGTTTTGCTCCGCTACCTGCTTGGCTTCGATGGCTTTGTCAAATTCTTCAGAGAACTCGAAGTTGACGATGTTGAATTTTTCAATGACCACACCGTAATCGGACACTTTATCCGCTAACACCTGTTGCACCTCCTGACCGACGGCGGCCCGTTCGGTGATGAGTTCTTCGGCAGTGTATTTGGCGGTGACGGATTTCATACTTTCCTGAATGGCGGGCAGTAACACCACTGATTCGTAGTCACGGCCGATGTTTTTGAAGATATAGGCGGACGAATTGTTACCTACGCGGAAGTTGACGGCGATACTGCTGCTGATGGATTGCAGGTCCTTGGACACGGCGGGGGCATCCACTTCCACTTTTTGGATCTTGTTGGAAATGATCTCCACATTTTGGATAAAGGGGATCTTCAGGTGCAGACCCTCTTGCAAGGGCGCTTCGGATACGCTACCGAACGTAACCACCACACCGGTGGAGCCGGCGGGAACGACCACGAACGCCGAAGACAGTAGGATCACGGCGATCAGGGCGATCGCCACCGTGGGAAGAACTTTCTTCCACGGAATGTTTTTGCCGTTGGGGTCTACCACAAACGTTTTTGCCATCGTATGTTCCTCCTTAATGTTGTTCACGGATACGGCGAAAAGCCTGTTCCGCTTGTCGTTTACATTCTGCGGATTCGTAGGCGGGTAACATCACCGCCAACGCTTGCCGCAATTTGTCAGCCGCGCCGTCATAAGGCTCATGATAGGTTTCCAAAGCCTTATGGGTGGCATTGTGCAGGGTTTCCCCCTCTTCACAAAGGGAAAGTGTTCGACAAAACAGATCATACAGCGCGCGGTCGGGCAAAATATCATCGGCGGTATCGTTGAGATTGCCGTTGACATAGTGCAACAGATCAATGATATTTTCCAGTTGCAGGGCACCGCGCAAGGCGTTGATCAGCAGCACCCGCGCCATGTGTTGTTCGCCGTATCGCTTCCCTTTGGGATTCGGCACCCATCCTCGCTTGACCCAGTTTTGAACGGTGGACGGTTCCAGCCCCGTGATGTCACACAGTTGCGACAGCGTAACGCCGCCGGTAATGCGCAGCACCATATCAAAGGGTGAAAAACCGCCCGGTTCTCCGTGGTCCGCGCGAAGAACGGCGCCGGGGTAGATGGTCATGACGTTGCCCCCCTTTCCCTAAGGTTGTTATGATTATAACACAGGTTCATATGAACTTCAAATACGGTTTTGAGATTTTTTGGAACAAAAGGTGTTTTCGAAATCCTGTTTTTTAAAGATATCGCTTGTTTTCTCATTTTTTCTCTTGTTTTCTTCTTTTTTATCGTTTTTCCAAATTATAGATAACATCGAGAATTCCCCCCCTCTACAGTGCTGCCATGCGTTGGCGGGATATGGGTATCTCTCCATCAACGCTCCGCGTTGGTCCCCTTTCCTTTAGGCAAGGGGGACAAAAGAAGGAGTATACCGCGAGGTGTGCTCGGCACGGGGCGCGATGGTTTGATGCAATATTGGCGATGTGGGTTGCTATTTTTTAAAAAACATGATATAATAAACTGATTATGTCAAGGAATGAGGACGTGTATGAGCGACGCATTGACCGGTTTTGAAGAATGGGAATTGCGCCCCGAACTGATGCGGGCGTTAACCAATATGGGATTTACCGAACCCACCCCCATTCAACAACGGGCCATTTGGCCGTTGTTGGAAGGACGGGACGTGATCGCCAAAGCCCCCACAGGGACAGGAAAGACTTGTTCGTTCGGGATCCCGCTGTTAGAATGTTTTCGTCCCGACTGTACGGACGTGCAGGCGGTGATCATTTGCCCCACCCGTGAATTGTGTATCCAGATCGCCGACGATATGAAAGCCTTGGCAGCCTTTATGCCCGACGTTCGTATTGTGGCATTATACGGCGGGCAACCTATCGGGCGCCAGATCGTGGCGTTACAGAAAAAACCCCAGATCGTGGTAGCCACCCCCGGTCGGTTGATCGATCACATGAATCGGGGCAACATATGGTTGGGGGATGTGTATACCGCCGTATTGGATGAAGCGGACGAGATGCTCAAAATGGGGTTCGTGAAAGATGTGCGTAAAATCTTAAATGCCACACCACGCGATACCCAAGTGGCGTTGTTCAGTGCCACCATTTCCCGCGAAGTAATGAATGTGGCATGGGAATATCAGCGGGACGCGGTGGAGATCACCGTGGAAGCCGCAGGCGATGCCCGCCCCGATATTGCCCAATATGCCCTTTCTGCCGCGGGCAACGAACGTTTGGACGTGTTGTGCACCTTGCTGAAAACGTTAGACCTGCATCGGGTCATGGTGTTTGCCAATCGCAAAGTGAACGTGCAATGGCTGTGTAATCAGTTAAAAAAAAGAGGGTGCTCGGTGGACTGTTTGCACGGCGATATTCCTCAGTCCCAGCGCAACCGTGTGATGGAAGGATTCCGCAAAAGCAAGTTTGAAATTCTCGTATGCACCGACGTTGCCGCTCGCGGGATCGACGTGGATGACGTGGAAGCGGTATTTAACTACGACATTCCCGATGAAAACGAATATTATCTGCACCGCATCGGGCGGACAGGTCGCGCCAAACGGCACGGTATGGCCGTCACGTTCATGACCGACGACGACACCTTCCGTTTGCGGGATATTAAGAAATATACTCATTCGGATATTGTGACCATCACCTTAAATGAAGAGGGGCTTCCTGTTTGTGAAGATGGGACGTCTCTTGTATAAGCAAATCGTATAGTTGACCGATGGGAGTTTGGCTCCCGTCGGCTATAAAAAAGGAGAGGCGACAATGGCGGCTTCCCGCGGTAACACCCGCAATTTTTGTATCATTGCCCATATCGACCACGGCAAGTCCACTCTTGCCGACCGCATTTTGGAAAAGACCCGTGCCGTCGCGTTGCGGGACATGGAAGATCAGTTGCTGGACAGCATGGATCTGGAACGCGAGCGGGGCATCACCATCAAAGCTCACGCGGTGACGGTGTCCTACGATGCGAAAGACGGACAGACCTATATTTTCAATTTAATTGACACCCCCGGTCACGTTGACTTTAACTACGAAGTGTCTCGTTCGTTGGCGGCGTGTGAGGGTGCGATCCTCATCGTGGACGCGTCACAGGGCATCGAAGCCCAGACCCTTGCCAATACCTATTTGGCGGTGGAACACGGATTGGAGATCGTGCCGGTCATCAACAAGATCGATCTTCCCTCTGCCCGCCCCGAAGAAGTGCGGCAAGAGATCGAGGATATCATCGGGATCGACGCGTCCTTTGCGCCGTTGATCTCCGCCAAACTGGGCACCAACATCGAAGAGGTGTTGGAAGCCATCGTAGAGCATATTCCCGCCCCTGCGGGCGACGAGGATGCGCCGCTTCAGGCGTTGATCTTTGACAGTTATTACGACAGTTACAAGGGCGTCATCGTGTACATCCGCGTGAAAGAGGGCGAAGTGCACGTGGGCGATACCATCCGCATGATGGCCACAGGTGCTACCTTTGACGTGGTGGAAGTGGGGATCATGCGCGCCGGCGCGTTGGAGCCTTGCGGCTCGTTACACGCGGGACAAGTGGGCTATATTGCCGCTTCCATCAAAACGGTGAGCGAAGCCCGCGTGGGCGACACGGTCACCTTGGCCAAAAACCCCGCTCCCAAACCGTTGCCGGGTTATCGCAAAGTAAACCCCATGGTATTCTGCGGCGTGTTCCCCGCCGACGGTGCCCATTATCAAGATCTGCGGGAAGCTTTGGAACGGTTACAGTTAAACGACGCGTCCCTCACCTTTGAACCCGAAACCTCGGCGGCCTTGGGATTTGGGTTCCGTTGCGGGTTTTTAGGGCTTCTCCACATGGAGATCATTCAGGAACGCTTGGAACGGGAATACGATTTGGATCTCATTACCACCGCGCCCAGCGTCATTTACAAGATCACCCTCACCGACGGAACGGTACAGTATATTGACAATCCCACCAATTATCCCGATCCCACGGATATTGCCTTTGCGGAAGAGCCCATGACCGAGGCGCATATTTTAGCTCCCACGAACTATGTGGGCAATATTATGGAACTGTGTCAACAACGGCGCGGCGTATTTAAAGATATGAAGTATCTGGACCAGACCCGCGTGGACATTCATTACGAAATGCCGCTGAATGAGATCGTCTACGATTTCTTTGACGCGCTGAAATCCCGCACCAAGGGATATGCCAGTTTTGATTATGAACTGATCGGATATCAACGGTCCAGTTTGGTGAAACTGGATATCCTGCTCAGCGGAGACGTGGTGGACGCCTTATCTTTTATCGTGTTTGCCGATAACGCCTATGCCCGCGGGCGGCGGCTGTGCGAACGGTTGCGGGATAACATTCCCCGTCAATTATTCGAAGTACCCATTCAAGCCGCCATCGGCGGTAAGATCATCGCCCGCGAAACGGTGCGCGCCATGAGAAAAGACGTGTTAGCCAAGTGCTACGGCGGTGATATCACCCGTAAAAAGAAGTTGTTGGAGAAACAAAAAGAAGGGAAACGGCGTATGCGCCAGTTGGGCAGCGTAGAAGTGCCTCAAGAGGCCTTTATGGCGGTGCTGAAACTGGGCGATGATCAATAAACCACCTCATCCGTCACGGTAACGCCGTGACACCTTCCCCTCGAGGGGAAGGCTTACGTGAGGAACCATAAAGAAGGTGCTTTTTTATGACACAAGCGTTTGTTCCCGTTTTGCTGGGCAGTGACATGAATGTATACGGTATGGCCCGCTCGTTCCACGAAGCCTACGGGATCCCGTCTGTTGCCATCGGCAAAGGGAGGCTGGGTGCCACCGCCAACAGCCGTATCGTGACGGTGGAAGTGGTAGAGCCGCGGTTGGAAGAGGACGAGGTGTTTTGCAAGACCCTCATCGATTTTGCCGCGCGGTATCCAAAAGATCTGCCCTTATTATTAGTGCCTTGTGGGGATAACTACACCAAAATGTTGGTACGCAACCAAGAGGCGTTGCGGGACTATTATCGATTTGTCACCATTGACGAGCCGTTGCTCATGCAGTTGGGCACCAAAGAGACCTTTTATGCCCTTTGTGAACAACACGGGTTTGCGTTCCCGAAAACCACCACGGTGACGGTGAACAATTATCAGACTTTTGAACTACCTTTTGAGTTTCCCGTGGTCATTAAACCTTCTAACAGTGTGGCTTACTGGAACTGTCATTTCCCCCACAAGAAAAAGGTGTTTGTGGCGGAAAACAAAGAGGAATTTGATGCCATTCTCGCCGCTATTTACAGGTCGACCTATCAAGATCACTTGATCATTCAGGAATATGTACCCGGGGACGACAGTCACATGCGGGTGATGAACTGCTATTGCGGTAAAGACGGTAAAGTGCGGTTGATCGCCTTGGGACAAGCCTTGTTGGAAGAACATTCTCCCGAAGGCATCGGCTCTTACGCCGCTATCATTCCCGCGGAGGACCTGCAATTGGCACGACAGATGAAAGCCTTTTTGGAAGAGATCGGTTATAAGGGGTTTGCCAATTTTGACTTTAAATACGACAGTCGGGACGGGCAATACAAATTGTTTGAGATGAACCCCCGCCAAGGGCGCAGCAGTTTCTTTGTGACTGCCATGGGGCATAACTTGGGGCGGTATCTGGCGGAAGACGTGATCTTTGACAAAGAAGCCGCGTGTACCATCGCCACGGGCGACGTGTTGTGGACCATTATCCCACCTCATCTGATCTTTGAGTATGTGCAAGATCCTGAACTCAAAGCCAAAGCCCGCGCCCTCATTCGCAGCGGGAAAATGTGCAAATCTTTGTGGTATAAACGAGACCTCAACGTTGAACGGTGGTTGTATTTCCACAAAAATCAGGCAAGTTATTATAAGAAGTACGCCCGCTATTTCGGCAACAAGAGTTTAAGAGATTAAGGAGCAACGTCTATGTGCGGTTTTGCCGGCTATTTTACAAACGGATACGGCGGTGACCGAGAAGCGGTCATCCGTGATATGGCCGATCGTATCGTTCACCGCGGACCCGATCAGGCGGATTATTATGTAGACGACTATATCGCGCTGGGGTTTCGGCGGCTTTCCATCATTGACCTGGAAGGTGGCAGTCAACCTATCCGCAACGAAGACGGCAGTAAAGTGCTGGTGTTTAACGGTGAGATCTACAACTACCGCGAATTGCGGAAAGAATTGATCGCCGCGGGACACACCTTTACCACCAAGACCGATTCCGAAGTGTTGCTTCACGGGTATGAACAATGGGGCGCGGCACTGCTTCACCGCTTGCGGGGTATGTATGCCTTCGTGGTGTGGGATGCCACTGCCAAAAAACTGTTCGGTGCGCGGGACATTTTCGGGATCAAGCCCTTTTACTATTATCAAAACGGCACTGATTTCTTTTTTGGATCGGAGATCAAATCCTTTCTCGCTCACCCATCCTTTGTGAAAGAATTGGACGAGAGCAAGTTGCCCGATTGGTTGTGCTATGAGTATCTGCCTATGCGGGAAACCTTTTTTAAGCATGTGTACAAGTTGCTCAACGGGGAATATTTTGAATACGCAAACGGAAAATTGACCGTCAACAAATATTATGATGTGGCAGATAAATTCCGTGCCGATCCTGTCCCCACCATGAAAGAATGGGAAGACCGTATCACCGCTGAATTTACAGAATCGGTGGCGGTACACCAAATCAGTGACGTGGAAGTGGGCTGTTTCCTGTCCAGCGGCGTGGATTCCAGTTACGTGGTACGGGAAGTGTCCAAGATGACGGATTCGGTAAAGACCTTTTCCGTGGGATACGAGGAAGAGCAGTACAGCGAATTGCCTTACGCGCAAGAGTTTTCGCGGCATATCGGGGTGGAGAACATCTCCAACAAGGTGTCGGCACAGGAATATTTTGATTATGCGGGGCTGATCCAGTATTATATGGATGAGCCGTTGCCCAATCCTTCGGAAGTACCGTTGTTTTTCTTGGCGAAAAACGCCGCCAAGTATGTGAAAGTGGTGTTGTCGGGAGAAGGAGCAGACGAGTTGTTCGGCGGATATCCCATGTATCTGGAAGGCGGGCATTTTGCTAAGTACAGCCGTATCCCCCACCCCCTTCGCAAAGGGATCGCCGTCATCGCGCATCGCCTGCCCGAACGGGTAAAGGGCAAGCGGTTTGCCATTCGCGGAGCGATGCTCCCGTATGAACGGTTTATGCGCGCCAATTATGTGTTTACCCGCGACGAGCGTGTTCGATATTTGAAACAGACGGGAACGCCCGTGGATCCGGTGGAACTGTCCCGTGTGCATTTTGAAAAAGTATCTCACTTGGATGAGCCTACCCAGTTGCAATATGTGGATATGCAGACCTGGATGCTCTATGACATTCTGCAAAAGGCCGATCGCATGAGCATGGCCAATTCCTTGGAGTTGCGCGTGCCGTTCTTGGATAAAAAGATGTTGGAACTGGCGGTGACCCTGCCCACCCGTTGCCGTATTAACGGCAATGTTACCAAAGTGGCGTTGCGGGGGGCGGCACTTCGACAGTTGCCCGAACGCACGGCGCACAAGAAAAAGCTGGGGTTTCCGGTGCCCCTGAACGATTGGTTGCGGCAAGACGAGTATTACCATCGTGTTAAAACCGCTTTTGAGAGCGAGATCGCTGATAAATTCTTTAACCGTGAGGCCATTCTCACGTTGCTGGAAGACCACAAGGCGGGCCGATCGCGGAACATGAAGAAGATCTGGACCATTTACACCTTTATTTTATGGTATGAGCAATTTTTTGTGTTGCGTTAAGCAACACCATATGCTATACTAATCCCATTCACAGAGTAGACCGACAAGCGTTAAGCGCCGCGGGGACGGGGAGTTGCCGCGCGGACGAAGAGATTTCTCGCGGTTTGTCAGTCGCATCCCGCTGTTGCATCGGGTAAGGATAGGTTTCGGGACCTCCTTTTCCGTCGACAACGGAAAAGGAGGTCGTTTTATGTCAACCAATCGTCATCTAACCAAACTCGCCGTTTGTGGTATGCTCATTGCCGTGGAAATCGTGCTCCGCTGGATCGGGGAATGGGCATCACCCAACAACAACTACACACTGGCTTTTGTTGCCGCGGCGGTAGCCGCCTATCTGTATGGCCCGCTGGCGGCGGCTGCCGTGCACGGATTGGGGGATCTGCTAAAAGCCATCCTCATCCCCCGCGGCGCGCCCCATTTGGGATTTACCCTCACCGCCGTACTGATCGGGTTAACGTTTGGTCTGTTTCTATATCGCCGTTTTTCGTGGTGGCGAATTGGGGGCGCGGTAATCACGTCTCAGGTGTTGTTCAGTTTTTTGCTGAATACCTTTTGGTTATCCCAACTGATGACCAAGGGATACGTTGTATTGTTGGCGGCGCGGTTGCCGCAACTGCTGGTTATGACCGCCGTTCAACTGGTGGTGTTGCCGCTTATTCTGCCGCAAATTAAAAAGATTCCCCTTGGGAAATAAAAAAGGCCGACTGCACTCGTTGCAGTCGGCTTGTTTTTTATTGTTCGATGGGATAGGTGGCGATGGCGTTGAGGTCGGGGCCTGCTGTATGACCCGCCAGATATTCATAATAGCCTTGGGCACCTACCATGGCGGCGTTATCGCCGCACAAAGACAGGGGCGGAATATACAGTTGATAGCCCCGCTGAGCACAGGCTTGTTCCATGGCGGCGCGAAGTCCCGAATTGGCCGATACGCCCCCCGCCAACACCAAGGTGGTATCTCCTGTTTGTTCGGCGGCTTTGAGGAAGTTGGCACACAAGATCTCGCATACCGTATGTTGAAATGAGGCGGACAGGTCGTTGACATTGATGGTTTCGCCCCGTTGAGAAGCTTTATGCAGCAGGTTGATGACCGCTGTTTTCAACCCTGAAAAACTAAAGTCGTATTCCGAGCCATCCACGTGAGGATGGGGCAAAGAAAAGGCATGTTTGTCGCCCGTCCTTGCCGCTTTGTCCAGATGAACACCGCCCGGGTACGGCATACCCATGGCGCGGGCGGCTTTGTCGAAACATTCGCCGGCGGCGTCGTCCCGCGTGCGGCCGAGAACGGTGAACCGGGTGTAGTCTTCCACCCGCACGATATGGCTGTGCCCGCCCGACACCACCAAACACAAAAAAGGCGGCTTCAAATCGGGATGCACCAAATAGTTGGCGGCAATATGGGAGCGGAGATGGTGAACGGGAATCAGCGGCAGGTTGGCCGCCTGTGCCAAGCCTTTGGCGAAGTTGACCCCCACCAGCAACGCCCCGATCAAGCCGGGAGCATAGGTGACGGCAACGGCATGGATGTCGCGCAAGGTCATGCCCGCTTCTTCCAACGCTTGGCGGGTGATCCCGCTGATAGCTTCCGCATGGCGGCGACTGGCAATTTCAGGGACTACACCGCCGTATAGGCGGTGTTCGTCCGCCTGTGAAGCGATACAGTTCGATAACATGGTACGCCCGTCACGCACAACGGCGGCAGCGGTTTCGTCACAGGAGGATTCAATACTCAAGATGTTCAAAAACGACACCTCTCTATCGGTAATAACTATAAATAGCGGCATCCTCGGTGGGATGACTGTAAAAGCGGGGACGCACGCCGTCCCGCACAAATCCCGCTTGCTCATACAAGGCGATGGCGGGGGTGTTGCTGACCCGCACTTCCAAGGTGATGCGGGATAGGTGTTGCCATTCGGTTACGGCGTATGTCAGCAGATGGCGAGCAATGCCGCGGCGACGGTAGGTAGGATCGGTGGCCACGTTGGTAATGTATCCCTCGTCTTCGATGTGGTGGCAACCCAGATAGCCCACCACTTGCTCGTTTTGTATGGCGACCAAAAACGCGGCACAGGGATTATGCAATTCTTCCCGCAAAGCCTGTGCGCTCCACGGATCGGCAAAACACGCTTGTTCCAACGCGGCAAGAGACTCGATATGAGTGGCAGTCATAGGTGCAACGGTAATATTCATAAGGCTTTGATATCCTCGATCAGTTTGGGGATGGCTTCAACCAACGCATCCCGACATTGACGGTATGCTTTGAGATTTTTACCGTAGGGGTCGGGGATCCCGCCGCCGGGGATCACCATGTTTTCGGGCTCTACACCGTAATACAGTGCCAAATTGACACCGTGATCGGGGGTCATGACCACAAATACGTCCGTCTCGTCCACGATAGCCTGTGTCATTTGGCGGGAACGGTGAGCGGAAATATCGATCCCGATCTCGTTCATAGCGGTGATAGCATGATCCGAGGCGGGTTCGCCGTCGATGGTGGCAATGCCCGCGCCGGAAACCACCGCGTCGGTGATACCGTGACGGGGCAGTTCTGCCTTAAGCAAGTATTCCATCATTGGACTGCGGCAAATGTTGCCGGTGCAGACACATACAATGTTCATTCTGACGCCCCCCTTGCGTAGCGTTTAATGGCGTCAAAGGATTGGTCGCTGAGGTGATGTTCGATCTTGCAAGCGTCATCGGAAGCGACATCCCGATCCACGCCCAAGCGGACCAGAAAATCGGTGAGCAAGGTGTGCCGCTCGTACATTTTGCGGGCAATCTCCTTACCATCGTCGGTAAGGGTCAAAAACCCATCTTCGTCCGCTACCACATAACCGCCTTGTTTGAGCAACCCCATGGCGCGGCTGACACTGGGTTTGGAATAGCCCATGTATTCGCCCACATCAATGGCGCGAACGGCTTTGCCGCGATTGGATAAAATATAGATGGTTTCCAGATACATTTCACCGGATTCTTGCAGGGGCATATGAACGCCTCCTTATTCTCGTTTTAAATACACGGCGGTCTCGCCGTCCAGTTCATCTACCATGACGAACACTCGCTCGCTTTTGGAAGTGGGAATGTTTTTGCACACAAAGTCGGGGCGGATAGGCAGTTCCCGATGGCCGCGGTCCACAAGCACCGCCAACTGCAAAGAGCGGGGACGACCATAAGTGAAGACCGCTTCAATGGCGGCACGGGCGGTGCGGCCCGTGTAGATCACATCGTCCACGATGACCACGTTGTGGTCGCGGACGTCGCAGGGAATGTCGCAATCTCCGGCGGTGGGCAATTCGTCGGTCTCACTTAAATCGTCCCGATATAAGGCGATGTCGATGGTGCCCACTGGGACTTTGACCCCTTCGAAGTTTTCAATATTCTCTGCCAATCGCTGTGCCAGCGGAATACCTCGCCGTTTGACACCTAACAGGCACAGGCCTTCTACGCCGCGGTTGCGTTCCAGAATCTCATGGGTGATCCGCGCCATGGAACGGGCTACCGCCGCCTCGTCCATGATCTTGGCTTTTTGTTCCATGGGAGTACTCCTTTCAATCGGTTCCGTGAAGATGGCCTTCCGTGCGCAAGGCCGGGAAACCCCATTGCCGCAACACTTCGTATACTCCCACCGCCACGGTATTAGACAGGTTCAGGGAACGGGCGGCATCGTCATCTAACATGGGCAGGCGAACGCACCGTTCGGGATGTTGCCGCAACAACCATTCGGGCAGCCCTTTGGTTTCTTTACCGAACAGCAGATACGCGCCGTCGGGATACACCACGTCGGCATAGATGTGCGTACCTTTGGTGGTGAAATAGAAAAACGGGCCGCTGTTTTTCTCGAAAAAGTCGTCGAGGTTTTTATAGTAGGTGATATCCAGCAAATGCCAGTAATCCAGACCCGCTCGTTTGAGTTTTTTGTCGTCGATGGTGAAACCCATGGGCTCCACAATGTGTAGGCGCGTGCCGGTGGCGGCACAGGTGCGGCTGATGTTTCCCGTATTTTGCGGGATCTCCGGTTCCACCAGCACGATGTTTAATTGGGGCATATGGCTCCCCTCTCTTTCTAACAATTTATTATAACACAACTCTCTTGCAAAAGCAATCGGCAAGCCATTAGCGGTAAAAACTCTTTCTTTTTTGTGCATTTTGCTATTTCTCGTGAGAATAATTTGGGATTTTGTGGAAATACGTTAGACATTTTGAATAAGTATTGCATTTTTTTGCAGAGTAGTATATACTGATGGTATCCTGAATTGAAAAGGAGCGTTACTATGGCGTCTACACCCAAAAAGAGCACGGCCAAAACGGCCGCGGTCTCCTCTCTTCGAGAGGATCTGAACGCAAAATTATTGGGAAATTTTTCGGTGAGACCCGAGCAAGCCACCAATGAACATTTTTATAATGCATTGGCGTTGGTGTTGCGTGACCGTATGCGCACACAGCGGGTACAATACATTTCCAAGACCCATAAGCAGAAAGCCAAACAGGTATATTATCTGTGCATGGAGTTCCTGATGGGGCGGTCGCTGAAAAACACCTTGTTTAATATGAATTTGACCGATGAAGCGCGCACGATACTGCAAGAGTACGGTGTGAAGTTGGAGTCGTTGTTTGAGTTGGAACCCGATGCGGGTCTGGGCAACGGCGGTTTGGGACGGTTGGCGGCTTGTTTCTTGGATGGGTTGGCAACGGCTTCCGTGCCCGCCATTGGATATTCGTTGTTATATGAGGCGGGTATCTTCCGTCAAAAACTGGTAGACGGATGGCAGACCGAAATGCCCGATTTTTGGTTGCCGGGTGGTGGATGTTGGTTGCTGCCCCGCCCCGAACTGGCAAAGGAAGTGCGGTTTGACGGCCATATCCAAGAATGGTGGGACAACGATTTCCATCATGTGGAACACGAGAATGCCACTGTGGTTATTGCTCAACCCTACGATTTGATGGTGGCGGGCAAAGATGGACGCGGCGTGTCCACCTTGCGGCTGTGGAAAGCTACCGCGCCCAGTTTGGATATGTCTCTGTTCAATCAAGGAGAATACATGCGCGCCATGGAACAAAAAGCCATGGCGGAGATCATCACACAGATTTTATATCCCGCGGATAATCACCGCGAAGGGAAATCCTTGCGATTATCACAACAATATTTTCTGGCATCGGCGTCGGTACAGGATATCGTACAGCGGCATTTGGAACAGTTCGGCACGCTGGATAACCTGCCTGACATGGCGGCAATCCACATCAACGACACCCATCCCACGTTGGCGATCCCCGAACTGATGCGGATTATGTTGGATGAGTGCGGGTATTCGTGGGAACACGCATGGGATATCGTATGCCGTACCGTTGCCTATACCAACCACACAGTGATGGCGGAAGCGCTGGAATGCTGGCCCGAAGACCTGTTTGCAGGCCGTCTGCCCCGCATTTATCAGATCGTGCAGGAGATCAACAACCGTTTCAGCGCCGAGATGATGGCGGCTACCGGCGGGGATACGCAAAAAGTGAGCCGTATGGCCATCATCAGTTACGGGCTTATTAAAATGGCCAACTTGTGCGTGGCCGCCGCTCACAAAGTAAACGGCGTGGCGAAAATTCACAGTGAGATCTTGAAAGGGACCGTATTCCACGACGCCTATACGGTGATGCCCGATAAGTTCACCAACGTGACCAACGGCATCGCGCATCGGCGGTGGTTGTGCCAAGCCAACCCCGAACTGACACAGTTTATCACCGATAAGATCGGTGATGGATTTGTGTTGGATGCGGCACAACTGGAACAGTTAAAGCCTTATGCCGACGATAAAGGGGCGCTTGAGGAGTTTATGACCATCAAGCGCCGTAACAAGGAACGGTTGGCCAAGTATATTCACAAGCACAACGGCGTGACGGTGGATCCCGATTCGTTGTTTGACGTGCAGGTGAAGCGGTTGCATGAGTATAAGCGGCAACACTTGAACGGGCTGAATATCGTGGACACCTATCTGCGATTGAAGGAAAACCCCCACATGGAGTTTACCCCCCGCACCTATATTTTCGGGGCCAAATCGGCACCGGGCTATTATCTGGCGAAAGAGATCATTCGGTTCCTGTGTAAACTGTCCAAGGAGATCGAAAACGATCCCGCGGTACGGGATAAACTGAAACTGGTGTATCTGGAAGATTACCGCGTGACCTTAGCGGAACTGCTGATGCCCGCAGCGGATATCAGCGAACAGATCTCCTTGGCCGGGACGGAAGCCAGCGGCACGGGTAATATGAAACTGATGATGAACGGCGCCATCACCTTGGGCACATTAGACGGTGCTAACGTGGAGATCTGTGAACAAGTGAGCGAGGAAAACATGTTCCTGTTCGGTATGAAAGAGCACGAAGTGACGACGCTCAAACAGCGGGGATATCGTCCTCAAGATTATTACCGCGACAACGAGCGGATTCGCCGCGCCATCGATTTTATGAATCGAGGATTCGGCGGGCAATCTTACGGCGAGATCACAAGTTCGCTTGTCAACCGCGACCCGTACATGGTGTTTGCGGACTTTGATTCCTATCAACAGGCGCAAGCGCGGTCGGGGCAGGTATATACCGACAAAAACGCATGGGCGAAAATGGCGTTCCTCAACACGGCATCCAGCGGCTTGTTTGCTTCTGACCGTTCCATTCGGGATTATTCCGAAACCATCTGGAACAGCCGACCCCTGCAAAAGTAATACTATAACAAACGGGCGGGCATAAGTCCCGCCCGTTTGTTATATAGTATACGGGGTGAGCGTATGTGGCGACTAATTGGAATATTCGTGGTCATGGGGTTGCTGACAGGGTGTGCGCCTTCCCATACGGCAAACAGCAATTGGCACTATTACGGGCAATTATCGGCACCGTTACAGGCCAATTACCGCGCGGTGCATGACGCCGTTGACCAGTCGTGGGACAACGAGTGTGCGATCACCACAGACGGCGGCAAGGTATGGGGCGTTGCGGTGTCGTTGCCCTGTCCCCTGTCTCATGAAACGGAATTAACGCAAGTGTATACGGCCGTTACGCGGGATCACCCCGAATGGTTCTTTTTGGGGGATCGATATGGGTATGAGCAAAATGAGAACGGGCAGTATACGGTGATGGCTCTTTCCTATGACAGGAACGCCGAAAAACGGCGCGCCGCCGCCGCCCGATTGGAAACGGCCTGCGAACAATTACAGGCCGCCCTACCCGCCGACGTCGATGAATTTGAGAGGGAAGTGGCCGTTCACGATGCGCTGTTGTTGCGTTGCGACTATGCCGCCCAACAAACGTCGTCGTCTCGTTCGGCATACGGGGCGTTGGTGGAGGGATCCGCTGTTTGCGAGGGGTATGCCAAGGGGTTGCAGTACCTAATACAACGAATCGGAATGGAAGCAACGGTGGTGACCGGCGAGAACGGTGACGGTGCCGCGCATATGTGGACGGTGGCGGTTATGGGCGGAGAGTGGTATCACATCGACCCCACCCTCAATGACAATACCCCTTTGCCCCACCACACCTATTTTAATCTGAGCGACCAACAGATCAGCAAGACTCACCACATGGAAAGCCCGTTTACCTGTGACGGCGAGGCCCACTATTATTTTACCAAGCGGCAATATCGCACCAATTCTCTGCGGACGGAAACGGTGGCGCTCTTATTGGCGGAGCAACTGAAAACTCGCCCCGTTGCCGAGTTGCAGTTTGACAGCGAAGATAGTTTTCAAAACGCTCGAACTTTCGCTCGAAACACCGTTTGGTTGACAGAAACCATGAACGCTTACACCTGTGAAAAGACCGGTTACACCGTAGCTTTTGACGAACTTCACCGCACGTTGTATATCGGCAAAAAAAGCGAAGAAAACTCTTGACAGATGGCCGTTTTATGTGGTATGATTGACTTCGCTCAATGACATGCGGGTGTAGTTCAGTGGTAGAACCCCAGCCTTCCAAGCTGGTTGTGTGGGTTCGATTCCCATCACCCGCTCCAATCTTTCCAAATAGGCGCCTGTAGCTCAGCTGGATAGAGCATCTGCCTTCTAAGCAGAGGGCCAGGGGTTCGAGTCCCTTCAGGCGCGCCAGATATGGTGGGTGTAGCGTAGTTGGCCTAACGCGTCAGTTTGTGGCACTGAAGATCGTGGGTTCGAATCCCATCTCCCACCCCAGAGCAACGGGATATTCGGTTCCCGAATATCCCGCTCCCATATTGGGCTGTAGTCTAGCGGTAGGACACGTGACTTTGACTCACGCCGTGATGGTTCGACTCCATCCAGCCCAGCCAAAATCGACAAGTTTCGACAGGAGCTTGTCGATTTACTTTTTTCACTATTCAGTCTTCACTTTTCTCTTTTGAAACTTGTCGATTAAGTAATAAGTAATAGTAAATAGTGAAGAAGTATTTTGCAAGGCTTTGCCTTGCTTTTTTAAGTGGATCAGCTATCACTGAAAGCCCATTAATGACAAAGAATTACTTAGCCAATGTGTTGAAGTAAAACGAATTCTTATCGCCTCTATCAACACCGCAAAGGAGAATTCAAAGTGAAAATCCGCATAATTGGTTGCAGTGGTTCAGGGAACACATATTTCGCCAAACGATTGTCGGAGAAATATCGTATACCCGCTTTTGATTTGGATGATATACAATGGGATAACAGCCATGGTTCATACGGTATAAAAACGCCTATTCAAAAACGAAATCAACTGTTATATGACATATTGCAACAACCCGATTGGATCATAGAAGGCGTTTATTACGCCTGGGTACAACAAAGGTTTGAAGACGCAGATATCTATGTATTGGATATGCCGAAATTGCTGTATAAATTTCGTATCATCAAACGCTTTATAAAAAGAAAACTTGGCCTTGAAAAAGGTAAAAAAGAAACTGTCAAATCGGTTTGTGATCTTTTAAAATGGACGGATACTTTTCAGGACACCAATATGAAAGAAATCGCTGAACTTTTGAAACCGCACAGTGAGAAAGTTGTTTGTGTAAAAAGCAAAAAGGAAATTGATAATATTTTAAGTGAACAGTAAAGACCCCCGCCGCCCGACGAATGTCGGGCGG
>JAZQJE010000015.1:0-16768 GCA_045541495.1 Acutalibacteraceae bacterium | reverse complement strand
CATTTTCACGACTACATCTAAAAAAACGACGACCACTACTACACAAGAAGTTATGACCACAGCAATCACAACACAGACATCAAAAACGCAGTGGGATGACACCAATAACCCATGGGATGACGATATTGATTTCACACCTGTAAATTCTGCACACGAGTTTTTCGACACAACGTTCTTTGTGGATTCCGATACAAACGAAGATATTGAATACCTTTTTCATGAGCCTCTTCGACATACCGGCAAGTCCTATCCGCTTATTATTTTCCTTCATTGTCTTAACGACACAGTGGATGAATATACTCTTGGCACTGCCAGACAATTTACCAACGCCTTGATGGATTTAGAAAATGAAAATGAAAAATATAGCTCCTATACCCTCATCCCATCCACTCCCCTGAGTCATGAGGGATGGTGGACCACTGACCAGCTCAGTGCATTTAAAAAACTAATTTACCATGTAATTGAAAATTTTAACATAGATTCTAAACGAATTTATATTATGGGTATTTCCATGGGCGGATTTACAACTTGTCAGCTTGTCAATGAAATGCCTCTAAATACATTCGCAGCCGCAGTCCCCTTAAGTGGCGCTTCAATTATGACGCTACCCGATAAACTGCATTCCACAGCATTTCGCATTTACCATTCCACGAACGATGCTGTTGTCAATGTTTCGGCGTCCAGACAATTATATCAACAGCTTGTCTCATTCGGTCACCCTAATGTGGAATACATTGAATTTGAAAACGGTGATCATATGGCCCCTTTGTACAGGGTTTACAAACTTGGCCGACAAGACTTTTTCGACTGGCTGTTCGAACAAAAACTTCCCTAAGGGAGAAAAACGGAATACAGGGTAATCAGAAAAATTTCTCTGATTACCTTTTCCATGCAGAAATATGCGTTGCACAGAAACGGACAGCGTCGTTTGTTGTGCAACGCATAAAATTTAACAACAGAACACCAACGAAAAACAGCCGCCCCACACGGGACGGCTGTTCGGAAAACCGAATTAGTTTTCGCCTTTCATGCTGGCAAAGCACTCGCTGCAATACACAGGACGATCTTCGCGGGGCTTGAAGGGAACCTTCGCCTCTTTACCGCAGTTGGCACAGATCGCGGTGTGCATCTCTCTCTCAGGTCTGGCAGCATTCTTGCGCGCGTCACGGCAAGCCTTGCAACGCTGGGGCTCGTTCACAAAGCCTTTCTCAGCATAGAACTCCTGCTCACCGGCGGTGAACACGAATTCGGCACCGCATTCTTTGCAGACCAGAGTTTTGTCTTCGTACATTGTTTTTACCTCGCTTTAAAATGATGTAATTGTTTTTGCCCCGCGACGGATTGACACCGACACCTTTGTGAAACAACGCTCTTATTAAGCTACCAAGGCATATATACTCAAACGGCTGTCAGCCGCAAAAGCCGATCATACTGCTGCATTTGCCAATTTACGGCGCAAACGCTGCAATGCGTTGTCCACCGCTTTCGTGGTGAGGCTCCGCCTACGGGCAATTTCCCGATATGAATATCCACCCAGATACAACATCAACACTTGATATTCCACCGGAGTGAGCAGATCCCGCAAGCGGGAGCGCAACTGCTGTCGTTCTTCATGGCGAAGGACCACCATCGCGGGATCCTGGCGTTTGCTTTCCACCGGATCATACGGCTCGTCCGAATCGGACAACGGCTCCGTATCCACACCGCCGTGCCGCAACGCCGAAATCATACGGTTGCGAACACAAGTATACGCATAGGTGCGAAACGAAGTCCCTTGTTCGGTCCGATAAGTACGAACGGCACTAAGGAGCGCCAAAAGGCCCTCCTGTACCAGATCATCCGATTCAAGCTGCGCCGAGCGATAATTGAGAGACAGCCGCTGTAACATCGGCATACACCGCGTTACCAGCAAGACAAAGGCTTCCTCGTTGTTTTCCTGCGCGAGAAGGACCAATTGCTCATCCTCCAGTTCGTCAAATGACGCGGCAGGAACCACATGCAAAAGCAATCACCTCAACCTAATTTACAAAAAACGCTCGCGAACAGTATTTAGTATATCGTGCACTTTCCTTAAAGTCAACAGTTTTTTTGAAAAAATTATTCAAATTATGAAAAAATACCGGCAAAATGTCAAAAACTTTCTCATATTTACACAAATTGGCAGTTTTCGATTTTATTTTTTCGACAAATAACCATGGATGGCCACCGCCGCTTTTTTACCTGCGCCCATGGCTAAAATAACCGTAGCAGCACCGGTCACGGCATCACCGCCGGCATATACACCTTCCCGCGTGGTCTGCAACGTATCCTCGTTCACGATCAAACAACCCCGTCGGTTGGTTTCCAGGCCGGGAGTCGTGGTGCGAATCAGCGGATTGGGAGTATTGCCGATGGCGGCGATAATCATATCTACCGCCAAGCGGTGGTTACTGCCCGCGATCTCGCGGGGGCGGCGGCGGCCGGACTCATCCAGCTCACCCAATTCCATGGACACACATTCAAGCTCCGTAACGAACCCCTTTTCATCACCATAGGCGGCTACCGGCGCGGTAAGGAATAAAAACTCCACACCCTCTTCCTTTGCGTGGTGAATCTCTTCCAAACGGGCGGGCATCTCCTCTTCCCCGCGACGGTAAACGAGATACACTTTTTCGGCACCTAACCGTTTGGCGCAACGTGCCGCATCCATGGCCACATTACCGCCGCCTACTACCGCTACGCGTTTCGCGTGTTGCACAGGAGTATCGTAATCCTCCCGATAGGCTTTCATCAGATTGATACGGGTCAGAAACTCGTTAGCGGAAGAAACGCCCAGCAATCCTTCACCGGGAATCCCTAAAAAACCGGGAAGACCGGCGCCGCTTCCCACAAATACGGCTTCGTAGCCTTGTTCGAACAACTCGTCGATATCCATGATCTTCCCGATCACCATGTTGGTTTCGAGCTGTACGCCTTCGGCTTTCAATGCCTCCACTTCTTTTTGAACAATATCTTTCGGCAAACGAAATTCCGGTATGCCGTACATCAGCACGCCACCGGCGGTATGGAACGCTTCAAAAACCGTTACGTTGTATCCCAGTTGGTTCAGATCACCGGCACAAGTGAGCCCCGCGGGGCCGGAACCTACCACCGCCACACGATGACCGTTACGGGTGATGGTCGGCACGGTAACCGAACTGTTCTTCATGTGCATATCGGCAACAAACCGTTCCAAACGGCCGATCGCCACGGCTTCGCCTTTGATCCCGCGCACACATTTGGCTTCACACTGGGTCTCCTGTGGACAAACACGGCCGCAAACAGCAGGCAAGGCATTGGTGCTGTGGATTACTCGATAGGCATCTTCAAACTCGCCGGAAAGAACGTGTGAAATAAATTCGGGGATCTGTACATTGACAGGGCAACCCGAAACACAAGGACGCGTTTTGCAGTTCAAACATCGTGCGGCCTCGTTTTGTGCCATTTCAATGGTATAGCCCTTTGCCACTTCTGCAAAATTGCCCACCCGAATAAGAGGATCTTGTTCCGGCATGGAGGTTTTGGTTAATTGATGATTGATCGCCATTATTGATTGCCTCCTGCAAATGCCAAACGGCAACGATGCTCTTCTTTTTTGTACTGGCCAAGTCGTTTCATAGCTTCATCCCAATCCACTTGATGCGCGTCAAATTCGGGGCCGTCCACACAGGCAAATTTCGTTTCGCCGCCAACGGTCAATCGGCAACCGCCACACATACCGGTACCGTCCACCATAATGGGATTCATCGAAACGATCGTCTTGATCCCGTAAGGTTCCGTTACACGGGCTACCGCACGCATCATAGGTAATGGGCCGATGGCGATCACCAAATCGTATTGCTCGCCCGCATCCAACAATTCCTGCAATTTCAAGGTAACAAATCCTTTGTTGCCGTTAGACCCGTCGTCTGTCATCACAAACAAACGATTGCTGACATCGCCGAGTTCTTTTTTTAGTATAATAATATCGGCGTTGCGGAAACCCGCGATTATATCCACATGCGCACCTAAGGTATGTAACGCTTTGGCCTCGGGATACGCGATCGCGCATCCTACACCGCCGCCGATAATCGCTACTTTTTTATAGCCGTCCAACTCGGTAGCTTTTCCCAACGGCCCTACCACATCCAACAAACGGTCACCGACCGTCAGCGTATCCAACAGATCGGTGGTCTTCCCGACTTTTTGGTACATAATGGTGATAGTGCCATGTTGTTCATCGTGATCAGCCAACGTCAATGGAATACGTTCGCCCGTTTCGTTAACACGCAAAATAATGAATTGACCGGCCTTGGCTTTTTTCGCAATAAGCGGTGCCTCAATATCCATCAATGACACGAAAGCGTTGAGCGACCGTTTTTCTGTGATTTTGTACATAGCAACATCCCCTTCGGTACGTTTCGTATCATAACATGAATATTACAAAAAAACAAGTGAAACGTTTCGCTTTTTTCTTTTGCTTTCTTTCCTGCGAAAAATTATTCTTTTTTGAAAAATCTCTTGACAACCAAAAGGGATACGATTATAATAGACACCGTCGCTTGCGACGCCGATGTGCGGGTATGGCGGAATTGGCAGACGCGTTAGATTCAGGTTCTAATGGTCGCAAGGCTGTGCAGGTTCAAGTCCTGTTACCCGCACCATATCGAGTGTTCATAACGGATTTGAGTTATGGACACTCGATTTTTTTGCAATTTCGAGTTTCTTCGTTATGTATGGAGCAGGTTTTAAATCCTGCTCTTTTGTTTTATGCGGATTTGGTAATATAATGTACGAGCCTAATGAAAATAGAATCTAACCTTTAGGATCAACGGGTCATTTTGACCCGTTGATCGCCGTGTGGACAAAATGTCCACATGGTTTTTGAGGTGGTGGTCGGTGCAACCAACACCTCTTTTCTATATCAAGGGTATGGAATACCTCCTAGATAACAAATTGTGGGTATGCCACTCAGTGCTTGTTAATGATTGATAGACAGTTTAAAAACGCAAATCCTGTTGTTGTTATAAGCCCATGTGTCACGCAAGAAACCGATTTTCTTACTTATACCGGCTCTTCTTTCGGTCATAAAACGATCACATATCGTTGTGGGCAGATATTGTAATCGAATAATGTGATACACACCACGAAAAAGGGCAGAACGCACGAAACGATTGTCTTGTGTTCTGCCCCTTTCTGTATTGAATCTCTCCTGATTTTGTGCTACACTGTACACGAGGTGTTTTTATGTCATCAATATTTGCGAAAATCAACAAGAAACTGGGGTTTGGATGCATGCGATTGCCCATGAACGGCAACGAAGTGGATCGGAAGCAGTGTTGTGAAATGGTGGATCTGTTTTTGGAAAACGGATTTACCTATTTTGATACGGCCCACGGATATTTAGACGGTAAAAGCGAATTGGCGTTGCGGGATTGCTTAACATCCCGCTATCCCCGCGAACGGTACCTTCTTGCCAACAAACTGTCCCCTTCCCATTTCGAAAAAGAAGCGGATATCCGCCCTTTGTTTGAACAACAACTGGAATCCTGTGGCGTCTCGTATTTTGACGTGTATTTGATGCACACCCAACACCGCAACAATTATCCCAAATATAAAGCGTGCCGCGCCTATGAAACGGCGTTTGCTTTGAAAGCCGAGGGCAAGATCCGTCACGTGGGATTATCGTTTCACGACAACGCCGAAATGTTGGAACGCATCCTTACCGATTATCCGCAGGTGGAAGTCGTTCAACTCCAATTTAACTACGTGGACTATGAGCATACGGGCGTAGAATCCCGTAAATGCTATGAAGTGTGCCGCAAACACGGCAAGCCCGTGATCGCGATGGAACCCGTTAAAGGCGGATTGCTCGCCAAATTGCCCGACAAAGCCAAGGCTGTTTTTGACCGTTTGAACAGCGGCAGTTATGCAAGCTATGCTCTTCGGTTTGCCGCGGGATTTGAGGGTATCACCATGGTGTTATCCGGCATGGGAAGCACAGACATGATGCAGGATAATCTCCGCACGATGGGCAATTTCAAGTCTCTTACCGGGCAAGAACAACAAGCCGTCGCCGAAGTACGGGATATTTTACTTTCCAAAGATCGTATTTCTTGTACGGATTGTCGGTATTGCATGGAAGTATGCCCGCAAAATATCCGTATTCCCACGGCTTTTGCCTGTTTAAATGAAAAGACCGCTTTTGACGACTGGGGTGCCAAATTCTACTATGATATGCAGACCCAAGACGGCGGAAAAGCCGATACTTGCATTGAGTGCGGCGCGTGTGAAACGACCTGTCCTCAACATTTGCCCATTCGGGATCTGCTGAAAACCGTGGTTGCCGCCTTTGAAAAGGAAGAATAACATGACCGATCTGATATGCGCACAACAACTCCTGAACGCTCATCACTACACCTGTGTATTGTGCAAAGGAGAGGTGGTGTATACCTCTACCGAGCGAGGCGTAGCACCGTTATTGGCTTTCTTGGAAAAAAAGATCGACCTGAGCGGTTTTTCAGCCGCCGACCGCGTTATCGGCAAGGGCGCAGCATTGCTATATGTGTTATTGGATGTGTGCGCCGTCCACGCGCAGGTGATCAGCGACAGCGCAAAGACTACGTTAGAACAGCACGGGATCCCTGTCACCTATGATCAAGTCGTACCCCGTATTTTTAATCGCACCCGCACGGGATTTTGTCCCATTGAGTCGGCAACATGGGATATCGATGATCCCGCCCAAGCACTTATCACCATACAAACTCGTTTAAAGGGGTTGTCATAATGGATATTATTGTCATCACCGGCGCCTCCGCCGGATTGGGAACTGCTTATCTGGAACAGTTGGTTAAACAAGAACCATTGCCCGATGAAATCTGGCTTATCGCCCGCCGCGGCGACCGTTTGCAAGCATTGGCAGAGGCCTATCCCGCTGTACCCATCCGTTGTCTTTCGCTGGATCTGCAACAGGATACCAGTTTGGAAACTTACGGGCATCTGTTGGAAGAAACAAACGCCCATATCCGTTTGTTGATCAACAACGCGGGATATGGAAAACTGGGCGATTTTTACGGCAGTCATGTGGGCGAGCAAGCGGGAATGGTGGACCTCAACTGCAAGGCCCTCACCGCCATGACCTGCCTATCCTTGCCGTATATGAGCCGCGGCAGCGCCATCCTTAATGTCTGTTCCATTGCGGCCTTTGCACCCACACCCCGCATGACGGTGTACTGTTCTACAAAAGCCTACGTATACAGTTTTTCTAAATCGTTACGGCGGGAACTGTGGTCGGCGGGTATTCACGTAATGGCGGTATGTCCTGGGCCCATGTCTACGGAATTCTTGGATGTGGCGGATATTGTAGGACGGTCCAAAACCTTTCAAACCCTCCCCTATTGCGATCCCACCGCCGTTGCCACTCGTTCGTTAAAACAACTGCGCCGCGGGAAAGGCGTATACACCCCCCGTTTGTTCTACAAATTTTATCGCATACTGGCGAAACTTCTTCCTCACAATTTGGTTATGTATATGAGCAAGACTTGATAACACAAAACGGCTGTGCGTGACCGCACAGCCGTTTTGCTGCTCTTCTTGCCGCGCCGGAAAACCGGTTTCCGAGAGCAGGTTTACTTTGTTGTAGCAAGCGTGATTTCCGTAGTTTTGACAATTGCTTCGCCACGTATCAGTGTCATGGGATCTACACACTTATTGTTCGCCAAGATCTCCACGTGAATATGCGACGGCTCGGCAATCTCAACGGGGATCTCCGTAACCGTACCGATCACCTGTCCTGCGGTCACGGCCTTGCCTTCTGCAATACCCACCGCTTTCACACCGCAATAGCGGGATATCAACTTATCGCCGTGGTCCACTTCTATCACCTGTCCCCACAGCGGATCTTCTTTGATCGCTTTCACCATACCGTCGGCAACCGCTTTGACATCGTCGCCTTGAGAGGCTTCAAAATCCGTACCGTTGTGGGTACGCCATTCTTCCAACGTTTGTGAATAGGTTAGTTGTTCACTGAACGGTTTCACGATCACATTGGAGGCAGGAAACACAAACAATACCTGTTGCTCTTTGGTGGGAGTGGTGGCAGTGGCGGTGGTTGTCCGCGTGGTAGTGGTGGTTCGATCATCGGGGATACCTGTCACCGTTCCCGCAACCGGTCGCCCCGTCGTACCGGCAGTCGGCACTGACGCAATACTGCCCGTGGTGGGCGTGCTGTCTATAGCAGGCGAATCGCTGAACAACGTAACGACCGCCACACCGACGATCGCCAATAAGCAAAGTGCCAACGCGATATAAAATCCTTTCATGGAACGCTTGCTTTCGTCCCTGTCGGGTTCCAACTCGTTTGAATATTTCACAGGCCGATTCCTCCTTTGTCATTTGCTATTATTGTGGGCAAATTCCCCGCGTTTATTCAAAAAAAGCACAACTGTCACAATCGGTCAAAAAAATTTTAACTTCAGGTATGCGCCTTTCCATTCGGGGAAAAACATGGTATACTCACTACTGTTTTTTTATTTTCCCATAAAGAAGGAGTTTTTATGCGCAAGACGAAAATTGTTTGTACGTTGGGACCTGCTACCGAAGATCCGCAGTTGGTACGGGAATTGATCCTCAACGGTATGAATGTGGCACGGTTAAATTTCTCACACAATACCCACGATGATCACCGCCGCCGTATTGAAGTGATTAAAGAATTACGAAAAGAGTTGGATCGTCCCGTGGCCATTTTGTTGGACACTAAAGGGCCGGAGATCCGTTTGTGTAACTTTAAAAACAACAAAGCCACCGTGGAAAGCGGCGCTGTATTTACCCTTACCGCCCGCGAAGTAGAGGGAGATGAAGCCGTCGCCTCCATCACTTATTCTAAATTGCCGTCGGAAGTTCACACAGGCGATCACATTTTGATCGATGACGGTAAAATCCGATTGGAAGTAACTTCCACCACCGACACG
The DNA here is from genome assembly GCA_045541495.1 of Acutalibacteraceae bacterium. Taxonomy (GTDB): domain Bacteria; phylum Bacillota; class Clostridia; order Oscillospirales; family Acutalibacteraceae; genus RGIG3009. The sequence continues at coordinate 7,802 of JAZQJE010000015.1, read as the reverse complement.
GATATTGTGTGCCGTGTTATCCATGGCGGTGTACTCAGTAATCACAAATCCATTAACATTCCGAATATCCGCTTGTCGCTTCCCTATCTCAGCGATCGCGACAAAGACGATTTGTTGTTCGGCATTGAACAAGATGTAGATTTTGTTGCCGCTTCGTTCACCCGTTGTAAAGAAGACGTGATCGCGCTACGCAAATTTTTGGATTACAACGGCGGACACGGGATCCGCATTATTGCCAAAATCGAAAATATTGAGGGTGTGGAAAATTTCGACGAAATTCTCCGTCACTCGGATGGTATTATGATAGCCCGTGGTGATATGGGCGTGGAGATTGAATACGAACGGTTGCCCGGTTTGCAAAAACGGTTTATCCGCCGTTGCTATCAATCGGGGAAAATGGTGATCACCGCTACCCAAATGTTGGAGTCCATGATGAACAATCCTGCCCCTACCCGTGCGGAGATCACCGACGTAGCCAATGCAGTATTTGACGGCACCTCCGCAGTGATGTTATCGGGCGAAACGGCGGCGGGCCTGTTTCCGCTGGAGTCTGTCCGCGTAATGGCCAAGATCGCCGAACAGGCAGAACAAGATGCGCAACTTATCGACACCCACCACGATATTCCCTATGATATGGACGCCTCCGACACCACCAACGCCGTCTGTGATGCCGCTTGCACCACCGCGCGGGATATCAAAGCAAAAGCCATTATCGCCCTCACCAAATACGGACATACTGCTCGACGTATGTCCAAATTCCGTCCCGATGTTGCCATCATCGCCGCCACACCTGTAGAAAAAACCTATCATCAAATGGCGCTTTCGTGGGGTGTATACCCTGTACTGGCTCGCTATCAAACCACTTCCGACGAGTTGTTCACCCATGCCATCGATTGTGCCAAACAGATCGATGCAGTGGAAGACGGTGACCGCGTGGTGATTGTGGCGGGTATTCCGCTGGACACTTCCGGCAGTACCAATCTGTTGAAAGTGGAGATCGTGGGCAAAAAATATTAAGAAAGAAGATATCTTTATGGCGCCCGACTTTTTCTCCTTTATGGAGCGGACGTTTCATGACCCCGTTTTAGCCATCAGCGTGCTCCTAACCGTGGGCGTTATTTTCGTCAACGGCTGGACAGATGCACCCAACGCCATTGCCACTTGTGTTGCAACCCGCTGTCTGCCCCCGCGGACAGCGGTCATTTTTTCCGCTGTGTTCAATTTTCTCGGCGTTTCCTTTATGACCGCCGTCAATGCCACGGTGGCCATGACGGTGAAAAACATCGTTAATTTTGAGGGGAATACCCACGATGCTTCCATCGCGTTATGCGCCGCTTTATTTGCTATTGTATTGTGGGCAGTAGCGGCATGGGCATTTGGTATTCCCACCAGCGAAAGTCATGCACTCATTGCCGGCCTTTCGGGCGCGGCCATCGCGTTGAATAACGGATTTTCAGGAATTAACGGTGCCCAATGGAGCAAGGTACTATACGGTCTTATCCTATCAATTTTTTTAGGGTTTGCAGGCGGTTTGGGCATTACTAGCGTTGTTCAACAACTGTTGTACAGTGCAGACCGCCGAAAAGCGACTCCGTGGTTTCGCCGCGGCCAAGTATTCGGTGCCGCTGCCATGTCGTTTATGCACGGTGCGCAGGATGGACAAAAATTTATCGGCGTTTTCTTATTGACCCTATGTCTGTCAAACGGACAGGAAACCACCGACGAAATGATCATTCCCTTTTGGCTGATGTTGTTGTGTTCAGGTATCATGGCGTTGGGCACCTCTTTAGGCGGATATAGGATCATTAAATCGGTAGGCATGGATATGATCAAAGCGGAACCTTATCAAGGATTCTGTGCCGACACGGCAGGCGCCTTTTGTTTATTGCTCTCCTCACTGTTTGGATTGCCTGTCAGCACCACTCACGCCAAAACCCTTGCCATCATGGGGGCGGGTGCCGCCCATCGATGGTCCGATATTGATCTCCGTGTCGTGCGGGATATGATGCTTACTTGGTGCTTTACCTTTCCCGGTTGCGGTATGTTGGGATATGGAATAGCAAAATTTTTTATGTGGATGGTATAAAAAACACACCGACGAGTCTCGTCGGTGTGTTTTTATTTCAGTTGTGTGATATCCCTGTCGGCTACACAAAAAATACGGTCGCTTCCCTTTACGGTAGTATCGCGGTGAGAGATCAGCAACGTCAACAGCAGTACGCTCGGCAAGTATCCCTTTGTTTTGTGAAACAACCATAGAAGCGCCGAAGGGGACCTTCCATGGTTTCATAAATAACTTTCCGTGTTAACCGTTTTCACGGGTATAATCCAACAAACCGCCTGCCAACAGCATGGCGATCTGCCGATCGGAGAATTGAGAATTCAGTGCAATCTCTTTATTGGTGGTTTCGTTGACCAATACGATCTCTTCGCGATTTTTCAACCGCTCCCGCACACGGGGAAGCGACAAGCGGTCGCCTAAAGAAATCTTGTCATAATCGCTCTCATTTTTGAAGGTTAACGGTAAGATACCCGCGTTGATAAGGTTTGCCACATGAATACGGGCAAAGGATTTCACAATGACTGCTTTGATTCCCAAATACAACGGTGCCAGCGCCGCGTGTTCGCGGGAACTGCCTTGACCGTAGTTGGAACCGCCGATGATGAAACCCGCACCCTCTTTATGGCAACGGGCGGGAAATTCGGGATCGCACCGCACAAAACAGTGCTCCGAAATAGCGGGAATGTTCGAACGCAACGGCAAAATCTTGGCGCCGGCGGGCATAATATGGTCGGTGGTAATATTATCTTCCACTTTTAACAGGACGTTTGCGGTGATCGTTTCGGCCAGTGGCGCCGTTTGCGGGAACGGTTTAATGTTGGGGCCACGCACGATCTCCACACTGTCCATATCCGCTTCCGATACGGGCGGCTCGATCATATTATCGTTGATAAGGAACGAGGCAGGCATAGTGATGCTCGGCGCTTCACCCATGGTGCGGGGATCGGTCAGTACGCCCGTGAGCGCCGACACCGCCGCCACTTCGGGACTAACCAAGTATACTTGCCCATCCGCTGTGCCCGAACGGCCTTCGAAATTGCGGTTAAAGGTACGCAGGGATACACCCTTGGAATTGGGGGATTGGCCCATGCCGATGCAAGGACCGCACGCACATTCCAAAATACGGGCACCCGCGGCAATGAGGTCTGCCAACGCGCCATTTTCCGCTAACATGTTATACACTTGTTTGGAGCCGGGAGCAATGGACAAGCTGACACGGGGATGCACCGTTTTCCCTTTGAGGATGGCCGCCACTTTCAGCATATCCATCAGTGACGAGTTGGTGCAAGAACCGATACAACATTGATCCACCGCAATGGGGCCGATATCCTCCACCGCTTTGACAGCATCGGGAGAATGAGGACAGGCCGCCAACGGGCGAAGTGCCGAAAGGTCAATATCGATGACTTCATCGTACACGGCATCTTCATCGGGTTGCAGTGCCACCCAATCCGCTTCGCGACCCTGTGCTTTCATGAATTCACGGGTGATCTCATCCGACGGGAAGATCGACGTGGACGCGCCTAATTCCGCACCCATGTTGGTGATAGTAGCGCGTTCCGGCACGGAAAGGGTCTTGACGCCTTCGCCGCCGTATTCCACGATCTTACCCACGCCGCCTTTTACGGACATACGACGCAACACTTCCAAGATCACATCTTTTGCCGCGACCCAAGGAGAAAGTTTGCCGGTTAAATTGATGCGCACCATGCGGGGCATGGTGATATAGTAGGTACCGCCGCCCATGGCTACTGCCACATCCAAACCGCCGGCGCCGAACGCCAACATGCCGATACCCCCGCCGGTGGGGGTATGACTATCCGAACCGATTAAGGTTTTACCCGGAATGCCGAAACGTTCCAAGTGTACCTGATGGCAAATACCGTTGCCGGGACGGGAAAAATATAACCCGTGTTTTTTGCACACCGTTTGGATATACCGATGGTCGTCGGCATTTTCGAAACCCGTTTGTAGGGTGTTGTGGTCGATGTATGCCACCGAGCGTTCGGTACGTACCCGCGGTACGCCCATTGCTTCAAATTCCAAATATGCCATCGTTCCCGTGGCATCCTGTGTTAAGGTTTGATCGATACGCAATCCGATCTCTTCCCCTACCGTCATATTGCCGCTGACCAGATGTGACCGTATCAGCTTTTGCGCCAGTGTGTCGCCCATGGTATCACTCCCTTGTAAAATACCCATCAATTATAAAGCAGTGCCCGATTTTTGTCAATGTTTTCTGTCGTTTGAAAAAGTCCTTGATTATTGGAAAGTTTTGCGGTATACTGTATGTGTGTATTTGTGCAAATTTTTCTACCGGAAAGGTGTGTTGAGTATATGATCCGTATTGAAAACCATTTGGGTATCATTGAGATCTCGCAGGAATATTTTTCTTACTTGATCGGCAATGCGGTCTCGTCTTGCTACGGTGTCGCCGGCATGGTCAAAAGCGGTACCCGCCAAGGCCTGCGCTCGGTTTTCTTCAAGAAAGCTTTTGCGGACGACGGTATCCGCGTACGCAGTGAAAATGAAAAATTAGTGGTGGATCTGCATATTTGCGTGATTTTCGGCATGAACATTTCCGAGATCGCCAAAAGCATCGTAAACAAGGTGCGTTATACGGTAGAAGAAGCCACCGGACTGACTGTCAAGAAAGTAAATGTATTTGTTGACAGTATGAAGGCCGAATAAGGAACTGCCGGCAATGGCAGTCTTCTTCTGCCGCCGCTATCAAAGGAGTGCTACATTTGATACAAGGTAACGTATTACGTGACGCGATGATTTCCGCGTCAAACTGTCTTGCACAACAAAAACAACAAGTAGACGCCCTCAACGTCTTCCCCGTTCCCGACGGTGATACCGGAACCAATATGTCCATGACATTTTCCGCCGCCGCTCGTGAACTGGCCCGTTTGTCGAACCCCACGGTCAGCGAGACCGCCGATACCGCTTCTTCCGCTTTGTTACGTGGCGCTCGCGGTAATTCCGGCGTGATCTTGTCGTTGTTGTTCCGCGGATTTTCGAAAGGCTTAAAAGGCAAGGCCGAAGCCAGCGGCGCCGATTTGGCGAACGCTCTCACCTTAGGTGTGGAAGCGGCATACAAAGCCGTTATGAAACCCACCGAGGGCACCATCCTCACCGTCGCCAGAGAAGCGGCGGAAAAAGCCACCGCTGCTGCGGTGGAAGATTCCTCTGCCGCATCTGTTTGGAACGTTATTTGCGAAGAAGCGGAAGCTTCCCTCGCCCGTACACCCGATCTGTTGCCTACACTGAAAAAAGCGGGCGTGGTCGATGCGGGCGGTCAAGGTTTGTGCATCGTGCTCCGCGCTATGCAAGACGTGTTTAATGGCGGTGCCATTGTAGAGGGCGAAATCGACATGAGCACACCCGCACAGGCTGCTTCCGTCAGTGCGGCAGGCTCTTTTGAAACGGAAATCACCTTTACATACTGCACCGAGTTTATCGTTGCACGTGATAAAGGTTGTACCAAGGATCCGCTGCAATTGCGGGCGTACCTGGAATCCATCGGCGATTGCGTGGTGGTCGTGGACGATGAAGATATCATCAAAGTTCATGTTCACACCAACGATCCCGGCAAAGCTCTTTCCAAAGGTGTGGAATACGGTCAATTCGAAACTGTGAAAGTGGAAAATATGCGTATTCAGCATCAAAATGCCGGCTGGGCAGAGTCTGAGGCTACCAATCAGCCCGTCATCCCCGCACCGGTAGAGCCGGAAGAGCCATTCGGCTTTGTGGCGGTAGCCGCCGGCGACGGTCTTCGCGATCTGTTTATTGGGTTGGGCTGCGCCAACGTGGTATCGGGCGGTCAAACCATGAACCCCTCTACCGACGATATTTTGAACGCCGTCAAAGCCACTCCCGCCAAAGTCGTTTACGTTCTGCCCAATAATAAAAACATTATTTTGGCGGCAGAACAAGCCGTGCCGTTGGCCGATCGCCGCGTGTGTGTGTTACCCACTCGCACCATTCCTCAAGGTGTGGCGGCACTCCTCAATTTTGACCCCGATGCCGAAGTGGAAAGCAATCTCACCGCTATGATGAAAGCGGCCGACAATGTAACCACCGGTTCACTCACCTTTGCCGCCCGCGATAGTGATTTTGAAAATCGCGCCATCAAAGAGGGCGATATCTTAGCCATGGAAAACGGTAAACTCAGTTTTGTGGATTCTTCCGTTTCCCGTGCCGTGGTGAAATTGACAAAATCCATCGTCAGCAGTCGACGACTGACAGGCAAGAGCGTATCGTTTATTACTTTGATGTTCGGTGAAGGCATATCGGAAGAAGAAGCCGAAAACGCCAAAACTGCCATCCAAGCCAAAGTCGGCACCGATGTGGATATCACCGTTGTCAATGGCGGACAGCCGGTCTATTATTATTTTATTTCCGTCGAATAAACGATCGACCGGCGATATCACACCATTGTGATGTCGCCGGTTGTTTTTCTATTTTATACAAAGGGGGTGACCACCGTGTTGACCGAACAAACATCCATTCAATATCTAAAAGGCGTGGGTGAAAAGCGCGCTCAAATGCTCCACCGTTTGGGCATTGAAACTGTGGGCGATTTGCTCACTCATTTTCCCCGTCAATACGAAGATTGGTCTGTGGTCACCCATCTGTGCGATGCCACTTTCGAAACCCTCTGTTGTATTAAAGGGAAAGCACTGGGCAAGCCTACCGAACACTATATTCGAAAAGGCTTGTCGTTGTACCGATTTTCCGTATCCGACGGTACAGGTGTCATGCGGGTAACACTGTTTAATAACAAATATGCCGCGGCAAAGATCGAGGTAGGTCAGGAATATCTGTTTTTCGGCACTTTGACAGGCACGTTCCGTCAACCGGAGATGTCCTCGCCCCTTATCGAACAGGCGCAAACCGGCGCGCGTATTCGCCCGATCTATCCCTTGACGGGCGGCCTGACCTCTCGTTGGATCGAGAAGATCGTCGCCGCCGCCATGTTGGCGTTGGACACACAATTGGACCACGACATTCTTCCCGCGGAAACACGGCAACGCTATGCCTTATGTACCCGCCGTTACGCGCTGGAAAATATTCACTTCCCTACCGACGGACAAGCATTGATAACCGCCCGTAATCGATTGGTGTTTGAAGAATTACTGTTGCTACAACTGGGATTGTTGCGGTTGAAAGGCCGCTCTAAAACCGAAAACAGTACCAAATTGGAGCGGGACGATTCCTCTGAATTTTTGCCGTTACTGCCGTTCACTTTCACAGGCGCTCAACAACGAGCCGTACAGGATTGCGTACAGGACATGCAAGGTCCTTCACCCATGAACCGCCTTTTACAGGGGGATGTGGGGAGCGGTAAAACCGCCGTCGCGGCCTGTGTTGCCTTTTGTGCCATACGGGGTGGTTATCAATGTGCAATGATGGCACCCACCGAAATTTTAGCGGAACAACACTACCGTTCTTTGACACACTTGTTTGAAAAACGAGAAGATATCACAGTAGGGTTGCTCACCGGTTCCATGACCAAATCCCAAAAAAAAGCCGTATTAGACGGTGTGGCCGATGGCTCTATTCACTTGGTGGTGGGTACCCATGCTTTATTATCCGATAATGTACGGTTTTTGAAGTTGGGGCTGGTCATCACCGACGAGCAACATCGGTTTGGCGTTCGCCAACGGACAATATTGGCGGAAAAAGGCCGCGATCCCCATTTGCTGGTCATGTCTGCCACCCCCATTCCCCGCAC
>JAZQJE010000014.1:0-9587 GCA_045541495.1 Acutalibacteraceae bacterium | reverse complement strand
AGTATGGGTGAGAAATCACTTCAAGAACGCAAGTGAACTAACAATTAATGCGTAACGAAATGCGTTCTTGACCCGAGCGCAGCGAGGATGGGTTCGAATCCCAGACCCGGCAGCAGGCTGTGCCAAATGAAGACACCATTGAAATCTGACCCCCTAAGTTCGGACTCAATGGTGTTTTTATTATAAAACCCAGTATTTATGCGGCTTTTCAAGGCCGCATTTTCTTTTTGTCAGCTGGACTAAAAACAGAAAAACTCAAATTCGGTAATTGGAAGATTTAAAAACAAACCTTTTCGAACCCCTCAGTCTATCTGCACGTGTCTTATAAGTCCGCTGTTATGAATTCATATCGAAGAAGACGTATTGCACTTATACACCTCAGAATATAGCACATCCTTTATATGTTCAAATGAAAGTCTATTTATTTTAGATCCGGTAGTCATAACTAATAGCGGAATTGCCTTTTTTCCTTTTGAATATGGCGGTTGCATATATGGGTATTCGTTTAGGAAAAAGTTATTTCTTTGGTAGAATCCAATTCGCCCGCGGGATATTTCATTTTCCGGTGGTTCAACCTCAAGACAAATCATCTTTTTGATTTGTGCCGACAACTCATTAAGCACTTTTGCACCGATTCCGCCATTTCTGTAGTCAGGATCCACGGCAAAATGTTCAATATATGCAAATTCCTCAAATTCCCAAATAGAAATAAATGCTTTAATAGAGCGAGATTCGCTATAAAAAACATAGACAGAATACAGTGGGTTGTTAAGAAGCTCCACCTGTTCTTCATAACTCCTATACTCATCTTCTGGAAAACTTATTTCCATAAGCCGATATATCTTCTCAAAATCATTTGTATTAAGCTTATCTAGCATAGTATCCTCCGCTTCAAGCGCAAACTAATTTTAGTTATACCATATGAATGTGAAGAAATATAAAGGTAATTTGCACTTCATAAATTCTGCCTCTGACTTTTCTCCATCCTTCTCCAATTTACAAATCCATATAAATCATTGACAAAAAATGCAGTAAAGCATACAACAACGGAAATATACCTAACCTCAGTAATGCTTGCTAATACCCATAGAATGATCAAAATAATGTCATTTGCGGCGTAAGCGAGTGCAAAATAAGGGCTTCTTCGGAATGATAGATATACTGCCAGAAAACTTGTTGTAACAGAAATTGTACTGGGTAGAATATTGGGAGTATGAAGTGATGCCAATATGAAGTAAAATCCAATGGTGATTATAAGTGTTGCCAACCACACGAAAATGTATTCTCTCGTATTGATGCGGTTGACCCTTACTTCTGCTTTGCTTCCATTATATGGGTTTCTCATCCATGATACAAGAGCCAATATGGACATTGGCATCGTCATGCCGAGATAGGTAATCATTTCTCCGTAATATGCAAAGGCGAATGAAATTATACCATATATCAGGCTGAATAGTACCATTAATAACTGTCCAAATGGATTTCCTTTTGCATTGAAAATCAGTGATGTTACGCCAATCAAGGAAGCAAATAGTGTTAAATAACTTTCTCTATCAAAAAGACAGAATGAAGTAAGAATGAGTATTACCGACGATACCCAAAGGATGACTTCCTTTCTGGAAAAGTAGTTTGTAAGGAATTTGAGTTTTTGCATAATAACCTCCAAAAAATAAGCATTCGCATACACATCTTCTAAGACCTAACGATGTGTAAACGAATGCTATCAGCATACTCTACCCGGTGGCAGATATTAATCATTTGATTTAAATATATTATAGCATAAAAATATGAACACTTCAACCATTTAACTTGTTTTTTGAAAAATTGTCATAACCGTTGCAGAGGAAACGAAGCGCTTGCCAATCAAGGCGGATATTTTATACTTTCAAAACTTTTAGCACGGTCAAGAGTGTTCTTTGCGGGTGAAGAAATTAAAGAACTCGTGCTGGGACACGCGGCGTATGTAAAATAGTGCATTGGTCAGGATAAGTAGAAGGAATGAGGGCTTTTCTTTTATCCTTTTGGTGGTTTATTATAGCATAGTGTCTTTTGTGAGAGTTCGAATTCATATACAAAACGGCCGATAATATCTTTTTTGTCTATGAGTAGGGAAGTCGAATTCACAGCACGCGGAGCGTGGCGTGGGTAGCGTATGCGAGCGCCGCCTGTGGCGGATACAGCGAGCATAAAGTTGCTGCCGCGGTCGAAATCGGCAGAGCCGAAGGGCACGACCGCCGATTTCGGGCACCGCAAAGGGGTTAGTCCTTCTGCCCTTACCCAAAAAAGACCAAGTCGTATGACTTGGCCTTTTTCAATGCTATCCGTTTTTGCAGGGCAGGCGTTATCGCCCGTCTGTTTATTCCTGTATATACGGTTTGACAAGGTCTAACAGTTTGGCACCTAAAGTGACGGTCATGAGTAACCCGCTTTCCACATATTCTTCCGATTCCACGGCACCTTCCCGACGGCATTGTCCCGCCAGAGCACCTTTATCAAAGGGTAGCAACAGCGTAACTTTGCGACGATCAGGGGGAAGTGCCGCAGCGATTCGTTCCAGTAGGATGCCGATTCCCGCACCCGTAAGGGCGCTGATCCGCAAAGAATCGCTGATCCCCAGATCCACATCAACGTTTGTTTCCATTCGATCACATTTGTTGAATACGGTGAGAATGGGGCGGTCGGAACATCCCAGTTTTACGAGCAGATCACGGGTGACCGCCAAGTGTTCCTCGGCTTCGGGGTTGGACGCATCACACAAGTTGACGATCACATCCGCCAACGCTGCCTCTTCCAACGTGGAGTGAAAGGCGTCTACCAAATGGTGGGGCAGGCGACGGACAAGTCCGACGGTATCGACCAACAATACCGTACGTCCGTCGGGTAATTTCAGAGCACGGGCGGTGGTATCCAATGTGGCGAAAAGTTTATCTTCTGCCAATACGCCGGCATCGGTAAGTCGATTCATCAAGGTGGATTTTCCGGCATTGGTATATCCCACCACTGCCACGGTGGCCATATCGTCTTTGCGGCGGCGTTCACGGCGCAACGTTCGTTGTTGCTCTACTTCCTGCAACTGCCGTTTTAATGCCTGTATACGGCGGCGAATATGCCGCTTGTCGTTTTCCAATTTGGTTTCACCGGGGCCGCGGGTGCCGATGCCGCCGCCCAAACGGGAAAGTGCTGTGCCCTGTCCCGCTAATCGGGGCAACAGATATTGTAACTGCGCCAATTCTACTTGCAACCGTCCTTCAGCGGAACGGGCGCGCTCTGCGAAAATGTCTAAAATGAGCATGGTACGATCGATGACTCGGCAGGGAAGAGCGTCTTCCAAATTACGTTGTTGCGTAGCGGTCAATTCACAGTCGAAAATGACGAGGTCGGCCTCTTGTGCGGCAACCGCCTCAGACAATTCTTCCAACCGTCCGCTGCCGATAGCGGTAGCCTTATCAGGGGCTTCTCGCTTTTGAGTGAGGATACCGATCACATCGGCACCGGCAGTGTCGGCCAGTTCGGTCAATTCCCGCAACGAAGAATCGCAATCAAATTCTCCCGTATCAATCCCAACCAAGAAGGCCTGTTCCCGTATATCTTCTTCCGGAACTAAATTTTCTGTTTGTTTGGACATTGTGTTCTCCTTTAAGGGGGTGTTTTTATCAGTATACACCCATTGATTGTGCAAAGTCCATAGCGAGACAGGGAAAAAACCTTAAAAATTCCACGAAAAAAGTGAAATTTAGTGTTTTCATCAGTCGAATTTTGTGGTACAATCGTATACGAATAGTATTTGCTTTATTAGAGGGGGATATGCATTATGACACAAGGATTGACCAGTGAGACCGTATTTGCCCAATCCAACCAGGTTGCCCAATTGAGTATTATTGCCCAACCCGGTACTGAGGAATTGGCAGCAAAGATCGATTATTATTTAACCAACTGGGCAAAAAATGCCGGTCGCGGCGAAGATACGTTTTTAGTGGAAGCGGAGTGTCCGCGTTTTTCATCCGGTGACGGTAAAGGCCTCATCAAGTCCAGCATCCGCGGTGATGACCTATTTATTTTGGTGGATGTGGGCAACTACAATTGCAAATATAAGATCTTCGGCAGTGAAAACAGTATGTCCCCTGACGATCATTTCCAAGATCTGAAGCGCATCATTCAAGCGGCGGGCGGTAAGGCCCACCGTATCAATGTGATCATGCCCATTTTGTTTGGCGGCAGACAACATCGCCGTAACTATCGCGAGTCGTTGGACTGTGCGGTGGCGTTACAGGAATTGGAACGTATGGGTGTATCCAATGTGCTCACTTTTGATGCCCATGATCCCCGTGTACAAAACGCTGTTCCGCTGATGGGTTTTGATAATGCGATTCCCGCTTATCAGGTGTTGAAAGCCTTGTTCCGCCGTTATCCCGAAGTGGCCGCTAACCGTCACAATCTCATGATCGTCAGCCCCGACGAAGGTGCCATGGCGCGTAACATGTACTATGCTTCCACGCTGGGTGTGGATTTGGGTATGTTCTACAAACGCCGTGACTATGCCCATGTGGTAAACGGCCGCAATCCCATTGTTGCCCATGAATATTTGGGTAACTCCGTGGAAGGAAAAGATATCTTTATTGCGGACGATATCATCTCTTCCGGCGAATCCATGCTGGATATCGCCTATGAACTGAAACAACGCAAAGCAGGCCGCATTTTCGCTTATGCTACCTATGCCATCTTCACAAACGGCTTGGAGAAGTTTGATAAAGCGTATGCCGACGGTATCATCGACGGTGTGTTGGGTACCAACTTGACCTACCGTTCGGATGAATTGAAAAAGCGCGAGTGGTTCTGCGAAGTGGATGTGTCCAAATACATCGCGTATTTCATCGCGGCTCTCAACCACGATGTGTCTGTCAGCGCCTTGATCGATTCCCATGAAAAGATCAGGAAATTGCTGGAAAAACATAGCTGATCTATCAAGATAAAAAGACGCGGCATCGGTCGATGCCGCGTCTTTTTGTCATATTCTGCGGGGATACGGGCATAGGATGGAGCAGATAGAGGTGAGTATATGAAACGATCAAAACGACTGTTGACGGTATTACTCTGTTGTGTGCTCTTGGTATGTCCTGTAAACGGAATGGCGGCGACTGTCATCATAGATACGGAATCCGGCGAGACCGCCGATCAATTGATGGCGTTAAAAGCTCCTACGGTGTTAAGCGATGACTGGGCACAGGAAACCCTTGCCGATGGATCGGCATTGCAGATCGGCGGCAGATCCGCCTTGTTGATGGATCTGTCGTCGGGGACGGTATTGTATGAAAAGAATCCTCACGAAAAACTGCCCATTGCTTCGGTGACCAAGATCATGACCATGTTGCTGGTGATGGAAGCCATTGATGCTGAAGCCATCGATTATGATGATATGGTTACTTGCTCTTCGGTGGCAGCATCCATGGGCGGATCGCAAATTTGGTTAGAGCCGGGGGAGATCATGACTGTTCATGATCTTCTCAAAGCCGCAGCAGTGGTATCGGCAAACGACGCTTGCGCCGCCTTAGCGGAACATGTGGCGGGATCGGTGGAAGGATTTGTGGAACGTATGAATGTCCGTGCCGCCGAGTTGGGAATGAACGATACCCACTTTTTAGACTGCAGCGGCCTCAACGACGAAGCCTATTCCAGCGCCTATGATGTGGCCCTCATGTCCAAAGAACTGATGAAACACACGGCCATTAAACGCTATACCACGATTTGGATGGATACCTTGCGGGATGGGCAATCACAACTGGTTAATACCAATAAACTCATTCGTTTTTACGATGGCGCAACGGGCTTGAAAACCGGTACCACTTCAACAGCGGGGCACAATTTATCGGCCACGGCCGAACGCAACGGATTGGGTTTGGTGGCGGTGATATTGGGGTGTGAGACCACCGATGAACGATTCGGTGGTGCGCGGAAACTGTTGGATTTTGGATTTGCCAATTATAATTTATACACTCCCTCTTTAGATGATACGATCTTATCACCCGTAAAGGTATTGCGTGGGGTATGCGAGGAAATTGACACCGTCGCTGACGAGCTGACACCGTTTTTGGTGCAAAAGGGAACAGAGAAACAGATCACGCGCACCATTGAGATCGCGCAGGATGTGGAAGCGCCCGTGGAAACGGGGCAGATTGTCGGAGAGGTCACCTTGACCTTAAACGGAGAAACCTTGGCGGTATACCCCATTCGCGTAACAGAAAGTGTGGCGCGGTTGGATTTCGGAGCATCATTTTCCCGTTTGCTTGCGGCCCTATGTTCATAAGAAAAGGAGCCGTCCTGCCAAATGAACAGGTCCCGTAAAAACGGACAATAGACAAAAGCCCCCTATTGTAGGATAATACTTACAATAGGGGTTTTACTATGTCACGACAATATCAACAGGTACAAATGCTGTTGCCACAAATCGAAGAAATGCTATTCTTAAAACTGAGTGTATTCATCGTGTTAAATTGCAAACGTTTGCTGAGGCTCGCCTTCTTATTGATAAATACCTTCATTTCTGCAATCATCAGCGTATCCAACTAAAAACAAAACTGACTCCACTCGAAAAGCGAAGTCAGTTTGTTGCTTAAAATTTAATTCCACTACCGTAGAGGTTGTTTTTGTACTGTCCGCACAATTTGGAGCAGTCCAAAATTTCAAGGCGGTTTCGTTTATCGTTCGGAAATGAGTTCTGCTACCGATTTTCGTTTCTTTGCTCGCAAGGTGTCATCCCTGTGAGGATATCCCATGGCAATGACCAAGCGAACGGGATGGCGAAGATCGCAGATGGCGCGGATCTTGTCGTCGTCAAACCATCCCAATATACAGGTGCCCAATCCCTGGGCAGTGGCTTCGGCGGTAAGGTAGGCGGTTACAATGCCGATGTCCATGGACCGATAGTCGTTGTGCTTTAAGCGGGAACCTACAGCGGCGCTTTTAACATAGGGTTCTTCCGAAACAACGATTATGATCGGTGCTTGTTCGGCAAAACGGTTCATGCCCATTCCCGTCGTGGCGGCGGCGACCTGTTTGGCGGTGCCGCCGTGACATACGGTTAGGTGATAGGGTTGACCGTTACAAGCAGACGGTGCCAACCGCGCTGCCTGTAACACCGCCTCCAACTTCTCCCGTTCTACGGGACGATCAGCGTCATAGCGGCGGCAGGATTGCCGAGTTTTGGCGATGGCTAAAAAATCCATAGATATCTCTCCTCTGAAGAAAGCATAGCACACTTCAAAGCGATTGTCTATTTCTTTCGCACCCCGTCGATGTGAATAAAACGGCAGACGGCAAACAAATACGAAGAGAGGGGGCGATCCAACGCATCATCGGAATGTGCCGCTATCAAGATCACAGGGGTGACAGCGGTGATAACGGGTGAATGATAAAAACGACCGTCTGCTGACCCTAATTGCACAATATCGCCTACCTGCGCTTCATGGAAAGAAACAACATGTCCATACGGCCCTACGGAACGGTTGTTCACCAAAAAATTATACAGGTATTCCACGCCGCTCCATGCGGGCGCGCGATCGGATAACGAGCGGTAATACCATCCCATAGTGGGAGTGGTGTTCATAACACCGGTTCCTGCATACAAACATTGTGAGGCAAAATTGGTGCAATCACCGCCGATGTGTTGAAAATCGTAATAGGCGGGATTACGACTTAGTGCCCAACGGCGGGCGTATGCCACGGCAGAAGAACGGTCATAAGGATGGGTTGTCATGAATATCACCTCTTAAGGGTAATATATGCAGTTGTTGCTTGATAAACAACGAAAACTGTGATAGAATTGGCTTCGGTTAATACGGAGGGATCGAAGAATGAAACGATTGATCGGAGATCGGCGGTTTTACAAACAAGTATTTGCGCTGATGCTTCCTATTTTAATACAAAACGGGATCACCAACTTTGTCAATATGCTGGATAACCTGATGGTCGGTCAAGTGGGCCAAACGGAAATGATCGGCGTATCGGTGGCAAACCAGTTGATCTTTGTGTTTAATTTGTGTATCTTCGGGGCGGTATCGGGCGCGGGCATTTTCGGCGCACAATTTTTCGGTAACAACGACCATAAAGGCGTGAGAGATACCTTTCGGTTTAAACTGTTGTTTTGCACGTTTCTTGCCGTGGCGGCAATCGTGTTGTTTGTGTTTTTCGGCGATGATCTGATCCGTTTATACTTGAAGGGAGAAGGCGCGGCCGCCGATGCCGTCGCTTCGCTGAAAGCGGGACGGGACTATTTAGCTGTCATGTTGATCGGATTGGTTCCTACGGCGTTGGTGCAAAGTTATTCCAGTACCTTGCGCGAAACAGGGAAGACCGTACCGCCCATGATAGCAGGTATAGCGGCTGTACTTGTGAATTTGAGTTTGAACTATACGTTGATCTTCGGTAATTTCGGCGCTCCCAAATTGGGGGTGATCGGTGCGGCCATCGCGACGGTGATCTCCCGTTTTGTAGAAGTGGCGGTAGTGGCGATATGGACAGGGATCGATCGTCAACACAACCCCTTTATTGTCGGTGCTTTTCGCAGTCCCCGTGTACCGCTATCACTGGTGAAAAATATCGCCGTAAAAGGGTTGCCGCTGATGGCGAACGAAACCATGTGGGCCGCAGGTATCGCGCTCGTCAATCAATGTTATTCGGGCGAAGGGTTAGAAGTTGTAGCCGCCAGCAACATCGTCCAAACCTTCTTTAACGTTTTCAGTACCGCTTTTATGGCGGTGGGAGTTGCCATCGGTATTGTACTGGGACAGTTGCTGGGCGCGGGCAAAAAGGATGAAGCCAAAGATGCCTCCGTAAAGTTGATTGCCTTCTCCATCTTTGTCAGCGTTGTGGTGGCGATCGCATTTGCCGTCTGCGCGGAATTTATTCCCGACTTTTACAAGTTAGAGGACCATGTGCGGTTACTGGCGACGCGTATGATGCAGATCTGCGCTTTGGCGATGCCGTTGGACGCCTTTGCCCATGCGTCGTATTTTACGTTGCGTTCCGGCGGCGAAGCCTTTGTCACCCTCTTGTTTGATTCGGGGTTTGTTTGGGCGTTCAGCGTCCCTGCCGCCTTTTTACTGTGTAATTTCACGGGGTTATCCATTTTGCCCATTTATGCCATTTGTCAAGGATTAAACGCGATTAAATGCCTAATCGGTTATCTGTTTGTCAAAAGAGGCGTCTGGATCAAACGAATCGTTGCATAAGTGTGACGAAAAATCAAATACCGATTCCCAAAAAATGGCCGATTTCAGTATCGGTCATTTTTTTTGTTAATTATAAATTATGTTGACAATAGCGATTGAAGTTTTTTACAATTGTGATATAATATAAATATTCTTTTGTTAAAGGTTTGGTCGGTTTGAAAAAAGTTGATTCAACTGTTCTGAAAGAAACAAGATATATAACGTGGATCACACTCATTCTCAGTGTGCTGATGCAGGCTGTTTTTTTGGTTGCGGGAAAATGGGATTACACCGTTTTGCTGGGAAACTTACTCGGTGTCATAGCTGCTGTGGGAAATTTCTTCTTAATGGGCCTTACCATACAGCGGGCGGTGGATGAAGAAC
>JAZQJE010000013.1:0-19464 GCA_045541495.1 Acutalibacteraceae bacterium | reverse complement strand
GCTGTCGTGGTTACGACAGCGGCTGTTGTTATTGTAATTCGTCTAATGTTAAGCGGAACGACGGGAGAAATTCTTCCAAAAAGCAATCAGCGGCAGGTAAGTTCATGGCTCGAATGGATTCTTCAACTGAACGACGGGCTTGAAGGAATTCATTGTTGCCTGCTTTTACTTCTTCTATACTTTTGATAAGTGCCGCTAATTTATCGGCGGCTTTCACGATACGCCGTTCTTCCTGATTCACGTTTTCGCGCAACAACAAACATCGATAGTCGTCTTGCAGATCTTCGGGCAATTGGCTAAGCAATCGTTCCGCCGCCACCCGCTCCACCCCGCGATAGGCATCGCAAATGGCGGGGTTATCGTATTTGACTGGGGTGGGGAGATCACCTGTTAAAATCTCGGGCACATCGTGGTACATGGCGAGCAGTACACAACGTTCCACATTCACCGTGCCGCCAAAGCGTTTGTTGTGGAGTAAGGCGAGCGCGTGAGTAAGCACCGCCACATCCTGCGAATGTTCGCAGATATTTTCGGTGCGGGTATTACGCATCAACGACCATCGAAAAATGTATTTCATGCGCGACAGCATGGCATAGAAATGATACTTCACAATAATTTTCTCCTTTTGGTGCGGAATGTTGTTATTGTATCGTATTTTTCTTCCTTTTGCAACGGCTTTCCGTAAAATAGCCGTCACCGCTATTGATTTATAAACCCCTTTTTGATAAAATAAAGATAATAATCATACCGTGATAAATTCGCAAATGGCTTCCCATTTCTTATCTCCGATACCCGACACGTTCTTCAATTCTGTAATATCGGCAAAGGCACCGTGTTGCTCACGATACTCGATGATGCGCATAGCTAGTACTTCTCCCACACCCGGCAAAGCGCATAACTCGGTCACGGTCGCTGTATTGATATTGACTTTTCCAACGGCGACCGTATTAACGGTTGCCGTTGTGGTTGAAATTGTCGGAACGATGTTGATATCCGGCAACCCTGCAACCGCCAAAAGGATCACCACAAAATAAAATGCACCGCTCAACATCCACAACAGCGTCGGGATGGTCTTCTTTTTATCAGCCATTGTTTTCACATCCTTGTACCAATAGTGTACTTGATTTTTTCGCAATTGTAAAGGAGGTGTCCGTTTTATGTTACAACTGATTATGGGACGTTCCGGTTCGGGAAAGACCCATCGCCTTTTTACCGATATGCAACAACTTCTTGCGAACGATCCCTCTGCCGTTGTTTATCTGTTAATTCCCGAACAAGCCTCTTATGAAAATGAAAAGCAGTTGCTTTCCCGTTTCGGCGATGTCCTTTCTCAACGAGTACAAGTGATCAGTTTCACCCGTATGGCGGACCTGGTCTTTCGTCAGATCGGCGGTATTACCGGCCGTCGTATGGACACCACCACCTCCTTGCTTCTCATGGACCGCGCGCTTACTTCCGTGGCCGATCACTTGTCCGTTTATCATCAAGACAACAACCACGGTTATTTGCAAAGTTTGTTGGGTATTCTTTCGGAATGTAAACAATGCGCGGTTTCTCCCACGGCACTGGCAGATGCCTCGCAAACTCTGCCTCAGGGGCTTTTGCGTTCGAAATTAGAAGAGATCGCGTTGATCGTATCGGCCTATGACGCTTTGGCAGAGCAGGCCTCTCTCATTGATCCTCAAGATGAACTGACCGTGCTGGCCAAGCGGTTGCCGGAATGTTCGTTGTTTGACAACACCTACGTGTTCATCGACGGCTTTGAAGGATTTACCGGTCAGGAAGCGGCCATTTTGGAGCAACTGCTCCCTCGTGTTGCCCGTATGACAGTCGCTTTATGTTCCGACGGTATCTCTGCCGATATTGACCCCGCTACAGACCGCTTTTTCATGGCAAACCGCACCGGCAATCGTTTGCGGGACATGGCTTACCGCGCCGGTGTAACCGTGTCAAAAATTTGTCACCTGACCGAAAACCATCGCACCGCCGATGCCGCCTTGCAAACCCTTGAGCAGGGGTTTTACACCCCTACGGCGCCCGTTTATGAGGCACCCGCGCCCGCTGTATGTATCACCCCTTGCGCCGACCGTGCCGAGGAATGTCGGTATGCCGCCCGTACCGTTCGCCGCCTTTTGCGGGAGCACGGCGGTTATTGCCGTGATTTCACCGTGATAGTACGGGATCTGGATGCTTACGGTGGATTGTTGGAATCGGCCTTTGAGCGCGAGGGAATTCCCTACTACATCGATAAACGAGATTCTGTGTTGACACAACCATTGACCACATTGTTGGAATCGGCGTTAGCCGTTGTCGTAGGCGGATGGGACAGTGCCGATATTCTTCGTTTGTGCAAAACGGGATTGCTGGGTTTCTCGGCTCTCTCCACCGCCCGCTTGGAAAACTATGCTTTCACCTGGCAGTTGCGGGGAAAAGCATGGCAGCACCCCTTTGAAAATCATCCCGACGGACCCAATTTGCCTATAGATGATACCGCGGCTCATCGTTTGCGTCATTTAAACGCTCTTCGCAACCGTTTAGTAAAACCCTTATCCCGTTTTGCCACCCGTTTGACGGGCAATCGAAACGGACGGGAATTTGCCGCCGCCATGTTCGGTTTATTGCAGGAGTTTCACATTCCGCGCATAATCCGTTTCCAAGCCGCACGCCTTGCCGCACAAGGAGATCTCGCCACCGCCGAACAATACGGCCGTTTATGGGATTGTCTGATGGACGTGTTGGATCGCTTTGCTTTGTCGCTGGAGAACACCGCCTTGCCGCTGAAACAACTGGCGGATCTGTTTCATTTGACGGTCGCGGAGTTGGATCTGGGTGTACTGCCTCAAACGCTGGACAGCGTTACCATCGGCAGTGCCCATCGTATTCGGTATGCGGCGCCGAAGACCGTACTCATTTTAGGTGCCAACGAGGGGATATTCCCCGCCTATCCCGTTGGCGGCGGTGTCTTTACCGATAAGGAACGGCGCCGTTTGATCGAAGCAGGTCTCCCCATGGCGGACGATGCCGATCACCAAGCTGCCGAAGAACAGTATTACGCCTATATGGCGATTGCTGCTCCCTCTCATCGCTTGATCATTACGTATGCGGGCGAAAGTGGCGGCGAAGTATTGCTTCCCTCTTCCTTGGTGGAAACCGTTCGCCGTATTCTCCCTCATTGTGAACAAGGACGCGCGGTTCTGCCCGACAATACGGATATCGAATCCGATGCGGACGCCTTTGAGCGCATGACCGCGTTATGGAACAACCCTTCCGCGCAAACGGCGGCCCTACGACAAGTGTTTGTACAAAATGCTCATTACAGCACACGCATGGCAGCATTAGAGCGCGCGTGTGCAGATTTCAACATCGATAACCGTTCCACCGCACGCACTTTATTCGGAGAGCATTTGCGTTTATCCCCCACGCAAGTGGAGACCTATTATCGATGTCGCTTTGCCTATTTCTGTCAATACGGTATTCGCATCCGTCCTCGCAAAAAATCGGAATTGAATGCCGCACAAGCGGGGCTGCTGGCCCATTATGTTATGGAAACGGTGCTACCTACTTATGCGGCGGAACAGTTCCAAAATTGTGACAAAGCCCGTATCATAAGAGATACCGAAACTGCCGTTAAACGTTATGTGGAAGAACAATTGGGCGGTTTTGGCGAGGCCGTCCCCCGTTTTACCAATCTCCTCTCGCAATTGGCACGGTTGGCCTCCTCCCTCTTATGGCGCGTGGTGGAAGAATTGCGGGATAGCCGTTTTGTGCCTGTGGACTATGAATTGCCAATCGGCCGTTTTGACAACAACGGCAACGGTATTCCGCCGTGGATATTGACCACCCCCGACGGCACCAGTATTCAAGTACACGGCACTGTAGACCGTGTGGATGTACGGCATCGAGGCGACAGCACGTTTGTGCGTATCATCGACTATAAGACCGGTCACAAAGAATTTGATCTTTCCGAGGTGTTGGAAGGCATCAATCTGCAAATGCTCATCTACTTGTTCTCGATCTGCCAAGGAGCAAACACCCGTTACGGTGCTACCGTTCCTGCAGGCGTTCTGTATTTGCCTGCTCAACTGCCAGTGATCAAGGTAGACCGCAATCTTTCTGACAATGAGATGGAAAAGAAGCGGTTGGCCACCATGCGAATGAACGGCTTATTGTTGGATGATCCCGAGATCTTAAAAGACATGGAAGCCGATCTGGGCGGCGTGTTTATTCCTGCCAAAATCACGTCTAAAGGAGAATTATCCGCCACTTCGTCGTTGGCAACGCTTTCGCAATTCGGCCGTCTGCAACAACGGATTGCCCGCTTGTTGACCGATATGGTGCAAATGCTTCACAAGGGGGATATTGCGGCTTTACCCGTGGGCGGAACTCAAGACGGATGTCGATATTGCGACTATCACGATATTTGCGGCCATGAAGAGGACGATCCCGTTCGTTCCCTCGTGAAACGAAGTTTAGCCGAAGCTTTGCAAGAGTTAGAAGACGATTCGGACGAAGGGGGTGACCGGCATGAGTGAGCGCACATGGACCCCTGCGCAACAGCAATGTATCCACGATAACGGCGGTACGCTGTTGGTTTCTGCCGCCGCGGGATCCGGTAAGACGTCTGTGTTGGTAGAGCGTATTCTCCGCAAGATTACCGACCCCGATCACGCAGTGGATATTGACCGTATGTTGGTAGTTACGTTTACCAATGCCGCCGCCGCGGAAATGAAGCACCGCATTGCTTCGGAACTGACCAAACGGATCGCGGAACATCCCACCGACCGCCATTTACAACGACAACAACTGGCATTGCCTCGCGCTGCTATCAGCACGGTTCACAGTTTTTGTATTAATCTGGTGCGGGAAAACGCCCACCTTTTAAACCTCTCTCCCCGTTTTAAGATCGCCGAAGAACAACAATTGTTATTGCTTCGCAAAGAAGCCCTTGAAGAAACGCTGAACACTTGTTATGCGGAACAAGATCCCACCTTTTTAGAATTGGCGGCTATGTTGTCCAACGGCAAAAACGACGCGCTTCTGATGAGTACGGTGGAACAGATCTACGGGTTTATCCAATCCCATCCCTATCCCGATCAATGGCTGGATCACATGGCGAAGATCTATGAGGAAAATCAGCCTATTCACGAAACTGTATGGGGACAATTGGTGCTGACACAAGTGACCGATACCCTTCGCCGTTGTGTGAAACAACTGCACACCGCCGCTGCCCTTTGCAGCGGTAATACGGAACTTTCGGATAAATATTTACCGGCTATTCAAGCCGACATAACGGCTCTCGAAAGCATCTGCCGCGATATGGACAACGGCCTGTCGTGGGACGAATGTTTTGCCCGTTGTTGCAGCTATAAACTAACCGATGTGAAAAGCATCCGTAAATCCACCGATGAAAACGCTAAACAGCGCGTGACCTCTCTGCGAAAAGCGGTACGTAGCGACCTGACTTCCCTTCGCGACCTGTATGTGGGAACGGAAGATCAGTGCCGTGAAGATTTAGAGCGTACCCGCGATACCGTGGGAGCATTATACACGGCGGTGCGCCGTTTTTCCGCCTGCTTTGCAGAAAAAAAGCGCGCACAAGATCTGTTGGATTTCAACGATACCGAGCATTTTGCTTTGCAACTGCTCACCACTCTTGATGAGAACGGACAACCTCTTCCCACGCCGCTTGCGCGGGAATTGTCGGAGCAGTTTGACGAGATCATGGTGGACGAGTATCAGGATACCAACGCATCCCAAGACGCTTTGTTTTCCGCCTTATCTCGCGATGAACGCAATTTGTTCTATGTGGGAGATGTAAAACAAAGCATTTACCGTTTCCGCCAAGCAATGCCGGAGTTGTTTATCCGCCGCCGTGGCGCCTATGCACCTTACGACGGCAACGCCTATCCCGCCACCATCTCCCTTGGCAATAATTTCCGCAGTCGGCGGGAAGTGACGGATAGCGTCAATTTTATCTTCCGTCAATTGATGAGCAAAGATACGGGCGGCATTGTCTACGACGACAGCGAACAACTGGTGTATTCCGCCGGATACGCGGAAGAAGACGGCCACGAAACCGAATGTTTGATCCTCTCTGAACCCGAGTTGAAAGCCGTCGGCCTGGGACGAAATGAGGCAGAAGCACGCGTAATCGCCGAACGTATTCGGCAGTGCCTGTCCACCCCGTGCGTGACCGATAAAGAGGGGCTGCGCCCCGCACGGTATGGCGATTTCTGTATCTTATTACGCAATAAAAAGACCCACGCCGCCGTGTATCGAGAAGAATTGGAGCGGCAAGGCATACCCGTTTCCCACGAATCCGGCGGCAATTTCTTGGATACGGCGGAGATCCGCTTGGCGATATCCTTGCTTCGTTGTATTGACAATCCCGCGCTGGATGTGCCGTTAACGGCTGTGATGCTTTCCCCCTTGTTCGGGTTTTCTCCCGAAGATCTGGCACAGATCCGTTTACACCGACAAGCTTCTTGCCTATACGTATCCGTATGTGCCGCCCGTCGCCACGACGAGGAACAACTGGCCAAACGATGCCGCGATTTTTTGGTAAAACTGGATCTGTATCGATCATGGGCGGCCGCTCTGCCCGTGGACGGACTGTTGCGACGCGTATACGACGATACCGCATTGCCGGAGATCATGGGCGCCCGTTCCGGCGGTGCCACCCGTCGCAAAAATTTGCAATTGCTTTACGATCATTGCCATCGTTTTGAGCAAAACGGATTTCGGGGGTTATCCTCCTTCGTGCGATATGTGGATCGTTTGCGGGAGCAGAAAGCCGATCTCGGTGCTGCCGCCGCGCCCGCCACTACCGGTGACGCGGTGCGGATCTTGAGTATTCACGGATCAAAAGGATTGGAGTTCCCCATCGTGTTTGTTGCGGGGTTGGGCGTTCGGTTTAATACCGAATCCTTAAGCGCGGATCTTTTGCTTCATCCCACCTTGGGGGCGGGAATGAAATTGCGGGATCCCGAAACCTTTAATCGCTATACTACGCTGCCTCATCAGGCACTCGCTATCGCCCTTCGCAACGATTCCCGCGAGGAAGATCTGCGAATTCTGTATGTGGCGTTGACTCGCGCACGAGAAAAATTGTATCTTCTTGTCACACCTCAAGGTGATCCTCTGCAAAAACTGGATTTCTTGGCGGCTCAACTCCCGAAAGAGGAAGCCCTGCCGCCCTCGGCTATACTGGGTGCTTCTTCTATGGCGCATTGGATCCTTATGGCATTGTTGCGGCATCCGTCTGCCGACGAATTGCGCCGTCATATTGATCGGGAAGATCTGATCCCTCTCCCCGCGCAAACACCTTGGCGTATTACCTTGTGTAAAGTGCCCGAGAAAGCGGATACAGTGGTTGTGAACGAAGTCGACCCTGCGCCTGATACGGCTTTTGCCGCCACCGTTTTGGAACGTATGGCCTATACCTATCCCCACGATGCCCTCTCACATATTCCCGCTAAATTGGCGGCATCGATGGCGGCTCATACCCAAACAGCGCGACAACACCTTGCTCTGTCCCGCCCCGCTTTCATGAGCGGCAGTGAGTTAACACCCGCCGAACGCGGTACAGCCATGCACACCTTTATGCAATTTTCGTCTTATGAGGCGGCAGCCGATGATCTGCCTACCGAGATCGACCGTTTGGTAAATGACGGGTTCCTCACACGGCAACAAGCGGATTCATTGAACGCGCGGCAGTTATCCGCCTTTTTCGGCAGTCCCTTGTACGCTCGTATGGCCCGTTCGTCCCGTTGTTTGCGGGAATACCACTTCACCTATTCGTTGCCCGCGAGCCAATGGAACGCCGATTTGGAGACAGACCCGTGTGAGTTTGTGGTGGTGCAAGGTATTGCCGACTGTCTGTTTGAAGAAGACGGTAAACTGATGATCGTGGATTATAAGACCGACAAGGTAAAAACACCTGAAGAATTAGTTGAGCGGTATCGTCCCCAACTGGCACTCTACCGCGAAGCCCTTGCCAAAGTTCTGAATATGCCCATCGGGGATTGCTTGTTGTATTCTTTTGCCTTGGGCACCACAATCGTGGTAAAATAACAAAAAAAGAGGAGAAAATCAATGATTTTCTCCTCTTTTTTTAGGATAAAAAGCCGCTTTCCGTCACTCGAACATCGGCAGTCACCGTAAACGTGGCATTGGCAAGACGGGTTTTGGCTTCTTCTTGGGAAAGGCGATGGTCTTTCGCTGTGCGGCGCGCCAACGCCAAGACATCACTCGCCAAGGTGACCGTCGTATGCTGTACCACTTCTTGCGTGTCGGTACATAACTGTTGTTCCAATCGGTTGATCTCTTGTTCTTTCTGCCATTCCATGATCTGTCCGCCGCCAGCGGTTTCCACGATATCCGCTGTACCATCAATATGAAAAGCATAAATAAACCGATCATCGTCAGGTTGAATGGTTAACGACGTACGTACATCGGACAAGCGAAAGGTAAGATCGTTTACGGTATACAGGCATTGCTGAATGTCATTGGCAGCAAACAATAAACCGATGGTTTGTTTCTCGGTCAACTCTCCCGCCAGATAGCCGTTACGGAATATCGCCGTACCGTCAAGGCGGGGTGTTCCCTCTTCTACGGTGAGAATGGGAATACCGATATCATACATCTCCGACGAGGATCGCTGAACATCCAACAGTTGTGATGACACCGCTATTCCCCACCGAACTCCCTCTTTCAGGAGTTGGGACACATATTCGGCGGGAATAGCATCGTTCCCCGATTGTATTCCGAGAAGTGCCGAAGGATTGTGACGGCACATCACCAAATTGACCAGCGATCGCCCCTCTAAATTGCGTATAAAATAGTCTAAAGAATCAAAGATTGATTTATCCGCATATGACGATAGCCCCATGGCAATGACTTGGTTATGAAGAATATAGGTACTGCGGCCGGTTTCGTTGAGAAACGATTGCAATGCCTGCGCAACCGAGGCCCCGTTTGCATGATAGACCGCCGTGGCGTTTTCGGTTTGTTCCGAAAGACTGCCAGCGGTTTTTAGTGACTCTACCGCTTGAATAGACAGGTAAACGGATTCGTTTTGTTCTTCCATACCAATGGCCGTGACGATAATCTGCTCACCGATGGTGGGGGTTTCGCGACAACCGCAACATAGGCACAGCATAAAGATCGCCAATACCGCCACATATCCGATTCTACTGTTTTTCACGAAATCGTCTTCCTCCCCACAACAGCAGCGGCAATCCCAAACAAAAGCCGCCCAACACCCACCAATAAACACGGGTGACCAACGCCCATTCACCGCTGTACGACCCCTTTTGAATCAACAATGATAGTGCCGTTAACACGGCAAACAAGAGCCAACCCGCAGGTATCGCCGCTTTTTTGCCGAATAAGCGGCGGGAACAATCCAACAATAACATGCAAAATAAGGTGACCCGTATAAAAAACGTGCCCAGCCATACGGCGGTTACCAGAATATCCAACTGCTGAAAAACGCCCAAGTGAGCGGCGGTCACGGCGGCGTAGTACGGATAAAACGTCAGTCCGCTAAAATCTCCCAATACCGCCACTGCCGTGATACTGACCGCCGCAGAAAAGAAAGCCGTCATTCCCGCAAATCCCGCACAGGCGGTGGTATGAGAACGGTTGACATACGGATACAGTAGGCCGATAGACACAATTTCCGCACTGCGGGGAAGCTCGGCAATGGCTTTATTGATAATACGGGACACCGCATTGCCTTGTTGAGGCGGAAAATTGACCCACTCCATTTCGGGAATCAGTGCCAAGGTAAAAACAATTAAACACACCACGGAAAACGCCATCACCACCGTGGACGAGCGAGCCAATGCCTGAATACCATAGGACGAAGCCAATAAGCACACCGCAATAAAGGCAATCGTCAAGATGGGCACGGAGAAGCCGCTTTTCATGGTTTTCACGGCAAAATCCGAAAACTGCACCATATCCAAACCAAGGACAAATACGCACAGCAGCACATAGGCGCCGTCCAGTGCTTTCCCGAAGGCAGGCGTTATCCCATATGCTGTTTCAGTGGTGCCTTGCCCTCGCTTTTTCAGAACCAACAAAGTAGGCAAAAACAGCAAAAACAAAAACAGACCGTTCAGCACCATAGCACACAGGCATTCAAGCAGGGTAAACTGCTCAAAAGAATCTGAGGAGAACAATAAACATCCTGACAATCGAGCGGTAAGCAACAAAGCGATGAGTTGCCCGCGGCTGATCTTAGATACCGTGTTCATGTTCTTCCTCCTCCCCGTCGGTAATGTTTGATCCTACCACATTCTGCACGGCAAACCGCGCCCGCGACAATACACGCCAATCGGAACGAATAAACACATCCCGCATGGCTTTCAGGCTGAACGGTGTGATGGGAGCGGTATAGGGAATACTGTGGATGTTCAGGGAACAAATGTGACACAACAACAATAATCCGCCCAGCAGAACACCGTAGATTCCTAGAATACCGCCTAACAAAATAAAGACAAACCGTAAAGTGGCGATACTGCCGTACAGGGACGGAATAACGAAAGCACTGATGGAGGTAAGTGCTACAATGATGACCATGGGTGCACCCACCAATCCCGCCCGCACGGCGGATTCACCAATGACCAACGCTCCCACAATACTGACCGCATGCCCCACCGATTTGGGAAACCGCAGTCCCGCTTCGCGCATGATCTCGAACACAAAATGGATCAACAGCGCTTCGATGGTCAAGGGGAACGGCGTGGAACGGTTAGAATTGATAAAGGAAAGCAGCAACACCGAGGGAAGCATTTCCGCATGGTGTGTCCCCACCGCCACATACAGGCCGGGTAAAAATAAACTGATAAAAAAGGCCACGTATTTAATGATACGAATAAAACTGGCATACAACGGATGTTGCGCATAGTCATCCATGGTTTGAAAATGTTCGACAAACAAATACGGGATCACCAGAGAAAAGGGTGTGCCGTCCACCAAGACGCCGATACGCCCTTCGGCCATTTTTCCGCACAAAGTGTCGGGACGTTCGGTGGTATCCACGCCGGTGAATATCGAATGGCGATTTCCCTCTAAAAACGGTTGCAAATACCCCGATTCCAGCACGATCTCCAAGGGACATTCCCGTATACGGCGGCGAACATCTTTCAGCAATTTGCGGGACACACGATCCCGCAAATAACACAAGCACACCGCTGTACGACTGGTAGAACCGACTGTGAGCATCTCAAAGGTCAGTTGAGGTGTTTTTAAGCGGCGACGGATCATGGACATGTTGATACGAAGGGCTTCGGTAAAACCCTCGCGCGAACCGCGAACGCTGACTTCGGTGGATGGTTCGGAAATACTGCGGATCATAAAGGCTTGCATACCGCCGAGAGTGGCATATTCCACACCGTCAATGAGTACAGCGGCAAAGCCGGATACGATCAGGTCACATAATTGCTCTACGGTAGGGGCTTCTAAAATATCCACGATCCCCAGCACATTGTCTTTTATGTGTGTCATCAGTGCATGAGGTGTAGAAAATGAGCCGTTCAACCGCACAAGGGGCAAGATCACCGCGTCGGCGGTGGCATGACGGTCCACCATGCCCTCGATGGACACCACCGCACCGTTGTAACCCGCTATCTGTATCTCGCGCACTACTAAATCAGCACTGACATCAAACAAAGTGCGTAACGTATCCAAATTGATTTTTAACGATACCGAAAGAGGCGTTTTTTCAGCCATATCATCACTCCATACTACCAGTATCTCCCCTCTTTTTCTGAATATCCTTTGTTTGAAGCGGCTATACTATGGGCGGAGGGATAAGCAATGGCAGTTACGGCAATTCGCACGGTGATCATTTACATATTCATCATTGTTGCCTTGCGGGTAACGGGCAAACGGCAGATTGGGGAATTACAACCTATTGAATTGGTGCTGACACTGCTCATCTCGGATCTGGCGGTAGTCCCCATGCAGGAAAGCGGTATTCCGTTGGTCAGCGGATTAGTCCCCATTGCGGTGTTGGTGTGTTTGGAACTCATTTTGTCCACTATTATGATGAAAAGCAACAAATTGTCTCAGTGGATCAGCGGCAATCCTGTGGTCATCATCAGCAAGGGGATTCCCCAACAACAAGCCATGCGGCAACTACGATTGGGTGTGGATGACTTAACGGAAGCGTTGCGACAACAGGGTATTTTCG
The DNA here is from genome assembly GCA_045541495.1 of Acutalibacteraceae bacterium. Lineage (GTDB taxonomy): Bacteria > Bacillota > Clostridia > Oscillospirales > Acutalibacteraceae > RGIG3009. The sequence continues at coordinate 7,262 of JAZQJE010000013.1, read as the reverse complement.
ATATTGGGCAAGTGGAATGTGCAGTGGCGGAAACCAGCGGCAAGATCAGCGTGTTTAAAAAAGTGAAGAATCACAAGGCCTCCGTACCGGTGGTCAACGACGGACAAGCGGTGGATTGGGGCTTATCCTATTGCCGGTTAACTCCTCAATGGTTGGAAGAAACCTTGGCCGCTCATGATTGTTCACTGAATCATGTTCTGCTAATGACCGCCGACAGCGACGGACAAGTGTTGATCGTAAAAAAGGAGAGATCCTCATGAAGCGGGTCTATATTGCCATTGTTCTGCTGGTCCTCATTGCGGCGGGGTGTGTAACCACCATCCTGGTGGAAAAACAGCAGTTGACCGAAATAATCAAAATGACCGACCGCATGGAAGAACTGGTTCGGGGCAACGAGATCGAAAAAGCGCGACAGTTGGCAGAAGAATTTAGCGAGCAATTTCCCAAGCGAACAAGACCTTTTCAGCTGTTTTTGCATCACAGTGTACTGAACAACATTGAGGAATGCATCATTTTACTGCCCCTGTACTTAGAATCGGATGAAAAAGACGATTTTTTGGCAGAAATCAGCCGCTGTCGTTTGTTATTACAAAAACAATTAGAAATGGACATTCCCTCATGGGAGAATGTATTTTAAATAGAAAAGAGCGATACCGCGCTGCGGTATCGCTCTTTTCTTTTTTATGGTTGAGTGAGCCTGTAAGCCGAGTTCTGTCGTGGACAATCATCTATCTCGACTGCTTGTTGCCAAGCAGCTCTAGCCGCCCGTCGAAGCACATCGGGCCAATGTATCGCTTCAGTCGGCGTTGCATCGGATAGGGTTTACAGGGCCACACAGTCTCCTGTGTGCCGGTGAGCTCTTACCTCGCCTTTCCACCCTTACCGCGAAGATCGCGGCGGTATATCTCTGTTGCACTTTCCCTAAGGTCACCCTCGGCGGCCGTTAGCCGTTATCCTGCCCTATGATGCTCGGACTTTCCTCATGCGCAGTACGCACGCGACTGTCCGGCTCACTCATGTTGTATTTTACGCAACTTTTTGCTATTTGTCAACGCACTTTATTTGGAAAACACAAAGGCTCCGTCAGTAATATTCACCGTAATGGTATCCCCTGAACAGAACTGACCGTCCAACAATTTTTCCGCCAGCGGATCTTCCACTTTGGATTGGATCGCACGGCGTAACGGGCGAGCACCGTATACGGGATCGAATCCCGCTTTGGCCAATTCCGTCACCGCCGCGTCGGTGACCGTCAATGTCATTTCCAGATCTTCGACCCGTTTGTTGAGGGATGACAACATACGGCGGGCGATGTTCTCGATATCCGTTTGTGTGAGTTGTTTAAACACGATGATATCGTCGACACGGTTGAGAAATTCGGGGCGGAACGCCTTTTTCAGTTCGCCCATCACATTGTCCCGAATACGGCGGTCGTTTTCGTCCCCCACATCGGCTTCGCTGCTGCCAAAACCAAACTGGCGTTTATCGGTGATGAGCCGTGCACCCACATTGGAAGTCATGATGATAACGGCGTTTTTAAAGTCCACCCGACGGCCTTGGGAATCGGTCAACATACCGTCATCTAAAATTTGCAACAACATATTGAACACATCGGGATGGGCCTTTTCGATTTCATCGAACAAGACCACGGAATAGGGTTTACGGCGAATCTTTTCGGTCAGTTGACCGCCCTCGTCGTATCCCACATAGCCGGGAGGTGAGCCCACTAAACGAGAGACCGTGTGTTTTTCCATATACTCGGACATATCCAAACGGATCATAGCGTTTTCATCCCCGAACATGGCTTCCGCCAATGCTTTGCACAGTTCGGTCTTACCGACGCCCGTAGGCCCTAAAAAGATGAACGAACCGATGGGACGGCGTGGATCTTTCAATCCCACCCGGCCGCGGCGAATGGCTTTGGAAACAGCGGTGACCGCTTCTTCCTGGCCGACGATTCGCTGATGAAGGATGGTTTCCATGTTCAAAAGGCGCTGGCTTTCCGCTTCGGTCAATTGGGCAACGGGGACACCTGTCCAACTGGAGATGATCTCCGCAATATCGTTTTCCGTGACTTCACCGGTAACGCCTGCATTTTTCTCCTGCCACTTCGCCCGTTGTTCTTCCAATTGTTCGTTGATCTTCTTTTCCTCATCCCGCAACCGCGCGGCACGCTCGAAATCCTGCTCGTTGACGGCGGAGCGTTTCTCTTCCGCCAATCGTTTGGATTCCGCTTCCAGTTCTTTGATACTCGTGGGGGCGGTAAAGGCGCGTAAACGAACACGAGAGGCCGCTTCATCAATCAAGTCAATGGCTTTGTCGGGCAAATACCGATCGGCAATATACCGAACGGACAGTTGCACAGCAGAACGGATCGCGGTATCGGTGATCTTCACTTTATGGTGGGCTTCATATTTGTCCCGTAACCCTTTCAAAATAGATTCGGCATCTTCGGGGGTGGGCTCACCGATGGTAACGGGTTGGAAACGACGTTCCAACGCCGCGTCTTTTTCGATGTGTTTGCGGTATTCTTCCAACGTGGTGGCGCCGATCACTTGAATCTCGCCACGCGCCAGTGAGGGCTTGAGGATATTGGCCGCATCTACGGCACCTTCGGCGGCTCCCGCACCGATGATGGTGTGGATCTCGTCAATAAACAGGATGATATTCTTTTCCCGCGCCACTTCCCCAAGGGCGTTTTTAATGCGTTCTTCAAAATCGCCGCGGTATTTGGTGCCTGCCACCATACCCGTCATATCCAGGGTGACCACACGCTTATCCTTTAGGGTTTCGGGAACTTCTTCCGCCACAATACGTTGCGCCAATCCCTCGGCAATGGCAGTCTTACCCACACCGGGTTCACCAATCAAGCAGGGGTTGTTTTTGGTGCGACGGGACAGAATCTGAGTGACCCGCTGGATCTCATCGCTGCGGCCGATAACGGGATCCAATTTTCCTGCTTTCGCCATCACCGTTAAGTCGCGGCCGAATTGATCCAGTACGGGAGTCTTCCCTGTTTTGCCGGCAGGGGTGTTGCCCGTGGGCGCGCCGCTTTTTTCGGGCATAGAGCCGATGGATTTGAAAATGTCTTCCGCCAATTCGCCGGTACGGGCGCCTAACATAGTCAACAAGCGCACGGCAACGCTGCTTTCATCTCGCAAGACAGCTAGCAAAATATGCTCGGTACCCACATAGCCGTTTTGCATGGATCCGGCTTCGGCGATGGCCATCTCCACCGCTTTTTTGGTGCGTGGCGTAAAATCTTCGGGCGATAAGCGGGTGTGTTGACCCGTGGATTCCCCTTCCATGATCTTTTCTTGATAGTCGTTTGCCATAATGCCGTGGGTATTTAACACGGTGGCCGCCACTCCCGTCCCCTCTCGTAACAGACCCAGTACGATGTGTTCGGTCCCCACATAGGTATGGCCCAATTTCTGGGCGGATTCGATAGCTAAATTGAGGGCGGCATTGGCTTTTTCCGTAAATCCTTTAAAACGATACATCATCCCGTTTCTCCTTTCAACCGTTCGCGCACCAACGCGGCGCGCCGAGAATCTCGCTCGACAGCATCCAACGAACGACCCGCCTTCAAGGTTAAGGTAGCGGGTTGAACATCGGTCAATAAAGCGCCGATACGGTCCAGATCGGTATTATCAATCAACTTTAACGAAACACCCATGCGTACATGGGACATGAGGGACATAAACTCCTTACCCGACAACAGTCGCGCGTTTTGTAAAATACCAAGCGAACGGAAAATGCGATCCTGTACAGCAGGCGTCTGCCCAAGGGTTTCCCGCCAATGCCGTTCTTCTTTGATGATCTGTCCGGCGATGGTCTTCAAATTCTCAATGGCTTCTTCTTCGGTAATCCCCAGTGTCACTTGATTGGACAACTGGTACATCGAACCTTGGGATTTACTGCCTTCGCCGTACATGCCGCGAATTGTCAATCCCAATTTGGACACCGTGGACGCCAGTTGTTGAACAATGCCCCGCTCCTGCAAAGCGGGTAAATGCAACATAACAGACGCCCGCATACCCGTCCCCAAATTGGAAGGACACTGGGTTAAATATCCCAAGCGGTCATCAAACGCAAAGTGTAACCGCGTATCTAAAAAATTGTCCCAACAATCAGCCTCTCGGTAGGCACCATCCAGATCCAACCCTATCCGCAGCACTTGGATCCGCAGATGGTCTTCTTCGTTAACCATGATGTTGACACTCTCGTCTGCCGTAATCAACAAGGCTTCTCCCTCTTGACGACGGGCAAAATCGGGACTGATCAAGTGGCGCTCTACCATGGACAGAGCTTGTAATTCGGTGAGTGCATTCATGCGAATATGGGTGAACGCTTGCCCTTCTCCTTCAGGCAACGCCGCAAACACACGAGAAACGACGTCTTCTTTTTGCTCGCTGCTCATACAACCGGGGAACGGAAGACTTTTGACGTTACGCGCCAGCCGAATACGGGTGCTGATGACCACATCGCCTTCACTGCCGCTGTGTTGATACCATTGTTTCGTCATTATTGTTCACCGTCCCCTTCCAGTTCACGAATACGGTCGCGCAGTTGCGCGCACCGTTCAAATTCTTGATTGGCCACACATTGTTCCAGTTGCTCCCGTAACATTTTCAATTCATGTTCCGTTTTGGCGGTATCGTCGGCTTGTTCGCCTATTTTGCCGGTATGCTGGGTTTTACCGTGGATCCGTTGAATGGACGGCAATAAACGGTCGTAAAACGTTACATAGCAAGTAGGACAACCCGGTCGGCCTATCTCGGCAATTTCGCGAAAACTATGTCCGCAATCGGGACAGCGCACGGTGTCTTCCCGCATACGCTTGGCGGGTTCAGCGAACAATGAACCCCAAAAATCTCCGAAATCAAAACCGAAATTGGAAAAAGACGGCGAAAGCCCCTGCTCAACCGCACAATCGGAACATAGATTCATTTCGGTGGTCTTTCCGTTGACGGTCTGTTTGACATGGGTGGTAGCAGTTTGTTTTTTGCAATGATCACACAACATAACGGTTCCTCCTTACGCAATGTATGCGGTAAGCATATTTTTTAACAACGTTGCGCGCAAACGATCCCGCAATTCCGCGGGGATCTCCCGATAGCAACGGTCAGACAAGGCCGCCGCCATCACCTTGGCAGCCGATGCACTGATGAATTGCTCGTATACAAGACTTTGCAAAATGGCTTCCGCCGCCGTGGGAACCAAGGTGTCACCGATGGAGTTGACCACGTGCATAACGGGAGTTTGCCCTTGCTGACCCTGCACACGACGAATACGAATATATCCTCCGCCGCCGCGGCGGCTTTCCACTAAATACCCTTGTTCCGGCGTAAAGCGCGACGACAACACATAGGTGATCTGACTGGGCACACAGCCAAACTCTTCTGCCAACAAATTGCGCTGAAGCTCGGCGTAACCATCCTGTGCATTCTCCATAATATGAAGAATATAGGCGGCAATTTCATCGCTTATACGCATTTCCTCACATCCTTTGTTCACAGTGTAATCGAAAAGTCAATGAAAGTCAAAGTCAAAAAAGGTCAAAGTTGCTTTCTTTTTCTCTGTTTTTTCAAAATATCTCATGTTTTCTTCTGTTTTCTTTAAAATTCATCGATTTTAAAAGTTCTATCACCAACCGTGTATCCCCACATAGTATGGAATGAAAGCACTCTTCTCTATGAGTGTTTTTAACGGAAAGGAGGTCATGCGATATGTGTCTGAGAAACCTGTTTGGCGGTAACAACTGCACCTGGTTACTGTTCATCATCGTCATCCTGTTATTGAATGACGATTGCGACTGCAACGATACCGACTACACCAACAACGGCTGTGGTTGCGGTTGTGGCTGCGGCTGCTAAGATCACACGGAGGGAGGATCTCGTATGTGTCTGAAAAACTTATTTGGCGGTAATGACTGCACATGGGCGCTGTTTATCATTGCAATCTTATTGTTGATCGATAACAACGACTGCTGCTGATATGTTTCGGAACGGCCCCTGAGTTTGTTACTCAGGGGCCGTTCCTCTTTCTTGACAGGAGCGCTGTTTTTTGATATACTGGATGTGGTTTTTTGTCGATTTTTACCGTAGGGTGCCAGTGCGGGGCATGGAACGGTGCGTTCCCGAATACGGTATACAGACAGAGCGATCTTAAGAGGAGAAGGGTGAAAAAGATGGCAAAGGAAAAGCGACGTATCGGCGATCGGAAAGATGGTCGCCGCTTGCGGCACACACAATCGGTTTTTGCGGTCATGCCGCATCTTATGAAAAACCGTTCCGATGCACAGGTGTATTTTGACGAATATGTGGAGATCGGCGAACTGGAAAAATATGTGCGCCGTATGCGGAAAGAAAAAGACATGCCCATGTTTTCCCTGTACCATGTTATCGTGGCGGCCGCGGTGCGGATGTTCGTTCTCCGTCCCCGTCTTAATCGTTTTGTGATGAACGGAAAGATCTATGCACGCAATCATTTGTGCGCATCGATGACCGTCAAAAAAGCATTGAACCAAAACGCCGAAGAAATGTGCATCAAACCGTATTTCGAAAATACCGATACCATCTTTGATGTCTATCGCAGAATGAACGAAACCATCGAAAAAGAAGTGCGGGAAAACGGCGAAAACAGCACCGATATCGCCGCGAGCATTTTAAATCGGTGTCCCGCTTGGATCGTGCGCACGTTTGTAAACTTCATTATTTTTGCCGATCACCGCGGTTGGTTTAATAAATTCATCAATAACATCAGCCCGTTCCATACCTCGTTTTGGATCACGGATGTAGGCTCTATCGGTATTGATTCCATCTACCATCATATTTACGATTTCGGTACCACTTCCGCGTTTATCGCCCTTGGCAGAAAACAACAGGTGCCGGTGGTGAATTCCGACGGTACTGTTACGGTGAAGAAGATGGTGAAACTGCGTATGGTATTGGACGAACGTATTTGCGACGGCCAATATTACGCCGAGTCCTTCCGTTCTTTCCGTCGACTGTTAAAACATCCGGAACTGATGGAAATTTCCCCCACCGAGTTCCCGACGGATACCTGGATCTAATAGTGCAAACCCGCCCGCTACGCGGGGGGTTCATTTTCGGGCATAGTCCTATGTGATACTGGCTGCGCACAAGTGCGCTTTTTATTGGCCTGCCAGCCACGCAAAGGTTATCGCCCACCCGTAAACGGGTTGCGGCTTCGGCGGCTCCCCTTGTCAGGGGAGCTGGACAGATTATAATATGAAG
>JAZQJE010000012.1:0-2892 GCA_045541495.1 Acutalibacteraceae bacterium | reverse complement strand
GCCACCCCCATTCCCCGCACGTTGGCACTGATGATCTATGGTGATCTCGATATTTCTCTTCTCAATGAACTCCCCCCCGGCCGCACGCCCATCAACACCTATGCCATCGGCACCGATAAGCGCGCCCGCGCCTATGCTTATGTAAAAAAACATATTGACGAAGGCCGTCAAGCCTATATCGTTTGTCCCTTAGTGGAAGAGGGCGAAACTGATCTTATGGCGGCAGAAGACTACGCGGCAAAATTGGCCACCGGCCCTTTTAAAGGGTATTCTTTGGGATTGCTGCACGGAAAAATGAAAACGAAAGACAAAGAATGCGTTATGCGGGATTTCGCTGAAAATCGAATTTCCCTGTTGGTGGCCACTACGGTGGTGGAAGTGGGCGTAGACGTCCCCAACGCCGTGCTCATGGTCATCGAAAACGCCGAACGCTTCGGATTGGCACAATTACACCAACTGCGCGGTCGCGTGGGCAGGGGAAAACATGCCTCATCCTGCATTCTCATTTCCGATGCTCAAAACCCCGAAGCCACCGCGCGACTGAAAGTCATGTGCGCCACCACCGACGGGTTTAAAATCGCCGATGAAGACCTAAAGCAACGAGGCCCCGGTGACTTTTTCGGTAACCGCCAACATGGGTTGCCGCAAATGAAGATCGCTAATCTGTTAACCGATATCGCCCCTTTGCGTATTGCACAGGAAGCCGCCCGCGCACTCTACCGCCAAGACCCCCATCTGTCCCTGCCGCAACATCAATCCCTAAAACAATCGGTAAAAGCCTTGTTTGATCGGGTTGGTAACGGCGGATTAAACTAAAAGAGGAACACCGTTATGAACATGACCACAACTTCAAAAAAACGAGTATTACACCCCACGCAATTCCTCGCCCTCGGCTTTTTCTTGATTATCGTCTTGGGCGGTGTTTTACTGTCCTTGCCAGCAGCGGCGGCAAACCCTTCCGCACCGCTCTCCTTTTTAAACGCCTTGTTCACGTCCACTTCGGCCGTATGTGTTACAGGGTTAACAGTAGTCAACACCGGCCTTACCTTTTCTCTGTTCGGCAAGATCGTAATCTTGTGTTTGATCCAGATCGGCGGGTTGGGATTCATGACCGTAGCTGCCATCTTGTTCATCGTCATCGGCAAACATGTATCGTTGCGGGAACGGTTGTTGTTGCAAGAATCGCTCAGCGCGGATTCTTTGCAAGGCCTTTCCCAATTGGTCCTAAACGCCGTTTTAGTAACCTTCTCCATCGAAGCGGCAGGCACTGTATTGCTGTTATTCCGTATGATTCCTGTGTACGGTGTGAAAGCCGGTATTTTTTACAGCATTTTTCTTTCAATATCGGCCTTTTGCAATGCGGGATTTGATCCGTTCGGGTTCGATATTTCCATACTTCCCTATCAAACAGATCCCCTTATCAATTTGGTGCTGATGGCCTTGATCGTACTGGGGGGGATCGGATTTGCGGTCATCGTGGAAGTGTGCCGCCCCGCAAAGAAGGGATTATCACTTCACACACGGGTCGTATTGATCGTTACCGCTGCTTTGTTGGTAATGGGTACCCTACTCATTTTGCTTACGGAATGGCATAATCCCAAAACATTGGGAAATAACGCCTTATCGCTCGGCGATAAATTGTTGATGGCTGCTTTCCAATCGGTCACATTACGTACCGCCGGTTTTGATGCCATCGGTCAAGGAGCGCTGACTCCTGCCGGTCTGTTAGTGGGGATGATCCTCATGTTGATCGGTGCATCCCCCGCCTCTACCGGTGGCGGTATCAAGACCACCACGTTTTTCGTTGCTCTTACCACGGTATGGGCGGTCGTTCGGCAAAAAGAAGATTATACGGTAGGAAAACGCCGTTTGCCGATACAGCAAGTACGAAAGGCGCATGCGATCATCTTTTTGGCACTGGGGGTCGTCCTCGTTGACACCTTGCTCATTTGCTTGATTCAATCGTTTTCGGGTGCTTCCATCCCCTTGCCCGATGTGTTATACGAAGTGATCTCCGCTTGCGCTACCGTGGGGCTGTCCACCGGTATCACCACTTCTCTCGCCCCGTTATCCAAAATCGTTTTAATTCTCACGATGTTTATGGGTCGTGTGGGATTGCTGACCGTTACCGTTGCCCTTTCGGGCACCCCCACAAAGAATAATACCCTCCGTTATCCGGAAGAACGGATCATGGTGGGCTGAAAGGAAGAATACAGATGAAACAAATTGCTGTTTTGGGTCTGGGCCGTTTCGGCGCCAGCGTAGCCCGTTCTTTAATGTCCATGAAAGTGGAAGTATTGGGTGTGGATGCTGACGAAATGTTGGTAGACGACTTTTCCCGCGAATTGACCCACACCGTTCAAGCTGATGTGTGTGATACCGACGCCTTGGATATGTTGGGATTATCGGATTTTGATGTGGTGGTATTGTGTATCAAAGATGTGGAAATCAGTTGCCTGGCGACCATGGCACTGAAAGATCACGGCGCCCGTTACGTTGTGGCGCAAGCTTCCGGTGACGCCCATGCTCAAATCTTATCCCGCATCGGTGCGGACAAGGTCATTATGCCGGAACGGGATATGGGGATCCGCGTCGCCAAAAGTCTGGCAAGCAACAACATCATGGATTATATGGAACTCTCCTCCACTCACAGTTTGCTGGAAATGGAAGTTCCGAAAGAATGGGTGGATCGTTCGCTCATTGATTGTAAAGTCCGCAACAAGTACGGATTGAATATCGTGGCGATCCGTTCGGGAAACGATCTGCGCGTCTCTCCCACCGGTGATGATGTCTTCCGTGCCGGCGACATCATCGTCGTGGTAGGCGAAAACGCCACCTTGGACAAGTTTTCCTCACACAAATAACAACAGCCGCTGTCGTGGTTACGACAGC
>JAZQJE010000011.1:0-1805 GCA_045541495.1 Acutalibacteraceae bacterium | reverse complement strand
GATTAATTTATGGCAGACGTATCATCAACAGCTGAAACCCTCAAAATCGAAAACTACTTTGTTGACGGCGACACCCGCACAATCACACTCAAAAATCCGAAGCAGTCAATTACCACTTCGGACATTGAGGAGTTGCAAACTTACATGCGCACCAACAACATTATCGTTGGGGATAAAATGGCAGGCACATTTGGCAAAATATCGGCAGTCACGAGAGTCAGCGAAACCAAGACTTACTTAGACTTTACTTGAGACTGCGACTTCCAAAACTCCGCCCACCTGTCGTTCCAGACACGCATGCGAGCCTTTTTATCCGACCCGATAGTTACGTAATTCGGATTTACCATGAATTCCGGAGACCCGTCAATTCGACTTTCGAGGACTAGGAACTTATCCTTCAGGTAAGCCAAGGCGTTATAGACTGATTTGCGGTCGAGGCTTAAGACTTGTTCCAAGAACTTATGCGAACACCGATAGCCAAACGTTTTACCGTCGGAACCGTATTGTTGATTATGCGCAAGATACAAAAACAATCTAACGACGGAGCCTTGCTTAGTCGACGCAATAAAATCAGTCATTTTGGCGGTATAGCTAATCACAAAACCACTTCCATTCTGAGATTTAATTTTGCGTACAGTGTCGACGATTACTTCGCCGTTTTCGTCGTACTTAACAGTTTCTATGCAATCGACTTTTGGAGCGTCATTTACTCCTGTCACGGATTTTTTAACGACGTCGCCAAAAGTCGTTTGCTTTTCTTTCGGAGGCGACCAATCACCAAAATTTCCTGTCAAAATTTTTTTTCCGCTCAATTCGTTTCACCCCCAAAATTTTTTTTAGGCGGTTCTTGGGGAAATGATTACCCGCGTGATTTTCCCCAAAATGGGGAATTGATTCCCCACGAGACGGGGAGACCAATTAACCAAATCAACACTTCTTTTTTTTTCCCTTCTACCTCTAACTTTTACCCACCCCAACGCAAACCCCAATTTCAACTCAGGCGTGGTGTGGCAGGTAGCCCCCGCGGTTGGGACGCTTTTGACGGTTACACCGCCGCCGCCGCCGCCGCCGTGCTGGTCGGGGTTTTGGCGGTGTCTGCTGCCGTCGGGTTCGGTCTTAGCTCATGTGTCGCTGCATGCGGGGCAGTTCGCCGTCACATTCTATCCAATGCGCCTTGAACAGCTCGCGATGCCAAACCCACATTCTCCCGCCCTCGGTGTCTTCCCAAACGTACGCCATTTGGACGTTTAAGTTCTTTGAACGGAGCAATGCGCGCCAGAGTGCCTTGAAATCCTCGCTGTCGCATTGGTAATCGCCAATCCAACGGTTGTGTGCAAAGTAGCGGTATCTGACTGTCATGGTTGTCGCCTCCCTTCTTGCTTCCCCGGGGGGAATTTATTACCCATTATAGCCTGTAAATGGCATACTGTCAAGGTTTGTTCGCTGGTGTCCGCGTTCGGCGTCGGCTTTCGGGCTTGCGGTCGCCCGCCGTTGTCGGGACTTTTTTTGCCGTCGGTCGCCCGCTGCGCCCTACAGCCTGCGCGGTAGGTTATCATGGGGGAAACCAACAACCCTTCCGCGGGGTTTTCGTAGTGGTAGCACCACTTCGCGAGCTCCGGGCTTGCCGCACCTGCGCCCTCCGCTCGCTACGTTCGTCACTTCGACCGCGCGGCCGATCGCTACTAGACAGGAATTTAAACAGCCCCTCCGGCTGCCCCGCTGCGCGTCCTGCTTGCGGTTCAGCCTGCGGGGCGCGGAATAGGCTTGTTATTGTTGTCGGCGGCGGCGGCGGCGGCGGCGGCGGT
>JAZQJE010000010.1:0-34683 GCA_045541495.1 Acutalibacteraceae bacterium | reverse complement strand
CCTCCGACTTGTCATAAAGGCTCTGTGCGCGCAAAAGGTTTTCACCGCTTCTCCGGCGGCAACACCGGCATCATTATTGAAATTGCAAACTTGTTTTCCATCTTTCAGGTCCAGTTTTCCACCGGCCGATAGGAAAAACGAAGCCACATACCAGCCGTTGGAAACATCCATCAATACTTTTTTGTTCTTCTTTGCCGCTGCGTCCAATAAACCATCCAAGGTTTTTACATCGTCTTCGGTCAACACGCTCTTATCGTAATATAAGAAATATCCATTATCCGCCGTCATAGGATACGCATACAACTTATCGTCTACCGTGGCGGCATCTACCGATCCTTCACTGTTTTCGGTTTTAATGGTCTCTTGGTTCAAGGTGATCTCGTATAGCACACCCGCTTTTACCAGATCGTTTAACTGGTCATCCGGAAATGAGAAAATATCGGCCGCCGCATCGGGATCTTCCAGTATTTTGGTTTGGGTATCTTTTTCACCTACAACACCAAAGGAAATGTCATATATGATATCTTTATTTTCTTTTTTAAATTCTTCCACCATGCTTTTCAGCATGTCTTGATCCTCTTGCGCTCCCCAAACTTTCAACTTTACCGTTTCGTCTTTATCCTTATCCTCCGTGTTTCGGTTACACGCCGTTACAGAAAAAGCCAAAAGCAACGCTAATAACGCCACACTGATTCGTTTTATGATCGTCATGATCAACTCTCCCCCTTTGTTTTTCAGTGATAGTATGGGAAAGGGGCCTACGTTTTATACCACTTTCCAAATTTCTTCTGCATATTGCTCGATGGTGCGATCACTGGAAAAATAACCGGCACCGGCTATATTTTTTACCCGCTTTTTGTCAAAGGATGCTTTATCTTGGTAATCGTGATTTAATCGCAATCGCGTTTCACAATAGGATGAGAAATCATGAAACAAAAAATACGCATCTGCTTCGTGCCAAGAAGCCCCCTCGGTGAGAGAATCATACAATTCTCGAAACATGCCGCTTCCTTCATCATCAAAAGTACCGTCGATCAAGGTGTTAACCACCCGTTTTAGTCGCGGATTACGTTCTATATACTGCATAGGTTGATATCGTTTTTCTTGCTGTAATCGCCGTATTTCTTCAACACGGGCACCGAAAATATAATTATTCTCTTCTCCCGCGTGTTCCACGATCTCTACATTGGCGCCGTCATAGGTTCCCAACGTTATGGCACCATTGAGCATAAACTTCATATTACTGGTCCCTGATGCTTCCGTTCCCGCTGTGGAGATTTGTTCGGAAATATCCGCCGCTGGAATGATCTTTTGCGCATACGATACATCGTAGTTGGTCACAAAGATCACCTGCATCTTGTCTGTCACATCGGGGTCATGATTGATAAGTCGCGCGATCTCGTTGATATATTTGATGATACCTTTTGCCCGATAATACCCTGGCGCGGCTTTGGCACCAAACAAATACACCGTGGGAGTAAACTGCGTGATACGACCGTTTTTCATACCAAAATAGATGTCCAGAATGGAAAATGCATTTAACAACTGCCGTTTATACTCATGTAAACGTTTGACCTGTACATCCAACATAAAATCCGTGCGGAGCGTTATTCCTTCGCGCTTTTGTATATACGCCGCCAACTGCTCTTTTTTGTATTGTTTGATGTCACGCAGCTGTTTTAAAAACTTGGGGTCGTCTGCATAAGCGTCCAGTTCTTGCAAATGATCCAAATCGGTGATCCAACGATTGCCGATGGTATCCGTGATTAATTTTGCCAACTCTCCGTTTGCCAACGCCAACCAACGGCGTTGAGTGATACCATTGGTCTTGTTGTTGAACCGTTCCGGATATAGTTGATACCACTCGGGTAATACCGTTGTTTTTAATAAATCCGTGTGCAGTTGCGCCACGCCGTTGGTGGAATGAGTGGCAAAAATCGCTAACCGTGCCATATGGATGCGATCCCCGTCAACAATACGGTACCGTTCTGTATCCGTCATACCTTTGCTTTTTAGCTCTTTTAAAAGTGCTTTATCCAACCGAAGAACGTATCGATATACTTGCGGTAACACCGTCTTAAACAAGCGTACACTCCATTTTTCAAGGGCTTCCGGCATAATCGTGTGGTTGGTATACGCAAACACCTTGCGAACGATAGCCAACGCGGTATCAAAGGGTAACCCCTCTTGTTCTACCAACAAGCGGATACATTCAGGGATAGATACCACCGGATGGGTATCGTTTAATTGAATGGTATAGGCTTCATGAAAGCGGGTAAAATCCTCTCCCTCTTGTTGTTGATAGCGGCGAAACATATCCTGTAGAGATGCACTGCAAAAGAAATATTGTTGTTTCAGCCGCAGTTTCTTGCCGATATCCGTGTCATCATTGGGATATAACACACAAGAGATTGCTTCCGCCTCATTTTTCTTGCGAACGGCTTTTTCATATTTTTGCTGGTTAAACAACTCAAAATCAAAGGGATTCACCGCTTCCGACTGCCATAAACGCAGAGTGTTAACGGTTTTCGCCCCATAGCCGATCACGGGCATATCATAGGGCACCGCACGCACCGTTTCTTTCCCGAACGATACCGTTACACTATCTTGTTCGCACCGTACTGACCAAGGATCGCCATCGGAAAGCCAATCGTCGGCGGTCTCCTTTTGAAATCCGTTTTCAAAATATTGACGGAATAACCCATATCGATAACGAATGCCGTATCCGTCCAATGGAATATTCTTGGTAGCGGCGGAATCCAAAAAACAAGCCGCCAACCGTCCTAAACCACCATTTCCAAGTGCGGGATCATTGATCTCATCAAACATCGTTTCCGGAATACCGACAGATTCAAATATGTCTTTGGTCTCTTCCCATAACCCCATATTCAACAAGTTTGATTCCACCAATCGGCCAACAAGAAACTCGGCGGAAAAATATCCCACACGTTTCGATGTATCGGCCACGTTTTTCCACTGTGTGTATATTCGATTTAGTGCCGCCAACGATACCGCCTCATACACCTGTTTTGCCGTAGCATTTTCCAAAGTGGTATGTGCGTGATCTCGTAATAGCTGAGATAATTCTTGTTTGAAATTTGTGTCCATGCCAATGCCTCCCATAGACTTGCTTGTTTTCAGTTTTTCCATACGAAATCATGGTATTCATTCGAAAAATAAAAAGACAGACCCGATTTTTCAGGTCTGTCCTTTCGTATACAAAAAATTAAATTAAAAAGCCACCATTTACACCCAACACTTGTCCCGTAATAAACGAGGCGGCATCCGATGCCAAAAATAACAAAGATTCCGCCACATCTTTAGGGGTACCGATACGCATGAGTGGCGTTTCTTCTTGAAGTTCTTCCATGGTGTCTTTGTCAAATCTGCTGCACATATCCGTATCGATCACACCGGGTGCTACGCAATTCACCCGAACACCCGACGGTCCCACTTCTTTTGCCAAAGCTTTTGAAAAACCGATTAATCCCGCTTTTGCGGCAGAATATGCCACTTCACAGGAAGCGCCGGTTACACCCCACATGGAAGAGACCGTTAAGATCACTCCGTTTTTCTTTTGTATCATGTGAGGGATCACAGCACGGCTGCAATAAAACGCCCCATCCAAATGAATACCCATCAGCCGATGCCAGTCTTCCTCACTCATATCCGTAAGTAAGCCTTGGTGCGCAATACCGGCATTGTGAATCAAGACATCCAAACGTCCTTGACGGGTAAGGATTTCTTTCACCATTCGATCTGCTTGTGCCTTGTCGGAAACATCCCCTTGCACAACAAAGGCTTCTCCGCCGTTTTGAATGATCTCTTCGGCCAACGCGGCGGCTTTATTCTTCGAACGACAATAGTTAATGGCAACGGCGTATCCGTTAGCTGCAAACGTTCGCGCCGTTTCAGCACCGATTCCGCGGGAGGCGCCGGTTATCCATACCGTTTTCATATTACAGCTCCAAATCTACCGTTTTGCCCGACAGGGTAAAAGGACGATAAGTCACACCGGTCATATCGAACATCCGTTTAGAAGCGATAGTGGAATCTGTGTCGGCATATTTATCTTCCAAATAAATAACTTCTTTAATCCCCGATTGAATGATGGCTTTGGCACATTCATTGCAAGGGAACAGTGTCGTGTAAACTTTCGATCCTTCCAACCCCGAACGACCGTGGTTAAGAATGGCGTTCAATTCCGCATGACAAACATACAAATATTTGGTTTTCAACGGGTCGCCCTCACGGTCCCAAGGCATATCGTCGTCATCACAACCAATGGGCATACCGTTATATCCCATAGACAAGATCTTATTGTCCTGCCCGACGATGCAGGCACCCACCTGTGTTCCGGGATCTTTACTGCGTTGTGCGGAAAGCAGTGCGATCCCCATGAAATATTCGTCCCAAGACAGATATCCTTCCCGTTTCATTGTACATCCTCCTCTTATAATAATTCCGTCAACAATTCCGCATATAAGCGGAATGCTGTCGGCAAGGCATAGGATTCCAGTTCGTTTTTACTCACCCATATATGATCCGCAGGGGGATCAAAAGGCTCAACTTCTGCGATACGGCCACTCAATATCCATTCCACATGAGAAAACACATGTTTTCCCGTTGGTGCTTGGCGGTAGTTTACGAATCGTGCTCCCCATTTGGTCAACAGTTGGGCGATATTCTTATCTTCACCGTCAAGAAAATTGGGGAATTCCCACATGCCGCTTAGCAATCCTTTTTTGTCGCGGCGGTGAAGCAAAACCCGCGACTCTCTCGCTTGTGTAATCACCAATAACACTGTTCGGTTTTCTACTTTTCGCGGTTTGGGTGCCGCTCGTGTAGGCAATTGTGCCGCCCGTTCTGTCCCCGCCACCGCGCAGCAATCATGAATAGGGCACTGCGAACAACGAGGCATGGCATTGGGCAGGCAAATGGTTTCTCCCAACTCCATTAATCCTTGGTTAAACGCGCTGGGATCTTGTGCGGGAACTATCTCGTGAACCAACGATGACAACCGCTTGCGAACAACGGGTTTCATTACATCGCCGTCTTCATCCAGCAAACGCGCCATCACTCGTAAGACGTTGCCGTCCACGGCGGCGACTCGCTGACCGAAAACAATAGACGCGATCGCACCGGCGGTATAGTCCCCTATACCCGGCAAAGTGAGCAATTCTTCGTATGTGTTCGGAAGTTCGCCGTTAAAATCTTCCATAATACGACGCGCCGCTTTTTGCAAATTGCGAACTCGACTGTAATATCCCAGTCCTTCCCACAATTTCATCAAAACATCTTCATCGGCCTGCGCCAGATCTTGAACCGTGGGCAACGTTTCCATAAATCGCTCAAAGTACGGTAAAGCAGCCTCAATACGGGTTTGCTGTAACATGATCTCCGATACCCACACCCGATAGGGAGACGGATCCCTACGCCACGGAAAACTCCGTTCGTGTGCCTTATACCACTGAACAAGCGGTAGGGCAATATCCGTGACAGGTCGTTTGGCGGTACTCATGTTTTCACCCATTGCTCCCAAATTTCAGGACAATATCCCACTGTCGCCAGTTTACCGTTGCGCACAATAGGTGTACGCAACGCTTTCGGCGTTTCCAACAACTTTTCTTCTTTATCACTGTCATACGCCAGATAGCGGATCAATGCGGCTGCCTCGGATTTGGGATCAATCAATTTTTCAATACCACCGATGGCCGCGCATACGGAACGAAGTTCCCCTTTGCTCATACCGAATTTATCCACTTCAATGCGCTGTACCGGTATACGGCGCTCTTTAAAAAAGCGTTCCGCTTTTTTGGTATCAAAACATTTCGATTTACCGAAGATCTGTATGACACTCATTCTTTACTGAACTCCCTCAGTTCCAACCCTTTATTGTGATCCAGCGCCCACTGAATGTTCCAACTGTTGGTAAATAATAACAACGGATTGCCTTTTAGATCCTGAACACACTTGGTATCGGATGTAATGTCCAAAGCCTTTACATCAACGTCGCTGCCTACCACCCAACGAATGTATTGATACGGCAGACCTTCCATGATCACATCCACACCGTATTCGTTCTTTAAACGATATTCCAGTACATCAAATTGCAGTGTTCCCACCACGCCGACGATCACTTCTTCCATACCGCCTCCCGGTTCTTGGAAGATCTGTATGGCACCTTCTTGTGCGATCTGGGACGTTCCTTTAATAAACTGTTTACGCTTCATGGTATCCTTTTGGCGGACCAAACGAAAATGTTCCGGCGCAAAGGTGGGGATTCCTTCAAAGGTAAACTTTTTCGCTGCCGCGCATACCGTATCACCGATAGAAAAGATACCAGGATCAAACACACCGATGATATCCCCAGCATAGGCCTCTTCCACGATTTCCCGTTCCTGCGCCATCATTTGCTGAGGTTGGGACAACTTGATTTTTTTGCCCCCTTGAACATGATACACCTCTTGATTTTTTTCGAAGCGGCCGGAACAGATCCGCATAAATGCAATACGGTCGCGATGCGCCTTGTTCATGTTGGCTTGAATTTTAAACACAAACGCGGAGAAATCGTCATTCATCGGGTCGATTTCACCCTCGGAAGAACGCCGCGCCAGCGGCGGCGTGGTCATTTTGAGGAAATCTTCCAAAAAGGGCTCTACGCCGAAATTGGTCAGTGCCGATCCAAAAAACACCGGTGACAACTTTCCGTGACGCACCAACTCTAAATCAAAATCGCCGCCTGCGCCGTCTAACAGTTCGCGGTCGTCCATGAGCGTTTGATATAGTTCGTCCCCTAAAATACCGTTTAACGCGGGATCATCAATATCCGTAGCAATACCGTCTGCGGCATGGCCGATACCGTTATATTGGAATGACAGTACCCGCTCTTTTCCTCGCTCATAGACGCCCTTAAACTCTTTGCCGGAACCGATGGGCCAGTTAACGGGATAGGTGCGAATACCCAGTACGTTTTCGATATCTTCCATTAATTCATACGGATCTCGCGCTTCACGGTCCATTTTGTTGATGAATGTAAATACGGGAATATCCCGCATCATACACACTTTAAACAATTTAATAGTCTGTTTTTCCACACCCTTGGAGGCATCAATAACCATTACGGCGGAATCTGCCGCCATCAGCGTGCGATACGTATCTTCCGAGAAATCCTGATGCCCCGGTGTATCCAAAATATTGATACAAAATCCGTTGTATTCAAATTGAAGCACTGAGGAAGTAACCGAAATACCTCTCTGTTTTTCAATTTCCATCCAGTCGGAAACCGCGTGTTTCATCGATTTTTTGCCTTTGACCATGCCGGCAGAAGCGATTGCCCCACCGTACAGTAAAAACTTTTCGGTCAACGTGGTCTTTCCCGCGTCAGGGTGGGAAATAATGGCGAATGTACGCCGTTTTTTGATCTCTTTTACAAACTGTGCCACGAGCGTTCCTCCAAAATAAACTCCTTATATTGTATATGGTTTTCCACAATTTATCAAGTGTTTTTCTGTATGGCCGTCAGTAGGGATTCTCGATCATTGGGCAAGTCATCATCTATGACAGCGTTTAACGCCCAAGCAAGGGCATCTCCTACCGCTTTTCCCGTAATGCCAAGCGCCATTACATCGTGTCCGTTGATAGCAAGATCTTTCAGGGAAAAACATTGTTGCTGAGTAATAATCTTATTCATTATACGGCGAATTTCCGCCGATTCACGCAATCGTTCTTCTTTCAATGAAGCGATCTGTCCCAAACAATCCCCTTCTTTTACCAGCAGCAAAAGAGACAAAAACGCTGCTCCGAAACGGTTCAGCCATCGTTTAATTAACCGCTCGTCCGCTGTGATCACCGTATCGTGATAGCGAATCAGCCGTAAAACCGTGTCGGTGGTATGATTATCGTACCGTAACCGCGTGAGGATATCCGCCGCCATCCGTTCGCTGACAGCAGCATGACCGTAAAAATGTCCCTCGCCGTCTTCCGCTTGTGAAAAGCACGACGGTTTGCCGATATCGTGTAACCATAACGCTAACCGTACAGGCAGCAACGGTGCAGATCGGCATACGGCGGTTACGGTATGAGTAAACACATCAAAACAATGGTATCGGCTATGTTGATGAAATCCAACCGTATCCGTAAGCTCGGGAAATACAAACAGAAACACCGAGTAAAATTGCTTCAACACCTCGCCTACATGTTCTCCTAATAACAGTCGATCCCATTCCATTCGAATACGCTCTGCCGCTACCTTAGACAAACCGTTTGCGCAAGTTTCAAGAGCTTTTGCTGTTTCATTTTCCACCGAAAAACCGTAACAGGCGGAAAACCGCAAGGCGCGAACAATACGCAATGCGTCTTCTTGAAATCGTGTTTCGGCCTTACCGACACATCGTAAGAGCCTCTTCTCAAGATCCTGTTGTCCGTTAAAAGGATCCACCAATCCCTTATCAGGATGATAAGCCATGGCATTGACCGTAAAATCCCGTCTGGAAAGATCCTCCTCTATGGATGACACAAATGAAACTTTATCAGGATGTCGCCCATCGGTATAAGTGTTTTCTGTACGATAGGTGGTGATCTCCAACGGCACACCATCCCACACTACTGTGATCGTTCCATGTTGCAGACCTGTGGGGATACAAGGAACGTCCCCAAATAACGAGAGCGTATCGTTCGGCAACGCATTGGTGCAAATATCCCAATCGGCGGGCATAATACCCAATAAATTATCTCGTACACAACCGCCTACCACATAGCATTCATATCCGTTATTTTCCAACCGTTTCATAGCCGTTGATACATATTTCGGTAGATCCACGCTCTCACCTCGCTGAAATTTATCATACCATGAAAAAAAACTTGTGTAAAGGGGATTTGTCTGTGAAAGGAATTGACAACTCCTTTCGTAATGGTGTAATATTAAGGGAGTAACGCTTTAAAGGATGTGACCGTGTATGCCGCCTGTCGCTCGCAGAGCTAAACGAATTCAGCGCGCGTCCCATACCATCGGTCGTCTCTTCGCTGTGGTCGGTGTAACCGTACTGGCCCTGTTCATCTTGTTGATCGGCACCATCACCTTGTTTTGTTACGGCCCTTCCCCTACTGCGCGGGATCTGTTCACTACCACATTGGTACAATCCGACACATGGGCATTTATACCGCGCCTTTTCCTGCCTACTTCACAGGTACAGGAGATCGTAGAAAACAATACCGTTCTTCCTACTGTTGCTGTAACAGATGCAACGCGTCCTTTTGCTGAACGCAACAAGGATATTGCTTTGGATACTGTCGAGTTATTGAACATAGAGGGTTCTTTATACGCAGGGAAACTATTGATCATCCACGATCCCTCTCGTCTTTCATTGATTGCTGCTCCATCTTTCGAAGACGACGATCGTTATACCATTGAAGCGGTCATGGACATGGGCAATCCCGTCGCGGCCATCAGCGGTGGTACGATCAACCATAACGGTTTCGTCATTCAAAACAATATAATTGTATACGGTTCGGCCGATACGCCCTTTTCTGTCGTCGCCGTGACGGAAGCCAACCGTTTACTAGTCGGTACGACAACCGCCGCAACATTACTAAACAATTCGATCCGAAGTGCTGTCAGCGCAGGACCTGCGTTGATCATCAATGGCAATGCCGCCACGATCTTCGGAAACGGCAGCGGTTTAAGCGACCATACCGTCATCGGACAACGGGCAGACGGTACGTTACTCCTTTTGGTGATGGAACGAGCCACCCATCGTGACTGCGCAGAAATCATGCTTCAACAACAAGCCGTGAACGCTGCCGTTCTCAACAGTTATTGTTCTGCGATGATCTACAATGGTGATCATATTCAGCGAGATACTACCGCAGTTTTTCACACCGCATTCGCGATCCGATAGGAGGCTTTCCATGATTGTAACAGAAGAAAAGCCGTTGGATATCGTATCGGAAGATGCCCTCATAACTTTGCCTTCTTCGCCTGTGACCACCCTTTCAAAAACGAAGAAGTCCCCGCCGCGTTTTTCCTTGGGATTGTGCATCTACTCAATTTGTTTACTTTTGCTTGTCGTTGGTGCACTTTGGTTGATAGGTATCAATTTATCCAGATACGAAGGTGCTACCCCTACCAAAGCATTGAACGAATATCTTGCATTAGTCAAAGTGAAAAACTTTGAAGCCCTTTATGAATCATCGGGGTTTCAAGAAACACTATTAACCACAAAAAACGACTACATTCAATATTTGGAAACTCTTTACAAGGGAGCTCCCGCTTCTGTCACCGTACAGGAACTTCTTTCTCCCGTTCTCGCTCAGCGACATTACGCCGTTTGTTTTGATGAAGAACCCGTCAGTACCGTTGTGGCCACCGCGCAAGGCGATGGTTGGATAGTTTCGACAGAACTCATCTATCAATCGACATACACGCTGTATGCCGCACCCGATATGACCGTTGCCATCAACGGCAACGACTTATCCTTGTTATATACGCCTCAAGTGCCGGTACAGCAAACATTGTTTAGCGGTGTGAGCGAAATCGACATATATCCTACGGTTATGGCCTATACTTTGGAAGGCCTGCTTACTCCTCCGCGTTGTATGGCGTTTACATTGAACGGCACACCCTGTACGGTTGTTTCTAAAGAACAGGATCCGTACAAACTATATGTATCCGATCCAACCATAACCGCCTTTATGGAGGACTTCGCCCAATCTGTTATATCCGATTACGCCTGTTTCATCGCCGGTGATGTAAAGCGCCAAACAATGCTCGATCATACTTACAAAAACAGTAGCGCGTATGAACTGATAGCGGCATACGATAATCGCCAATTTGAACGGCACACCGCCTATGATTTGGGAGAAATTGAGATTACCGATTCCCTATCGTTCACAGGCTCCGATTATTCCTGTACCGCCGCGTTGCAACCAACCTACAGCTATAAAGGCAAAACATTTAAAGGTGACCCGATCACCTGCCGCCTGACTTTTTTAAAAATTGAAGAAGAATGGTTGTTGATCTCTTTGGAAAATACGATCGATTCTTCTTTAAACAATACCGATACCACAATCCAAATGGAGGAATCCCCATGAAACGCAACGAAATAGCCAGTATTTTTGCCGACGCGCAAACATTAACGGATCAAACTTTGACCGTCTGCGGTTGGATCCGCACCATGCGGCAATCTAAATCTCTTGCCTTCATCGAACTCAATGACGGCAGTTGTCATCGCAATCTTCAGATCATTGTTGAAGAAGCCGCTGTAGAAAACTTCGACGAGATCTGTCATCAAAATGTAGGCGCCGCCCTTTGTATCAAAGGCAATCTGATCCTGACCCCCGAAGCAAAACAGCCCTGCGAATTGCACGCGATTTCCATTTATGTGGAAGGAGCTTCCACCGCGGATTATCCGTTACAAAAAAAACGGCATTCTATGGAATTTTTGCGTACGATTGCCCATCTTCGGCCCCGTACCAACACGTTCAGCGCCGTATTTCGTGTGCGCTCTGTGGCGGCGTATGCCATCCATCGTTTCTTCCAAGAGAGAGGCTTTGTATACGCTCATACCCCGCTCATCACCTCCAGTGACTGTGAAGGTGCCGGCGAGATGTTCCACGTCACCTCTCTTGACCTTAACGATATTCCCCGTACCGAGGACGGAAAAGTGGACTATTCGGAAGACTTTTTCGGCAAACATACTTCGTTGACCGTTTCCGGTCAATTGGCGGGTGAATGTATGGCCATGGCCTTTGGTAAGATCTATACCTTCGGCCCCACTTTCCGCGCCGAGCGCTCGTATACAGCCCGCCATGCGGCGGAATTTTGGATGATCGAACCGGAATTCGCTTTTGCCGACCTGCAAGATAATATGGATCTGGCGCAAGATATGATCGTCTATGTCATTTCCTATTTATTAGAGCACTGTCCCGATGAAATGCAATTCTTCAACAATTTCTTTGACAAGAATTTGTTGGAACGGCTCAACGCCTTGGTAAACGCTGATTTCAAACGTATCACCTATACTGAAGCCATCGACATCTTAGAACAGCATAAAGATAAATTTGAGTATCCCGTATTTTGGGGTTGCGATCTACAAACTGAGCACGAACGTTTCCTTACCGAAGAGATCTTCAAAATGCCTGTTTTTGTTACCGATTATCCGAAAGAAATCAAAGCGTTCTATATGCGTCTTAACGACGACGGAAAAACTGTTGCTGCCATGGATTTGTTGGTTCCCGGTGTAGGAGAGATCATCGGCGGCAGTCAGCGCGAAGAACGACTGGATTTGTTGGAAGCCCGTATGGCAGAATTGGATCTCAATAAAGACGATTACTGGTGGTATTTGGATCTCCGTCGTTACGGCGGCGCCACTCACTCTGGCTTCGGTCTCGGCTTTGAACGGCTCATTTTATACGTTACCGGTATGGCCAATATTCGCGATGTTCTTCCCTTCCCCCGCACCACCGGCTCTGCCGATTTTTGATTTTTGTATTTTAAAAGCCTCCGTCATGTATTTGGCGGGGGCTTTTTTCGGTTTTTTTCGGTTTTTTTGAATATTTTTTGCAAGAAATAAAAATTTAACTTGCAAAATACATCGTGTTGTATTACAATGAACAAGCATTAGTCCACCGAGAGGAGTCGTTTCTTTTGCCCGCATTGCAAAATTTAACAAAAGAACAATTATCCGCACGCCTGCAACAGTGCGAAACCGAATATGCCGCCTACAAGGCTAAACAGTTAAAATTGGATATGTCCCGCGGAAAACCCGGTCCCGATCAGTTAGACCTCACGTTGGATATGTTGGACTGCGTAAGCGCCAAAGAAGGCTACTCCACAGAAAACGGCACCGATACCCGTAACTACGGTTTGGTGGACGGTATTCCGGAAATGAAAGCCATTTTTTCGGACATTTTGGGGATTCCCGCTAAAAATGTGATCGTGGGCGGCAATTCCAGTTTAAATATGATGTACGATTATATTTCTCACGCCTATTCGTTGGGCGTTTGCGGTGGTACACCATGGTATCAGCAAGGCGAAATCAAGTTCCTTTGCCCCGTTCCCGGTTATGACCGTCACTTTGCCATTACGGAATTGTTCGGCATCCAAATGATCAACATTCCCATGACGGAAAGCGGACCTGACATGGATCTGGTAGAACAATGGGTGACCGATCCCGCCGTTAAGGGAATTTGGTGTGTCCCCATGTATTCCAACCCCGACGGGATCACCTATTCCGATAAAACGGTACAGCGCTTCGCTCGCCTTCGTCCTGCCGCGTCGGATTTCCGTGTGATGTGGGATAACGCTTACTGTATTCACCATATCAACGACAAGCCCGATCACTTACTTAATCTTTACGAGGAAACTCTCAAAACGGGGAATGAAGACTTGGTGATCTATTTCACTTCTACTTCCAAAGTCAGTTTCCCCGGCTCCGGCGTCGCCGCTATGGCCGCCAGCACCGCCAATATTGCCGACGTTAAACGGCGTATGACCATCCAAACCATCGGCCACGACAAGGTCAATATGTTGCGTCATGCTCGCTTTTTCGGCAACGCTGACGGTATGCGGGAACACATGAAATTACATGCCGCTATTTTAGCACCGAAATTCGAACTGGTACTCAATACATTAAAAGAAAAACTGGGATACATCGATACCATTACATGGCATACCCCCAACGGCGGCTACTTTGTTTCCGTGGATCTGCCCGATGGTTGTGCAGCCAAGACTGTCCAACTGTTAGAAGAAGCCGGTGTTGTTATCACCCCTGCCGGCGCCACCTATCCTTATCATAACGATCCCCGCGATGCCACGCTGAGGTTAGCTCCCTCCTATCCGCCGCTTCATGAATTGCAGATCGCCATCGATCTGTTTTGTATCTGCGCTCAGATTACCTGTATCCAACAATTACTTGCTGAATAACGAAAAGGCTTGCCGTTAAGATCGTGAAATAGTCAATAGTTAGTAGGCACAAAAAAGATAACTTTAAGCTGCCAGTTCAATTCTGTATTGGACTGGCGGTTTTCTTTTAAGTTTAAGGTGTCTGCTATGCTTCTGTATCCCTGTGACGAGTAGTGTGCGTGGATATCGACAACATAGCAGTCTAATTTTTGTTGTTGCTGTTTGTAACGGTTTAAATTTCCTTTTCGCTTTAACCATTTGTAATAGCCAGAACCGGACGTATCAAATACATCACACAATTCTTTAACCGATTATGAATTTATGTGTGGTAAATTCCTGTTTCTTTTTCTAAGTCCGGTACTCATTCACCTGTTAAATTTCGTTTTACCAACGCTATCTTTTCTTCTTTACCGTGGTTTGTGTTTGTTCCACCTTTTGGTCTTCCCATTTCATTCATCTTTTTTCCTCATTTTAATATAAAAGTGATGGTAGACACTTTCTTAGTGTCTACCATCACTATATCACTTTACGTTATGATCGGTAAGCCTTTTAATCTTTCACAAAAATAACACAAAGGATTTCGTTCTTCCCATTGACTTTTAGGACAAATTATCCTATAATATTGGATAACTGGTGTCATAAACCGACATCAAAAGTTTACATTGGAGGATTGACCGATGAAGCGAACACCCAAATCCGTATTCTTCATCGTGGCTTTGCTCATTCTTGCTTTAGGGTACACATCCTTGTTCGGTGTGTATACCACCTATGGCGACCGAGTAGACACGGTGTTCCGCGGGGCAAACAATATCCGTACCGGTATTGATATCAGCGGCGGTATTGAAGCCACTTTTTCACCTGCAGATGAAAAGATCAATGCGACCGAAGAACAGATTGCCTCTATGAAGGAAATCATTGTCCGTCGTATGATCACCAATGGTATTACCGATTACGAAGCCTATACGGATACCGACAACGATCAAGTGATCATCCGTTTCCCTTGGAAGAAAAACGAAACCGATTTCGATGCCGCAAAAGCCATTGCGGAATTGGGGAAGACCGCACTGTTAGAATTCTACATAGATACTGCCGAATCTTCCGGTACTCTTCCCACGGAAAAACCGGAGAAAAAAGATTTGGTTATCAACGGTGAAATGGTCGACGTGGCGGAGCCTGTCTTGGACGAAAATGGCAAACCCGCTATCAGTTTGACGCTGAAAGACGAAGGCAAGAAAGCCTTTTCCGAAGCCACCAAGACCCAATACGGCAAAAACGGTAGTAGCGGTTCCACCTACACCATTTCCATTTGGCTGGATGATGACTGTATTTCCAATCCCAGTGTCAAAACCCATGTTGCGGACGGCAATGCTTCCATCACCGGTGATTTTGAGTATGCTGATGTGGTTGATCTTTCCAATTTGATCAATTCCGGTGCTCTTCCCTTCAGCATCACCGCCAAAAACACCAACACCATCACCGCCACTTTGGGTGAACGCTCGTTGGAAATCATGGTGATTGCCGGTATTGTTGCTTTTGTTTTGATCTCCATCTTCATGTTGTTATATTACCGTTTACCCGGTTTGGTTGCCGTCATTGCCTTGGTTGGTCAGGTGGCCGGCTCCATCGCCGTCGTTTCCGGTTATTTCTCCTTCTTCAATAGTTTCACCTTGACCTTGCCCGGTATCGCCGGTATTATTCTGTCTATCGGTATGGGTGTGGATGCCAATATCATCACTGCGGAACGTATTAAAGAACAAATTCGCATGGGTAAAACCATTGACACCGCTATTCACAACGGTTGTCACGAGTCTTTCTCTGCTATTTTCGACGGTAACATCACCGTTGTGATCGTTTCCATCGTTTTAATGGGTGTATTTGGTCCTGCCGACAGTTTTTTTGCGAAATTGCTCAAACCCCTGTTGTTCATGTTCCCGGTATCTGCCAGCGGCGCCGTATATTCCTTTGGGTTCACACTGCTTGCCGGTATTATTTTCAACTTTGTCATGGGTGTTACCTGTTCCCGCTTGATGCTCAAATCCCTGTCCCGCTTCAAGTGCTTGCGTAAACCTTGGTTGTTGGGAGGTGACCGCAAATGAAAACATTCGATTTCATTAAAAATCGCAAGATTTTTGCGTTGATTTCTGCCGGTCTTCTTTTCGTAGGGTTGATTGCCAACTTGATCATGGGCGTAGAATTGGATATTGCTTTCAAGGGCGGTACGTTGCTGAAATACAGTTATGACGGTAATTTGGATGAAAATTCCGTTGTCGATTTCGTACAAAGTAAATTGCCCGACGCCGAAGTCGAACTGATCGAAAACGGCGAAAGCGGATTTAATGTTATTTCCATTTCGTTAACCGACGATCTGGATTCCGCCACACAAACCACCTTTAAGGATACCTTAGCAAAACAATATCCCAACAACAAAATCGAAGAATTGTCCACCAACTCCCTGCAACCCTCCAATGGTCGTTCCTTCTTCATCAAATGCTTGGTTGCTATTGCGTTGGCTTCGGTATTCCTGGTCATTTATGTGGGCTTGCGTTTCCGTCGGATCGGCGGTATCTCCGCCGGTGTTATGGCTTTGCTCGCCTTGCTGCACGATGTCTTGATCGCCTATTTCATTTTCGTCCTTTTCCGTATCCCGCTGGACGACAACTTTGTAGCAGTCGTATTGACCTTGCTTGGTTACTCGCTGAACGACACCATCGTTATTTACGACCGCATCCGCGAAAACCGTGGAAAAATGGATAAGAAATGTTCCATTTCGGATATCGTCAATCTCAGTCTTAACCAGTCCTTGTCTCGTAACGTCAATACCTCGGTCTGCGTGTTTATCGCCATTGCAACGGTTGCGGTGATCGCGTTGTTCACGTCGATGGAATCCATCATCAGCTTCGCCGTGCCGTTAACGTTTGGTGTCATTTCCGGCTTCTACTCTTCCACCTTCTTGTGCACACCTTTGTGGGCACTATGGGTAGAATATTCCGAAAAACGCGCCGCCAAAGGCAAGAAAAAGAAATAATCGTAAACAGAGGCCTCCGCTATTGAAGATGAACAGGTCCAAATTGTGCGGACGGCACAAAAAGAGCCCTCATTTTAGGGAAATAATAAATTAAACAACAAACTGACTTCGCTTTTTCAACGGAGTCAGTTTTGTTTTTAGTTAGATGCGCTGATGATTGCAGAAATAGATGTATTCATCAATGACGCGCCGAGCCTCTTTTCTCAGCCAGCGGTTTAGTACTAATTGTTTTTCGACTTCCCGCTGTGTTTTTCCTTTTTACAGTATTTCTTTGATCTGTGGTAATAACTTTTGTACGTGCTGATATTATGGACTGTATTCCGAAAAACGGACATTGAATAAAAGAACCCCCTGTTGTAGAATTAGAAACTACGACAGAGGGTTCCGTTATGTCAAGCAGAAGAAGTGTTTAGGCGTAACGCAGCCGGAGAAACCAAAAGGCTTTTATTTTCGTGTCTATTTGTTCGGTAGCAGTCCAAAGTATTATCCTACAATAAGGGAGCCTTTGTCTGTTGTCCGTTTTTACTGGTCTTGTTTAGTGGGGCTTTGTATTTTATTGCTATCTAACGACTGATTTCTCTGTTGTATTTCTAAATTTGTTTTTAGTTGCGATTTCCCATTGAAAAAAGAAGATAAATGCGATACAATAAAAGGTAATGTCAAAGGAAAAGAGGAGATATCGATTGGATACACAGACAATGGGTATTATCACCTTGTTGAGAAGTGCATTAACGGGTGAAGCGCTATCGCTCCCTTCCGATTTTGATTTAGATAAAGCAGTACACACATTTCAACAGCATCATTTGATCGGCTTAGCCATACAAGGCGCTGTTCGATGTGGATTCCCCCGCAACCACACTGCCTTAGTCCGCATGACGGCGCAATTTTGCGAGCTACTCCAATTCAATCGTTTACAGATGCAACAACTTCAAAAAGTATATGCGTTTTTTGAAGAAAACGGTATTGATTATCTTCCTGTAAAAGGTTCTGTTATCAAATCGTTGTACGACCGCCCCGAGTATCGTGTGATGTTTGATGCGGATATTTTGATTCGTGCGGAACAATATCCGACCCTTGAAAAATTACTTCCTTCCCTCTCTTTTGTCAAAGAGGACGACTGTGAGTATGAACACACTTGGAATGGTCCGTCTTTAAAACTGGAATTGCACCGCTATTTGGTTTCTTCCAATTTCAAGAACTATTTTGAATACTATCGTGACAGTTGGCGCTTAGCGCGCAAAAACGAAAGTGGTTTTGGTTATTATCTTTCGCCGGAAGATCATTTTGTCTACCTGATTGTTCATCTGTCGAAGCATTATTTAAACGGAACAATCTGTGCCAAAGACATTTGCGATCTGCAAGTTTGGCGAAAAACGTATCCCGATATGGACGAAACGTACATTCTTCGTGAAATTGATTGCCTGCAACTGCGTGATTTTTATCACAATATCAACGAGTTGTTGAACAACTGGTTTGAAGGTGCACCGTCAACTTCGACCACCGAATTGATCACGCGTTCCGCTTTGCAAGGCAGTATCTATGAAGAATATAACCGCTCTGTTGTGGATATGGTAATGCAACGACATTCTCATACAAACGATACCTTGTTTTTGAAAAAGATCAAATGGTTTTTACACGCCGTTTTTCCTTCATACGAGCGAATGTCGTATACCTATCCCGTTGTAAAAAAAACACCCGTGTTACTACCACTTTTTTGGGCCGTTCGATGGTGCCATGCACTTTTTCGCGACCACAACAAACTCAAACGCGGTATGATCGTTATGAATATGGAGCAAGAACACCTTACAGATTACAACTCTCACATGGCAGCGATAGGCCTCAACCCTGACGAGCAAACTCAATGTTTCAGTTTCTTGAAACATTGATGCATAAACAATTTAGCAGCAGCGATCACGGAATCAGGTCTGCGTAATCGACAAAGCAGCATCGACCGGCGAATTTTATGCCCTTTTGCAGAATGAGATTGAAAACGATGTAACAACCCAATCAATTGTTGGTTATCATTCGAATCGCCAAATTCCTTTATCCAATCCAAATTTGTATTGGTCACGGTGGCATACAAGGTGAGCAATAAACACACCTGTTTTTGCGCGTTTTCCTGTTTTGCCAATTTTACGGCACAATCCCAATCTTCTGCCGATAATTGCGGGTAAAGGTTGCTCATATCCATGATCCAACGCACCATGGTTTCACAAGGAGACGGTTTCGTTAGAGAGCGAAAGGCGTTTTGGCAGATCCCCATGAGAACGGCCGCATTACTTGCGCACCGAAATACAGCATTTACCTTTTGAAACTCGAAACACCCTTGCCACACCAACGCACCGTCTTTTAACGGCATAATGATGATGCGACAAGTGTTCCCTTGCTTGGCCATCGCCGTGAAAGGATACACTTCCACTTGAAATCCCGCATGGCGAGCCACTTCTAGTGCTTTGGTATACTCCTCTTGCCGCACACCAACCCTCATTTGCCAAAGATGACGTTGCGGCAAATTCGGAAATTGCATATATAAAGCCGTTTCTTCCAACAGCAAAAGCGGCAACTTCGCCTCATTAAATGCGGTGCCCATTCGGCAAAGCCCTGCCATCATACCGGCATTCAACGTATGCACATATTTGACAATCCCCCGCAACCGCGGAACAACAGCATTGGGAACTCCTTCATAGTCGATCGAAGCCGCCGCTGCTGCGGTCATGCAGGTAATTCCCGATGGCAACGTCTCGAACTCCACCGAAGAGAGCCAATTACCTAATCTTTCTGTCGTGTTCGATGCCCCACTGTATATCCTTGTTAATGCTTGTACGGTATTATCGAAACCGCATAATTCAAGCAAATTTTTTCGCATACTGCCAACACCCTCTATTTTCTTTTCTGTTACACGCCGTAACAAGATTACTTGTCCATATTATATCATACTCTTTGCAACACGCAAGATTCTTTTCACCTGAGGAGGTACCATTCATGTCATCTAAAGTGGTGCTCACGGAATATTTTCAAGCCGTTGACAGGCATTTAAGTTCCACCGGCAAACTGCCTCAGGCAGGGTTTCGTGTGAAGATCAGCAACCAACTTATTGATCTATACTTCCCTACGGAAGAGATGGCACAAGCGGCTCGCTTTAGTGTATCGGGTTTTATCACAGAAGAAGTCGGCGAACCAAACGCCACTTTTCTGTATTGGTATGACCGTTGTGACGATTATCTTCCCGCTGGAGCGGCCAAAACCTCTTCCGTATGGCAAAGCAATGACGCCACCGGATCGCTCCAAATCGGCACCGACACCCACCGCCTGATTGGCAGTGACTTCGTTCGAAATCGCTTCTATTATGCGCGGCTACGTCCCAACGATATTGATTATGCCGTTTACGGACATACGTTAGCGGGTCTTTTTTCCCGATGGGCCAGTCAAACTGACAAGATACTCCTGCACGCGGCAGCCGTCGGCTATCAAGGAACCGGCGTTTTGGTGGTAGGGCGCAGCGGCAGCGGAAAATCCACCTTTTCCGTCTCTTGTTTAGCGGCAGGATTAGATTTTGTTTCGGACGATTACACGCTGGTAACCGGATCGGGGGCGCTTTGTGCCATGCCCCTTTATACCAGCGTTGCCGTTAATCCGGACATGCACAAAAAAATGCCTCAACTGGGTGAACCGAGCGTACCGCCAAATACGGCATGGTGCAACGGCAAACTACAGTTTCACTTAAAAAATCAACAAATTTGTCCCTGCCTCGCGCTCAAAGCGATTATTATGCCGCAAATCTCCGGCAAGGAAGAACCGTCTATCCATCTTTCCACGGTGGGCGCTGCCATGACGCAAATGTTGCACAGCAGTCTAACCCAACTGGACCGTAACCGCGATACCGCTCTGATGAAACAAATGGCCTCCCGCATGGCGGGGTTACCTGTCTATCAAATGCAAATGAGCACTGATCTTAGTAAAAATCACGTGTTTTTACGTGAGTTTATAAAAAAGGAGTTTTAATCATGTACAAAATCAACGAAGAAAAAATGTTTTACGACATGGCGGAAGGACAAGCAATTGTCATCAATTTTACCACCGGTATGTACTATGGCACCAGTAGCCTTGGCTCTGCCGTTTTGGATGCTTTGTTGGCTGGTGCCAATGAAGCCACTGTGTTAACCGCTATTCAAGCGTTACCCGATTGCCCCGCCGATATGGACGTTCAACTGAAATCCTTTATTAACCAATTGCTGGAAAAAGAGATTTTGGTTTCCGCCGATGAAGTGAATGCACAATGCACCATTGATGCGGCTTCTCTCCAAGATGGTTTTGCGCTGACTTTAGATGAGTTCGCCGAAGTTCAAGATCTGATCTTAGCTGATCCTGTACACGATGTGGACGTGGAGCAAGGTTGGCCGATCCTCAACGAAGAATGAGTCCGAGAGTCAGCGTGCTGATTCCCTGCTATAATGCAGGGCGGTTTTTAAAAGACGCTGTTGACAGCGTTCTTGCCCAAACGTATCAAGATTTTGAGATTATTGTCGCGGACGACGGATCCACCGATGACACCGCCACCGTTGCCGCCACTCTCCCCCGTATCCGATACGTTCACCATGAGCACCGCGGGATTTCGGCCACACGAAATCTCGCACTTTCTCATGCCCGCGGTGAATTCATTACCTTTTTAGATGCGGACGATCTTTGGGCCACCGATAAATTAGAAAAACAAGTTACCTACATGGACAGCCACCCCGATTGTGTTTTAGTTTTTACTCAAGCCAAGAATTTTTTTCACGGGGACGAAAACACCATGTCCCAACGCCAACAACAACTCCTAAACGGCAGAACAGACCAGTATATGGCTTCTTCCTGTATTCGTCATTCTGTCTTTGAAGAATACGGCAATTTCCGCGAAGATTATGTACACGGAGAGGACACGCAGTGGGTCACTCGATTATGGGCAGGTGGTGTTAACATGAAACACCTTATTGATGAACCCCTCTATTTCCGTCGTGTCCATGATAGTAATATTTCGTTAACACACACCAAAGTCGAACGAGTAAATATCATGTCCTTGATTGCAGACGCCATTCGTCAGTCGAAACAAAAGGAAAACAGGTGACCAACATGCTCCACATCGATAACGTATACGCAAAGCAAGAAGCCGATCAAGTACGTCTTTGTGCTGACCTCTCGTTGAATGGAAAAGGAACCACTCTTTGGTTTGGCGTTGACAAACACCAACAAGATTATTTATGTACTAATCGTAGCGATGCTTTCGTTATGTCGCTGTTGCCCACCGCCATGCGTGAAGGTCAAGACCTTGTCAGTGAAACACCCATGTCGGAGCGGCTGCATTATCAACTGGAAAATTATTTAATCCCCTCTCTTTGCAGTGCGGGAGATCTCTATCATCCCATTTCCATCAAGGCTCCCTTGACTTCAGAAAGATTGAAATCCAAGGGCGGTATCGGTACCGGTTTTTCCGGCGGTGTAGATTGTTTATACACCATCATGACCCACAACCAAACCAGCATTTATCCCGTTTCACATATCGCGGTCTTTAATCTTCTTGTTTTCCAAGGCCCCAACAGTCAACAAGCATTTCGCGGCGCCTGCCAAGATGCTAAACGGTTTGCCGAAGAAATGGGTTTGGAATTGATTACGCTGGATTCCAATATTACCAAGGTGTTACCCGAACGACCGCTGGACATCTATAGTTTTCGTAATCTGGCCGGTGCCATGGTATTGCAAGGCGGCCTTTCCCACTATCTTCTTTCGTCGGGACACGATGTGGCTAACTTCTCATTCGATCTTCACAACAGCGCCACCTATGATCTGTTGACGGTACATTGCGCCCAAACCGAATCTCAATCATTTTATTTGTCCGGTGCGCAAACCAACCGTAGCCAAAAATTAGCAGCGCTTTCGGCGTGGGAACCTTCTTACAGATGGTTACATCCTTGTTTTCATCAAGTCGTCGGCAATCACAATTGCGGCCATTGCAAAAAATGCGCACGGGACATGACAACTTTATATGCCCTGGGAACGTTGGATCGTTATGCGGCAGTATTTGATATTCCCGCCTACAAACGGGCGTTGCCGCAACGGATCGGTTTTGTTTTAGCTAACCGCGGAAACCACTTGTTTGATGAAACGATCGACTTGTTGGAAAAAAACCAGATTAAAATCCCGCCCGCCGCCTACGTTTGTGAGCAACAATTTCGAAAAGCCATGCAACATTTACAGGGGGATCAGTCATGATTCGTATGGAAGCGCCCTATCTGCGCATCGAAGAAGATCAAGTCTTTCTTTGTGCGCCCATTACCATAAACGGGGAACGGGAGATTGCCTGGTTTTCAACCGAAACACAATACGGTAACGATCTGACGGTTGACCGCTTGGATGCTTTTGTGGTCGGATTCCTTACCACTGCCATGCGTTTAGGTGAAGATATTATTTGCGAAGCGCCCATTACCAAACGCTTGCATTATCAATTGTCCACTCTGTTAATACCCTCAATGGTGGCAAACATGGATTGTTATCATGCCATCACCATCCACGCACCGCTGACCGATACGGCCATTCCGTGTAAAAACGCCGTTGCAACCGGTTGGACGGGTGGGGTCGACAGTATGTTTACCCTGATGACGCATTTGAACAATCCCGAACCTTCTCGTCGATTGACCCATCTTTTGGTTGCAAATGTTGGAACACTGGAAAGCAAAAACAATTTTGAAACGTTGCGATATATGGCCGCTAAAGCGAAAAACGGCATTGCTCGAGAAGTCAATCTACAGGTCATATACATCGATTCCAATATTCATCTGTTACAAACCGAACGATATATAGAAGTAGTTCCCTTTCGTCTCCCTGCCGCCGTATTAGCGTTGCAAAAACTGTTTAGTGTCTTTTTAACGTCTTCCTGTATTGAATTTGCCAAATTTGAATTTTCTTCCGACCGCGGTGGGTATTACGAATTACTTCCGCTGAGTTGCTTTGAAACAGACAATACCGTGATTTATTCTACCGGCGGACATATCCCCCGTATTGAAAAGATTCGCGCTTTGTTGTCGTTCCCCTTAGCACACCGCTATCTTCATCCTTGCATTTACGTTAAACGCGAAAATTGCGGCATTTGTGGCAAATGCGTTCGTACCATGGGGGCTTTATATGCCATGGGAGCGTTAGAACGGTTTCGCAAAGTATTTGATATCGAAGCCTTTCTGGCCCGAAAAGACGATCATCTCGCCGATATTGTGGCCAACGGCAACGGTACTCATTATAAAGAAATCCTTTTAGAAATGAAACGACAACAACTACCAATCCCGGACGAAGTTATGCGAAAAGTACGCATTCGTCGTGCCGCCATTCGGATTGTACAAAAAACGCAAGAATAGGAGCATCAACCGTGATAAAAACCTTGACAGTTATCATCCCCGCTCATCAAGCAGAACGGTATATTGCTCAAGCTGTTGAATCTGTTCGTCGACAAAAATGGGACGGTGATATGGAAATATTGGTTGTGGACGACGGTTCTACCGATCAAACACTTGCCGTGGCTCAAACCTTGGATGTTCAAGTTTTCCACAAAGTACAAGGCGGGGCCGCCTCTGCTCGAAACATGGGACTTCACGCCGCATCTGGCGAATGGATCTTACTATTGGATGCCGATGATGTGCTAACGGAGAATGCGCTGGAAGCCATGTATGAAATGTTGGCGCAAAATGAAGTAGACGCCGTTTTCGCCATGGCAGAAGATTTCATTTCTCCGGAACTGACCGACGAGCAAAAAAGCGAACTGAAACCGCGACCCGCCCCTTACAGCGGTGTTCTTCCCGGTTGCAGTTTGATTCGTCGCCGCGTATTTGATCAGATCGGGTTCTTTGACGATACCATGAAAAGCGGCGAAACAGTGGCATGGTTACTAAAATTACGTGATGCGAGAATCAAAACCATGCAAATTCCCACCATAACATTAAAACGCCGTTTGCACATGACCAATACCGGCCGTTTACATCAAAAACGAGAAATGGCTGACTATGCGGCATTGCTGCGCAAAAGGATGAAACGGACATGAATCCTTTGGTAACCTTGGTATCCCCCATATATAACGCCATGCCCTATTTACAGGAATTCCTTGCCTGTCTTATGAATCAAACCTGGCGACCGTTACAGGTTATTTTAGTAGATGATGGGTCAACGGATGATTCGGCAAGTTGTCTTCAACAATGGGAACAACCATTAAAAAAAGCCGACATTTCAACAACCATATTGTTGCGATCTCACGAAGGACAAGCAGCCGCTGTCAATGCCGCACTGCCTTTGATAAACGGTACTTTTTTCACGTGGTGTGATGCGGATGACCTGTTAACTCCCGATGCTATCGAGAAAAAAGCACAATGGTTGCTCGATCATCCCACCATCGGCATGGTACGAAATGACGGTGTTGTGTTGGACGCGGACAAGGATGTGGTTTTGTCAGCAAGTGCCCGCGATGAGGATCGACAGTTAAAAGACATTTTTGAAGATCTTTTTTTGGATAAAACATACTGCTATGCCGGTTGTTATATGATTAAAACCGACCTTTTTTTCGCCTGCTATCCTGACAAGGCAATCCCCTTGTCACCTGAAGGGCAAAATCTTCAACTGCTGTTACCGCCGGCCAGTCGCACCGAATGTGGGTTTATTCCTGAAAAATTGCACACCTATTGCCGTCGCAGTAACGGTCATTCCAGTCAAAATCGCTCGTACCAAGAAAACTTAAAGCGTATGGAAAATTTCACTCGTTTGCGGTTGGAAATTTTACACTATTGCACCTGCGATCATGAACGGTTTGTTGCCTTAGCCAAAACTTGGGAAGCGCAACATCGTCAGATCCTATTGCACAGTGCTCTTCAGCGGGCAAGAAAGGAACTGAAAAAATGAAGATCGGAATATTAACATTCCACAATGCCGATAGTTACGGAGCGGTTCTGCAAGCCTATGCTTTGCAGGAAACGCTGGCGGCTTTGGGCGCTGACAGTGAATTTGTTCAAATTCAAACATCAACCCCTCCTCAAGCCCCCACCGTTCTCCCCACGCCTGCAGCGGCCTTGTTTGCCCGTCGTATTCAAGAAGCGGGAAAGAAGCGTGAACAACTGTTTACACAATTCCGCGATCAATATATGCGCCTTTCTGCCGTTTTTCAACCATCAGATGACATCAACAATGCGTATGACTGCTTTATTGCCGGAAGTGACCAAATTTGGAATTTTCGTATTCCCGGGGCTGATGCCCGTTATTTTCTCCCCTTTGCATCCGCGGAAAAACGATACAGTTACGCGGCCAGTTTCGGGGCAGATGCTCTTCCCGAAAAAGCAAAACCTTGGGTAACCGAACAGCTCGCTAAATTCATTGATATTTCCGTGCGAGAAGACAGTGGCCGTCAAATCGTGAAAGAATTGATCGGTCGGGATGCAACGGTTTGTCTTGACCCGACTTTACTTCCCGACCGCAACACATGGGAATCGTTGACCGATTCTCCTGCGTCGACACCTTATGTATTGCTTTTTATGCTGAAATACGATGACGTTTTGGTGCAAAAAGCCCAAGCGGAAGCAGAAAAACAACAACTGCCACTACGGATCATCACCGCCGCTTTTATGCCGCAGATCGGCATGGAAGCGTGGAACGGCACCGGCGTTACGCAGTGGCTTTCCGACATTCGGTATGCCGATTGTGTGTTCACTAACTCTTTTCACGGCATGGTCTTTTCTATGATCTTCGGCAGACCGTTCCATGTTGAAAAATTGGGCGGTGAACTGAGCACTCGTAATGGTCGGTTGGAAGAGCTGCTATCCTCCCTACAACTCAACGAGGCGTTAATCGAGGTGGTTTATCCCGACTATGAAGCGGTATGGGAGCAATTGGCCGATCGCCGAGAAGATTCACTTGCTTATTTAAGGAGAATTGTCCGTCATGATATCGTTGTTCGAAAAGAAAAGTGATTGTTGCGGCTGTCATGCTTGCCGTTCTGTTTGTCCCGAACAAGCCATCAGCATGGTGCCCGACGAGGAAGGCTTTTTATATCCTTCGATCTGCGTGGACATGTGCACCGAATGTGGGTTGTGTCAGGAAACCTGCCCCATTAACAAGCCACTACGTGGAACAGTCGGTCAATCCTATGCTGTTCGGTGTAAGGATATGGAACTGTTGAAAAATAGTTCTTCCGGCGGTGCTTTTTCGTTGATCGCTGATAAAATTCTTGAAAACGGCGGATTGGTTTGCGGTGCTGTTTTTGATGATACTTTTCACGTGCAACATGTATTGTCCGACGATATTGCGCCCATGCGTAAATCAAAATATGTGCAAAGCGATCTGAAAAATGTATTTTCGGAAATCGCCGACGCGTTGCATGATCAAAAACAGGTTCTCTTTACCGGTACCCCTTGCCAATGTGATGGATTATTGCATTATTTAGGAGAAAAACCCGACAATCTTATTCTTGCCGCCCTCATCTGTCGCGGTGTGCAATCCCCCGCTCTATGGGAAACGTATGTACAATATCTGTCCCAAAACGGGCCGCTAAAGGCCTATTGTTTCCGTGATAAACGAGTCAAAAATGACGGACATACGGTATCATTTACGGCGAACGGTCAGGAGGCCGCTGTTTCTATGAATCGTGACCCTTTCAGCCGTCTCTATATCAAATGTCTTACGTTACGTCCCAGTTGTTATCATTGTATCTACACACGGTGGGATCTCCCCTTCGATTTTACCATCGGTGATTTCTGGGGAGTTGAAAATTGTATCCCCTCGTTGGCTGACGGATTGGGCACATCCCTTGTAATCGTCCGCACGCCCCAAGGTGAAAACCTGTTAGAAGATATTCGTGCTTTGGCCTTTGTTCAACCGTGTAAGCCGGAAGAAGCACAACAACCGGCACTGACTGAACCGGCAAAAGAAACGATTTTGCGAAAACTATTATATCGGGATCTTGCCGCGGGTAAACAAAACAAGGACGGAAATATCCCTTTAATTTTAAAGAAATACGGAGGATAACAACCCATGAAGCAGACGGGTACTACTCTTTCCCCCATCCGATGGGTGTGGAACATCTCCGAAAAAGCAAAATTGTGGCCGTTATTTCAAACGATTATTCGTATCGCACAAGGTTGCATAGCCCTTTTATATGCTTTCTTTCTTGGCAGTGTGGTGGATTCTGCGGCTTCGGGTAATATCTCGCTGTTTACGCGACAATTTGTCTTATTTGCTGTGCTCACAGCTCTGTCCATTGTTTTCTTATTGCTAAATCGGTATTTAGCGGAACGAAGCAAAAACGCATTAGACAAAGTGTTTCGCTTGCGAGTCTTTTCTCAACTGTTACATCGCTCTTACAGTCAAGTATCCCGCACGCATACAGGTGAATGGATGACCCGTATCACTTCCGATACCGATATCATCTCTAAAGCCGTATCTCAGATCATTCCGGAGACCGTAGGGGCTTTGGTGCGCGTTGTAGGCGCCATGATCGCTTTGTTGCAAGTAGTCCCGCAATTGACGTGGATTTTGCTTCCGGGTGGCTTGTTAATGGCCACCATCTCCTATTTGTTTCAAAAAAGGTTAAAACGGTATCACAAAGATGTGCAGACGACCGACGGAAAAACCCGTTCCTTTATGCAGGAACAGTTACACAGTTTATTGGTCATCCATGCGTTTACACAAGAACAATTTTCCACCGATATGGCAGGCCAACAAATTGACGAACTCAACGCCGCCCGTATGCGACGCCATCGGTTTACATTATTCTGCAACGGTGCGTTGGGATTCGCTATGATCACCGCCCAATTGTTGGGAATCGGCTTTTGCGGTTTGGGTATTATTCAAGGCACCATGAGTTACGGTACTCTTTCAACGGTTCTGTATTTGGTAAACATGTTGGAAACACCGCTCCGTACTATTTCCGGTTATGTTGCCCAGTATTACGGGATGTTAGCCAGTGCCGAACGGTTGATGGATATTGAAGCCTATCAACTTGATCTAACAGAAGTACCGTTGGAAACCGATTTCATAGGGCCCTTTTATCGCCATAACCTTGCATCTTTTGGGCTTGATACCATCACATTCTCCTATAACGACGGCGAAGAAAACGTGTTAGATAACTTTAGTTTAGATATTCAAAAAGGCGAATTTATCGCTTTTACCGGCGAATCCGGCTGCGGAAAAAGCACGACCTTAAAAATGTTGTTAGCATTGTATCCTGTAAACCAAGGGCAGTTATATCTCAAAACAACAACGGGTCTTCAACAACCGTTGACTTCTGCTTGGAGAGGGTTGTTTGCCTATGTCCCTCAAGGAAATCAATTGATATCCGGCACTATCCGCGAAACCCTCTGTTTCGCAGATCCCACCTTGATGAAAGATGAAACGCGTATCATGCACGCACTCAAGATCGCCTGTGCAGAGGGATTTGTTAAAGAATTGCCAAACGGTTTAGATACCCTGTTGGGCGAACGAGGTGCCGGTTTGTCAGAGGGGCAAATGCAACGCCTTGCTCTTGCTCGTGCTATCTTATCTGACCGTCCTGTTCTCTTATTGGATGAAGCGACCAGTGCTTTAGACACCGAAACCGAAGAACAACTACTCAAGAATCTGCGCTCGATGACCGACCGCACCGTTTTGATTATCACTCATCGCGAAGCTGTTTTAAAATACTGCGATAAACACGTTTCATTTAGTTCCCTTTCATAAATATTATACAAAAAAGAAGGTTCAGCGTGGCTGAACCTTCTTTTTTAATACCTATCAGAACAATCCGGAAATTTTACCATTTTCGTCCACGTCAATGCGTTCGGCAGCGGGGGATTTGGGAAGACCGGGCATGGTGAGGATATCACCTGTTAGTACCACAATAAAACCGGCACCGGCGGAGATCTTCACATT
Organism: Acutalibacteraceae bacterium; assembly: GCA_045541495.1. Lineage (GTDB taxonomy): Bacteria > Bacillota > Clostridia > Oscillospirales > Acutalibacteraceae > RGIG3009. Next base: position 4,849 of record JAZQJE010000010.1, on the reverse strand, counting down.
TTTGATGGTCACTTTAAAGCCGGTAGGAGCACCAAGTTTGGTGGGATCGTCGGAAAAGCTATATTGGGTCTTCGCAATACAAACCGGTACTTTATCAAAACCAAGCGCCGTTAATTGAGCAATCTGTTTTTTTGCCGCTGGCATGATGGTGATCCCCTCACCACCGTACACTTTTTTGACAACCGATTCGATTTTCTCTTCAATGGAAGCGTTATCTTCATACGAGAAGGTGAAATCACCCTGTTCTTCATCACACAGGCGAACCACTTCTTTTGCCAATTCTTCGCCGCCTTTGCCGCCTTCTGCCCATACCGTAGACAACACGGTGTTGACGCCCAATTCGCGGCATTTAGCGATGATAAACTCAATTTCCTTATCGGTATCCGTTGGAAAACGGTTGACCGCCACTACGCAAGGTAGTTTGTATACATTCTTGATGTTGGATACATGGCGGAGCAAGTTCGGGATACCCTTTTCAAGGGCAACCAAATCCTCAGTACCTAGTTCGGTCTTGGCAAGGCCGCCGTGCATTTTCAGCGCACGAACGGTAGCAACGATAACCACCGCATCGGGGGTCAATCCCGCCATACGGCACTTGATATCCAAGAATTTCTCTGCGCCCAAATCAGCACCGAAACCTGCCTCGGTAACGGTATAATCGCCCATTTTCAGCGCTAATTTTGTGGCCATAACCGAGTTACAGCCATGAGCAATATTAGCAAAGGGACCACCGTGGACAAAGGCGGGCGTACCCTCTAAGGTTTGCACCAAATTGGGTTTTAACGCATCTTTTAGCAGAGCTGTCATGGCACCGGCGGCTTTTAATTGACCGCACGTGACGGGTTTATCGTCATAGGTATAGCCCACGATGATACGGGACAACCGCTCTTTCAAATCGGTAATAGAGGAAGCCAAACACAAGACCGCCATGATCTCACTGGCAACGGTGATGTCAAAACCATCTTCTCGTGGAACGCCGTTGGCTTTACCGCCCATACCATCCACCACGAAACGCAGTTGGCGGTCATTCATATCCACGCACCGTTTCCAAGTGATCTTGCGAACGTCAATGCCCAAAACATTTCCTTGCTGAATATGGTTGTCCAGCATAGCCGCTAACAGGTTATTGGCCGCACCGATGGCGTGGAAGTCACCGGTGAAATGCAGGTTGATATCTTCCATAGGGACGACCTGCGCATAACCGCCTCCTGCTGCACCGCCTTTAACGCCGAACACGGGACCGAGAGAAGGTTCACGCAAGGCAACGGTAACATCTTTGCCAATGCGCTTTAGGCCATCTGCCAAACCGATGGTGGTGGTGGTCTTGCCCTCACCCGCGGGAGTCGGCGTAATGGCGGTTACCAAGATCAATTTCCCGTCCTTGCGGTCGGTCTCATTCAGCAACGACAGATCCACTTTTGCTTTGTATCGACCATAGTGTTCTAAATATTTTTCATCTACATGAGCAACCTTGGCAATGTCGCTGATAGATTTCAGTTGGCAGGCTTGTGCGATCTCAATGTCGGATAAGTATGCCATAATTACTACCTCTCAATTCTCTTAATAAATGGGGAATTTCGCACAGAGTTCTTGCACTTCAGCGGAGACACGGTCTTTACAACCGTCAAAATCACGAATAATATCATTGAGCCAATCGGCGATTTTGATCATTTCAGGCTCTTTAAAACCACGGGTCGTCACTGCGGGAGTACCGATACGTAAACCGCTTGTTACAAAGGGACTGTTGGAATCGTTGGGAATGGTGTTTTTGTTGGCAGTGATATGCACTTCATCCAGCCGATGTTCCAGTTCCTTGCCGGTCACGTTACAATTCGTCAATTTCAGGAGAATAAGATGGTTGTCCGTACCGCCGGATACCACTTCAATGCCGTTTTCAATCAAGCGATCGCACAATACCTTGGCATTTTTGACGACCTGCTGCTGATAGGCTTTGAACTCATCGGTCATGGCTTCGCCCAATGCCACCGCTTTGGCAGCAATGATGTGCATCAGCGGACCACCTTGCGTGCCGGGGAAAATAGCCTTGTCGATCTGCTTGGCCAAAGATTCCTTGCACAAGATCATACCACCGCGAGGACCGCGCAAAGTCTTATGCGTGGTAGTAGTAACCACATCTGCGTACGGAACGGGAGACGGATGCACGCCAGCCGCAACCAAACCGGCAATATGCGCCATATCCACCATGAGATACGCACCCACTTCGTCAGCAATCTCACGGCAACGTTTAAAATCGATGATACGAGAATAGGCACTGGCACCGACCACCATCAGCTTTGGTTTGCATTCCAAGGCAATTTTACGCATTTCGTCGTAATCGATGGTTTCAGTCTCGTCGTTCACACCGTAAGGCACGATATTGAAATATTTACCGGAAATATTGACGGGAGAACCATGGGACAAATGACCACCCTGTTGCAGGTTCATACCCATAACCGTATCACCGGGATTAAGAAGCGCAAAGAATACCGCTAAATTGGCGTTAGCACCACTGTGAGGTTGCACATTGGCATGATCCGCGCCGAAGAGTTTCTTGGCCCGTTCTCTGGCGATCTCTTCCACCACGTCTACACATTGACAACCGCCGTAATAGCGTTTAGCGGGATAGCCCTCGGCATATTTGTTGGTAAGAACACCACCTGCGGCTAACAGTACGGCTTCCGATACAATATTTTCCGATGCGATCAGTTCGATGTTATGACGTTGGCGATCCAGTTCTTTGTCACATGCGACGGCCACTTCTGTGTCAAAATTTTTCAATTCTTCAAAAAAATTCATAATTTTCTCCCTTATTTGAAATATTTTACGGCGGATTCGAACATACGAATGTCGTATTCACCGGGAACGTTGCGATAAAGTCCGTCACCGATACGTTCACTGTGACCCATTTTACCGAACACACGACCGTCAGGAGACGTGATACCCTCAATAGCATATACAGAATCGTTGGGGTTAAAGTGCACATCCGTTGTGGCGTTGCCGTCAAAGTCTACATACTGCGTAGCAATTTGACCATTCTTCGCCAGTTCTTTCACCAGTTCCTCGCTTGCCAAGAAACGACCCTCGCCGTGGGAAATCGGGACGGTATACACATCCCCTACCTCCGTCAACGCTAACCACGGCGATTTATTGGAGGCGATACGGGTACGCACAATCCGCGATTGGTGACGGGCAATGGCGTTATAGGTCAAAGTGGGACAATTCTCATCGGTGTCGATAATTTTACCGTATGGTACCAGTCCCAATTTGACCAAGGCCTGAAAGCCGTTGCAAATACCGCATATCAAGCCGTCACGGTTGTCCAGCAGATCGCTGATACCCTCTTTGATGGCGGCGTTACGGAAGAAAGCCGTAATGAATTTACCGCTTCCATCCGGTTCGTCACCACCTGAGAACCCACCGGGGATAAACACCATTTGTGCCTCTTTCAATTGTTTTGCGAACCGTTCCACACTGCGCTGAATCCCCGCAGCCGACAGATTGTTGATGACCATGATCTCCGGCTCAGCACCTGCATCATGTACCGCTTTAGCGGAATCGTATTCGCAGTTCGTGCCGGGGAATGCAGGAATTAACACCTTGGGTTTCGCAACTTTGATCGCGGGAGCCACGCGATTGCCGCCGCAATCATAAGAGAAGGTTTTCATAGGTTGTTCCCGCGCGGGAATATTGCAACTGTAAACGCTCTCCAACTTGTTTTCATAGATTGTCAACAGTTCTAATACAGATACCTGTTCATCACCGAATGTCAAGGTGTTGTCATCGGTAACAACACCGATTGCGGTACCCACTTCGATATCTTCTGTCAGTTCTAACAAGAACGAACCATAGGCATACCCGAAAATACACTTGGGACACATAGTATCGGCAAAGCGGAAACCGAAACCGTTGCCGAAACACATCTTCATGACAGCTTCACCGATACCGCCCATGCCGGGGGTGTAGCACGCAACCGCTTTGCCGCTGCGCAACAGCTCCGTTACCGTAGCAAAGGTTTCCAACAGCGAGTCGGTGTCGGGCAAGTTATCCGCCGTATATGCAGGACGAATACACACGACTTTATGGCCTGCTGCTTTGAATTCAGGAGAGATGACCTCGCCTACTTTTCCCGTCGTAACGGCAAAAGATACCAAAGTAGGCGGAACATCCAGATCTTCAAAACTGCCGCTCATAGAGTCTTTACCGCCGATAGAGCCGATCTGCAAGTCTTTCTGTGCTTTAAAGGCACCAAGCAATGCTGCCAGTGGTTTTCCCCATCGTTTACCGTCTTTTCCGGGGTGTTCAAAGTATTCTTGGAAGGTCAAATATACATCCGCAAAGGATGCACCAGTGGCGATCAGTTTGGATACCGATTCTACCACCGCTAAATATGCGCCGTGATAGGGACTCTTTTCGGTAATAAACGGGTTGTACCCCCACGCCATATACGAACAATCGTCGGTATGTTTCTTCTCCACCGAGATCTTTTGTACCATGGCTTGAATGGGCGTTAACTGATGTTTACCGCCAAAGGGCATCAGCACTGTACCAGCGCCGATAGTGGAGTCAAACCGTTCGGAAAGGCCACGCTTGGAACAGATATTCAGATCTGCCGCCAAGGCCTTATAGTTATCAGCAAGACCGCCAATAACAGTCTTATCATAGTTTTCGGGTTTGACAGGGGTAATGTCGATATGCTTTTCCGCACCGTTGGAATTCAAAAATTCACGGCTGATATTCACAATGGTCTTGCCGTTCCAGTTCATAACCAAACGAGGTTCGGCACGAACCACAGCTACGGGACAAGCCTGCAGGTTTTCGGTAGCCGCCAATTCGAGGAAGCGGTTAACAT
>JAZQJE010000009.1:0-70665 GCA_045541495.1 Acutalibacteraceae bacterium | reverse complement strand
CCATCGGTGGCTTTTTGAGAAAGCAAACTTATTTGAGTTCCACTTTCGCGCCGGCTTCTTCCAATTTGGCTTTGATGGCTTCGGCATCGTCTTTGCCGGCACCTTCTTTAACAGCCTTGGGAGCGCCGTCAACCAGATCTTTCGCCTCTTTCAGGCCGAGACCGGTGATCTCACGCACAACTTTGATAACGTTGATCTTGTTGGGGCCAACTTCAGCCAAGATAACATCAAAGTCGGTTTTCTCCTCAGCGGCAGCAGCGGGAGCAGCGCCACCGGCCATCACGGCCACGGGAGCAGCGGCGGAAACACCGAATTCTTCTTCGATGGCTTTGACCAGTTCGTTCAGTTCGAGAACGGTCAGAGCTTTGATCTCTTCGATCATGTTGGTGATTTTCTCAGACATGGTAAATACCTCCGTAATTTTTAATATAGTTTGTCTTACGACAGTTTGGTGAAGCGAATTACGCTTCGGCAGGAGCCTCCGCTCCCTGTTTCTCGGCAACGGCATTCAGTGCGCGGGCCAAATTGCCAATGGTGGCAGTCAAGCCGCCCAAGAACATGGACAACAAAACCTCTCTCGGCGGGACCTTGGACAGTTCTTTAACAGTGGCGTCATCGACGACCTTGCCCTCAAAGATACCGGCTTTGATCTTGAAGTTGTCGTGTTTCTCGGCATACTCGCACAAAACTTTGGCGGGAGCCAACGCGTCTTCTTTCGCAATCGCGATGGCGGTGGTACCCTCCAGCACGCTCTTCAATTCACCGTAACCGGCGTTGTCGGCAGCGCGACCCAACAGCGTGTTTTTCACAACGGCGTACTCAACACCGGCTTCACGCAGTTTGCGGCGGAGAATAGTGTCATCAGCCACGGTGATACCCGAATAATCGACTACCACACCGGATGCGGCGCTATTCAGCTTCTCGGTCAGGTCAGCAACCAGAGCCTGCTTTTGCAGCAATACTTTCTCACTCGGCATTTGTTTGTTTCACCTCCGATGAAAATGTGTCCGCTGTTTTTCCAAAAGAAAACGGGGTTTCCGTTTCCACAGAAAGGGCGCAATAACACAAAGCAATGCTTTACATTAAAGCCTTTCGACCTCGGCGGGCGGTATGTCCGTTAGGCACTCATCACAAGCGCACCCGCTGTCTGTGGAAGAACAGCTTGTTGATTATAGCACACACTCACAAAAATTGCAAGTGGTTGCAACCAAATTTTTTAGCCAACTTTGGCGGGGTTGATCTTAATGCCGGGGCCCATCGTAGCGGCCACGGTGCAAGAACGGATGTACTGACCCTTGGCAGCGGCGGGTTTGGCACGAACGATGGCACCAAGCAACGCGTCGAAGTTTTCTTGGAGTTTCTCAACACCGAAGGAAACTTTGCCGATGGGACAGTGAATGATGTTGGTTTTGTCGAGACGGTACTCGATTTTACCGGCTTTGGCGTCGGTGACGGCTTTCGCTACGTCGGGGGTAACGGTACCGGCTTTGGGGTTGGGCATCAAGCCACGGGGGCCGAGCACTTTACCCAAACGACCGACCAGACCCATCATGTCAGGGCTGGCGACCACAACGTCGAAATCCATCCAGCCGCCGTTGATCTTAGCGACCAGATCATCAGCGCCAACATAGTCAGCGCCGGCATCCAAAGCGGCCTTTTGCTTGTCTTCTTTGCAGAACACCAGCACACGAACCGTTTTACCGGTACCGTGGGGCAACACAACGGCGCCACGGACCTGTTGATCGGCGTGACGGCTGTCAACGCCCAATTTTACGTGAACTTCTACAGTTTCATCAAATTTGGCTTTGCCGGTCTTAACGGCAATGTCCAACGCTTCGGCAACGTCGTATTGCGCGCCGCGGTCGATCAGCTTCGCACTGTCGACATATTTCTTACCATGTTTCATTTGGTTTCTTCCTCCCTGTTAGTTACCATCCCTGCTATATGAGTGCAGGAGGTATGAGTGGTAAAATCGGAATGCGAAATTGGTTCCTCCCACCCGGAACGCGGAAATCAGTCGACAACTTCGATGCCCATGCTACGCGCAGTACCGGCCACCATGCTCATGGCGGATTCGATGCTGGACGCATTCAAGTCGGGCATTTTGGTTTCGGCAATCTTCTTTACCTGCTCCTTGGTAATCTTGGCAACCTTGTTCTTGTTCGGAACGCCGGAAGCGGTTTCAATGCCGCAAGCCTTCTTGATCAGAACAGCAGCCGGAGGGGTCTTGGTGATAAAGGTAAAGGAACGGTCGGCATACACGGTGATGACCACGGGAATGATCAGACCCGCATCGTTCTTCGTGCGCTCGTTAAATTCCTTCGTGAACGCCATGATGTTCACACCATGCTGACCCAGAGCAGGGCCAACAGGGGGTGCCGGCGTGGCTTTGCCAGCCGGAATTTGCAGTTTAATGTACCCGGTAATCTTTTGAGCCATTTTTCTTGCACCTCCAAAAATTGTGGTAAAGGCGGAGCGGTCTTTCATCTTTCGATGAGCCGCACCTCCCACAGTCGGAAAAGTGTCCGACGCACAGGAAAGGGCATTGCCCTAAAACCTCATTCGAATAGCGGAATAAGCCTATCTTATTCCATAAGTTCCGCTTGATCCAGTTCCAGTTCCACGGGCGTTTCTCGTCCGAACATGGATACGGTGACACGGACTTTGTTTTTCTCTTGGTCGATCTCGTCCACGCGGCCGGAGAAATTCTCCAACGGGCCGTCGACAATGCGGACCATGTCGCCCACCGCGTAATTGATCTCAACTTCGTGTTTTTCCACACCCAAAGCCGCCACTTCTTCCTCGGTGAGGGGAGTGGGTTTGCCGTTGGGGCCTACAAAGCCGGTACAACCGCGGGTATTGCGTACGATATACCAAGATTCGTCGGTCATGACCATCTTAACGAGGACATAACCGGGGAAAATTTTGCGCTCGACTTCTTTCTTTTGACCGTCTTTAATCTCCGTCACTGTTTCGGTGGGGATGGAGATCTCATGGATCCAGTCTTGGAGTTTACGGTTCTCAACAATCTTTTCTAAGTTCGTTGCTACCTTGTTTTCATAGCCGGAATAGGTATGTACCACATACCATCTCGCCTCGTCTGCCATGAACGGTACCCTCCTATCAGCCTAGCGAAATCAACAGATCGATCAACAGACCGAGTCCCAGATCGATCACGCAGATGATCGCGCCCAGGATCAGGCACAACGCCAGCGTAACACCGGTATTGCGGATAACAGTGGGCATCGCCGGCCACGTAATCTTCTTGAACTCACCTTTGAGATCACGGAAGAATTTCAGGCCTTTTTGCGTTTGCGCATCCTGTTCACCGCTTTTTGCCGATCTAATCTTGCCGACGATGAAGAGAATAACGCCGAGAATCAGCAGAACAACCGCAATATAAAACGCAATCTTTTTACCCGTCAAGTGGGCGGGGTTAAAGAACCGCGCTACCCAAGGCATGAAACCCAAAGCTGCCATATCGGAAAAGATATTGAGGCTGTCGAGGAAGGTGACAAGCACCGTGAGGAGCCCGCCAACAGCAAGGATAAATCCCCAGAAAACCATTGCTCGTTTCTCCTTTCCGTTTATGTTACTTCGTTTCTCTGTGCACAGTGTGTTTGCGGCAGAAGCGACAGTACTTGTTCATTTCCAGTCTGTCAGGATCGTTCTTCTTGTTCTTCATGGTGTTGTAGTTGCGTTGCTTGCATTCCGTGCAAGCCATCGTGATCTTCACTCTCATAACGGCACCTCCGATAATTCCCGATCACTCGGGTGTTTTGAGCCTCCCTCAGGGATGCTGACGCCGAAAAAACGGCGCAAAAAAATAAACCCCTTTTGAGGTAAAGACACTATATCACATTTTCGACAATCGGTCAAGCCTTTTTTATAAAAAAGTTTTTCGCCGCATATACTTCCTTTGTGCATTGATTTTTTGCGTGTAATATGATATGGTATTGTAATGGTATATTGTGGGGAGGTATGGGATATGGAAACCGTTATCAACGGACTGCCTGTTCAGTATATTGATAAAGGCAATGGTGCCGTTACCGTTTTGTTATTACACGGTTGGGGCGTCGACAGTTCTCTGTACCATCGGATCATCGACCACCTGTCCGCCTATTGCCGCGTGGTGGCACCCGATCTGCCGGGGTTCGGCGGCTCGGCGGAACCCAACCGTCCATACACTCCCGATGATTACGCGAATTTTGTTCTTTCTTTCGCCACCGAGCTCGGAATCACCGAAGCGGTGACCATCGGCCATTCCAACGGCGGACGGGTACTGATCAAACTGCTCTCCCGTCCTGCGTTACCGTTAACGGTCAACAAAGCGGTGTTGATCGATTCCGCGGGATTGCCCGCCCATCATTCTCTTTCCTACTATGTCAAGATATATTCTTTTAAATTGATCAAAGCGTTCTTTTCATTACCGCCGCTGAAACGGTGGTTCCCCCATGCAGTGGAAAATGCTCGCAAACGGCACGGCTCTGCCGATTATCAGCAGGCGAGCCCTCTCATGCGACGCAGTATGGTGCTGGCACTGAACGAGGATGTCACCCCCCTGCTGTCTCGTATAAAAGCCTCCACCCTACTCATTTGGGGCCGAAACGATACCGCAACCCCCCTGTCCGACGGAAAGCTCATGGAAAAACACATTCCCGACGCGGGTTTAGCCGTATTAGACGGCGGCCATTGGGCTTTTGCGGAACAGGCAGAACAATGTGGCCGCATTTTAGACGCATTTATTAAGGAGTAAACTATGGAACTGACCATTGCCAAAGGTGTATTGCTGTTGGCGGCGGTGTTGTGTCACCTGCCCCAATCGGTGTATTTTACCCACATGTTGCAACTCAACTCCTACCGCAACGAGCGGTTTTGGAAATGGTGTACCGATAACGATAAACGGCTGGTCTCTCTGCGAACTTTATTGCCGGCGTTGTTGCTTCCCGCCATGTACCTGCCCGAATTGTGGTGTTACATCGTATCCACAGCGGTATTGTTGTTAACGGCGGCATTAAACATCCCTAAAAAAGCCAAAAAACCCTTGGTGGTTACCGCCCGCGTTAAACGGTTACTGGCCACCCAGTACGGGCTGCTTATACTCCTGTTGGTCGTATGTTGGTTTCTTTCGTATATGCGGTGCGTAGGGATCGTGGCGATCCTATCCCTCGTTGTTTGGTTGTTTACCTTTGCCGCCAACGCCCTCAACGCCCCTCTGGAAAAAGCCATTGCCGACGGGTTTATGCGGGATGCAAAAAAACGGCTTGCCGATATGCCGCAATTGACCGTTATCGGCATTACCGGCAGTTACGGAAAAACCAGCACCAAAACCTGTTTGCAAGCGTTGTTATCCGTACGATACAACGTGCTCATGACCCCCGAAAGTTATAATACCACCATGGGTGTGGTGCGCACCATCCGCGAACGACTTCGCCCTTCTCACGAGATCTTCATTGCGGAAATGGGTGCTAAAAACAAAGGCGACATCAAAGAAATTTGCGATCTGGTAACCCCCACCTACGGTATCATCACTTCGGTAGGCGAACAACACTTGGAAACGTTCAAAACCGTGGATACCATCGTGGCCACCAAATTCGAGTTGGCAGATGCGTTACCGGCACACGGCCGCCTGTTTGCCAACGGCGATAACGGCTATATCCGCGAACGGTTGGTCCTTTCTCCCCCCGCTTGCCCCGTCACCACATACGGGTTATCGGCAGGGAATGTCACCGTCAGTGATATACAGGTAGATCTGAACGGCACGTCGTTCACCGTTACCACGGGAAACGACTCCCAAACCTTTGTCACCCATTTGCTGGGTGCACACATGATCCAAAATCTGGTGGGTTGTATCGCGGTGGCGGTATCGCTGGGAATTCCGCTGAAAGAACTGGTATACCCTGTTCGCCGTTTAAAACCCATCGAACATCGGTTACAATTACTGCCCAACGGGTTTATCGACGATGCCTATAATTCCAATCCCGCGGGTTTCCGCAGTGCGTTGGATGTGCTCAGCCGTTTTGACGCACAACGAGTACTGGTCACACCCGGTATGGTGGAACTGGGTCAGCGGCAAGAGGCTCTCAACCGCGAACTGGGCGCCTATGCGGCAGATAAATGTGATATTGCCATACTGGTGGGTGAAAAACAAGCACCGCCCCTCAAAGAAGGCTTGTTATCCGCGGGATTTTCCGAAGAACACCTGTTTGTGGTGTCAACCTTGCAACAAGGTTTGTCTGTTCTTTCCGCTCTGCCGCAAACCGGCAAGCGCATCGTGTTGCTGGAAAACGATTTACCCGATAATTTTTAAAGGTGGTCATACAATGAAAACAAGAGTAGCCGTTCTGTTTGGCGGGCGCAGTGTAGAACACGAAGTGTCCATCATCACCGGTATTCAGGCCTTTTGTGCGCTGGACCGCAACAAATACGAGGTCATTCCCCTGTACTTATCCAAAGATAATCGGTGGTATACGGGCGAAAACATGGGCAAGATCGAGTCCTATCGAGATATGAAAACCTGTCTTGCCGCCGCCACACAGGTATTGCTGGTTCCCGGTTCACAAGGGGTGGATATGGTCCGCTATCCCCAAAAACGATTCGGCAATAACGTGGTGGGCACCTTTGACGTGGTGCTGCCCGCCGTTCACGGCACCAATGTGGAAGACGGTACCCTGATGGGGTATCTGGAACTGCTCGGTATCCCCTATGCCGCCTGTGATGTGACATCCTCGGCAGTGGGTATGGATAAATATCTCATGAAATCCGCTTTGAAAGATGCGGGTGTTCCCGTTCTGCCCGCTCTGCAATTCACGGGCAAACAATACGCATTGAACAGCGACGACGTGATAGCGAAAATCGAAAAAGAGATTGGTTATCCCGTCATTGTCAAACCTGTTAATTTAGGTTCATCCGTGGGCATTTCCCGCGCGGACAATCGGGAAAAATTGGCTGCCGCCTTGGATACGGCGTTCGAATTTTCTTCCCGCGCATTGGCGGAATACGCGGTATCCAACCTGCGGGAGATCAACTGCTCCGTGTTGGGCGATCGGGATAACGCACGCGCCTCCGTGTGTGAAGAACCTGTCAACAACGACGAGATCTTAAGTTTTAAGGACAAATACTTAAGCGGCGGCAAAAGCAGCAAGAGCCCGAAATCGGGCGGTATGTCCAGTCTGAAACGCCGTTGCCCCGCCGATATTCCCACCGAACTCACGGCACGAGTGCAGGAGTTGGCGGTCAAGACGTTTTGCACCTTGGGATGTACGGGTGTTTCCCGTATCGACTTCCTCAACGACACCGAAACAGGCGAATTGTGGATCAATGAGATCAATACCGTTCCCGGTTCCCTGTCTTTCTATTTATGGGAAGAAGCAGGATTGCCGTTCAACGAACTGTTGGATGAAATGATCGCCTTAGCCTTTAAACGGCAACGGGATCGGGATACCTTAACGTTCAGTTATGAAAGCAATATCCTATCCGCCGTGTCACTGGGCGGCACCAAAGGCGCGAAAGCGGGGAACTGACATGAAAAAGATCGGTATGCTGGTAGCGGTGGAAATGGACGCCGTATTGTGCCGCTACGGAGAGCCCGGTGAGACCCTCTCCTATCCCGGATACACCGTTCTCACCTATCATAACGACGGCTATACTTTATATGTGTTAAACAGCGGCGCCGGTCAAGTGGCCGCCGCCGCAGGCGTTCAATTCCTCATCAGTATGTTGGGTGTGGAGCTGATCTTAAACTTCGGTGTGGTAGGCGGTCTCACTCCCGAAATGGCACAGACCCGCACCTGTATTGTAGAACGGGTGGTACATTATGAATTTGACACCTCCCCTATCGACAATTGCGAAGTGGGACGGTATTTGGACTATCCTTCCATTTATCTTCCCACCACACCCGAGCTGGTACAACGGGCATTAGCCATTGAGCCGGAACTGAAAACCGTCACCTGTGCCTCCGGCGATAAATTCGTGGCAACGCCCGAAGCCAAAACGGCACTACATACCGATTTCGGCGCGGACATTTGCGAAATGGAAGCCGCCGCTATCGTGTTAACATGTAACCGCAACCTGATTCCCTGCTTACTGATCAAAACGGTATCGGACGGGTTGATGGGCGGCGCCGAAGAGTTTGTTACGGGCCTTGCCCGTGCTTCCGAATTGTGTTTGGCCATCGCTGACCGTATCATCAAAGAATTGTAACTCCCCAAAAGCACGGTTATGTATGACTATCTGGGAATCGCTAAGCGTAATTTTATGTATAAGCATATCCGCAATATGCGTCCCGGCCAAGATGCCATCGTGTTCAAACTGTACACGACCCCCTCCGAAGTCCAACCGATCATTCATGTGGACAATGTGGAGGCGAAAAAGATACAGAATGTCTATGTGTACTGCCAGTATCTCACCAGACTTTCTTGATCTCAAGCGAACAACTATCGGCGATATCGTCGTGAAAGTTCAATGCAATAAAAACCCGAGCCCCTGCTGAATTCCAGCAGGGGCTCTAACTGTTCATATAACGTCGTTAATCCAACGGTTTCATTGTGGGGATTTCAAAGGTTACTCTCGTATAAGTGTTCATAATTGTTCACCACATAACGAAAATTGGTTTAAGGTTTGGCTTAAGTTGGCGTAATTGTAAAGCATTGAAATGCTCGGTTAATTATGATATAATGAAAATATGAGGTAAAAATATGGGCCATATCGTCGAATTGATTGCCGAATTGCTATTTAGATTAGCAAAAGACAAACCGGATAAAATGCCGGATAATATTTCATACAATCCCAATTTCATAGTAAAACATCCAGCAAAGAAAACCATTGCACGAATTTTTGCGACGTTAATTATAATTACTGTGTTTGCGTTGCTTTTAATGATCGTCGATGCGGATACTCGAGTCCTATATATAATATTTATCATTTTATTTAGCACTTTGCTTACTTTATCTTTCATCGCTTTTTCTTTTCGTTGTTATGTTACAGAACAGCATATCAAAAAGAGCCATTGGGGGTTGTTTGCTAAGCATATCGAATGGGACAACATTTCGTGTATAAGAGTTGTTGAGCAAACAAACGAAAAAAGTGTTATTGTAGCAATATATAATAAAGATAGCAAATGTGTAATTGACTTAAATACCGATATGGAGAATGTTTGGTATGTTGTCAAAATGGCAGAAGCCAAAAGCATTACAGTGAAACACGAAAAAGATTTATCACTTAAACAAATATCTCATCTTTGAAAAATTTTGGATATGACATAACGAGGAGGTTTTATGTCGCATAGCAAATACAATAAACGAGGTCATTCATTATATTTGGACAATTGGAATCCCAATGCGAAAAAGTATATTAATGAATGTAAAATATGCGGATACAAAGGATATAGTCCTGCCATAGAACAACCCGATTTTTTAAGCGATAGGGACAAAGACCCGTTTGTATTTTCAGTTAACAAAGCAATATATGAGGAATTGACTAAAACATTTTCCGTGTTGGAATTGGATGAGTTCGGCCGTTGTGAAACTTGCGCAAGAATTCAAGAAAAAAATAATGAAAAGTGGCTATGACATTTTGTATGTTATAGCCACTTTTTTATCGTTAATGGGTTTCAGTTTTCATTGCTGGGCAATGATACCCCAATTGATTTAAATTTGGCTTAAGATATAAAAATAACCCTGTATATATAAAGATATACAGGGTTATAGAGACTTATTTAATCCAACGGTTTCATCGTTGGGCATAGGGTTACTTGCTTATAAAATAGCAATAATCAAGAATAATGTTACCATTATCGTCGGGTGTTGTATAACGTGGACATAGGCAGTTTTCAAATGACCAAACTGCACCGTTTTCATCCTCCCATATTTTCATACCGTTTTCAACAAGTTTTTGTTTGCAAGAACTTGTGTTATGCACTTCGTTTTCCTTGCCATAAATCCAACAAGTGCCTAAATTTAAATTTTTGAAATCAATGTGGATAAATCCATCAGGGATTGGTGTGCTATCCGGTGTGAGCATTCCTATGTAATATTCAAACGGTTGTCCTTCTGCTCGCCTTTCTACACCTATATATCCGCCTCCGTTTTCCCAAATGGATATGATTTTATCAGTACCGCCCATTGTGCTTTCAAGCAAATCAAACCATCCGTTTTGCCACCACTCACCCCAATGCCCAAAGTTATCATATTTCTTTCCGATAAACCTTAGTGTAGGAATATCCTCTTTAAATACTTTGATAATTTCTGCCATATTTATCTACTCCTTTTCAATTGGTATGTATATTCGTTCTATATATTTTCTGCTA
This sequence comes from Acutalibacteraceae bacterium, assembly GCA_045541495.1. Classification (GTDB taxonomy): domain Bacteria; phylum Bacillota; class Clostridia; order Oscillospirales; family Acutalibacteraceae; genus RGIG3009. Next base: position 60,359 of record JAZQJE010000009.1, on the reverse strand, counting down.
CTTTCTACATAACTTTCTAATTCAAAACCCGGAGCTTTTCGATATTCATTATTTGGAAGCCAAACTCGATAAATCCAATCCCACGTATTGTGAATAGTGGTTACAAAATCGTGTTGAGAAGCCGAAGGCGTCTTGAATACAGCATATAAACCGCCGTTGATTTTAAGTTTTAATGTGTTTGCGATATCGCCTTTAGCATCATTTTCTTTTATTCCAATATGATAAAGAAGGCATCCTTTTTCAATATCCCATACCATTGCACCAAAATCTTCAACGGTTTTTCCGCCAGATAACTTAAGCGATAGTTTTTTCGCATTGTATTTGTTCCAACAATTCGGGGGCGATTTATCGTCAAAAGGATACACCACGAGGGTGAATTCTTCAAAATATTGCATTGACACTGTTGGTTGCAAAGCATAAGATTCAAATGTGAATGGCGCAAACAATTTTAAACTGCAATTTGCCGTTTTCCACTCGCTAGGAAGAATATGATGCTCATTTTTGAATGCACGAGTAAAGTTTTCTTTAGAGTTAAAACCGTATTCAAATGCTATTTCTGACATTGAACGGTTTTTCTCACCCACACGGCGCACTATCTCTGATATTCTTCGTTTTCGTATATAGTCTGCAGGTGTGAGTCCCACATATTTACGAAAAATTCGTATAAAATGGTATTCTGAATAACTTGAAATTTGAGCAAGTGTTTTATTGTTGAGTTCTTCTTTAAGATGTTCTTCAATATAATCGATTATTAATTTTATTTGTGTACGTTCCATAATATAAGTATAGCACAATTAGAAGCAAAATGGTTGATAAAAATTGCTTTTCTGTGAAATTTAATTTAAAACTCCTTTAAATATTAAAATAACCCAAGATACCCAAAGATATCTTGGGTTACAAAAATTTATTAATCTAACGGCTTCATTGTGGGGAACAGTAACACATCACGGATGGAAGCACTGTCGGTCAGTAACATGACCAGACGGTCGATACCGAAACCGAGGCCGCCCGTGGGGGGCATGCCGTATTCCAGAGCGGTCACATAGTCGTAGTCCACTTCGGCTTTGGTATCGGGATCGGCGGTGCGTTTGGCCGCTACCTGTGCTTCAAACCGTTCTTTTTGATCGATGGGATCGTTCAACTCACTGAACGCATTACCAAATTCCGTAGCGTTGATAAAATACTCAAACCGCTCGGTAAAGCGAGGATCTTCGGGCTTGCGTTTGGCAAGAGGACTGTTCTCCACGGGATAATCGTAGATAAAGGTGGGCTGAATGAGATGTTCTTCCACATAGGCATCGAACAGTTCCACCAGCACCGTGCCCTTGGTGGCATCGGCAGGAACGTCCACGTGCTTTTCTTTGGCACAGGCGCGGGCATCCTCGTCGGTCTCCCAGGCGTAATAGTCGCAACCCGCGTATTTTTTCACTGCTTCCGCCATGGTCAGACGTTCCCAGTGACCCATGTCGATTTCTTTGCCTTGATAGGTGATCACGCGGCTACCACAGATCTTCTCTGCCAACAGGGTGTACAGTTCTTCTACCAGATCCATCATGCCATAGTAATCGGTGAAGGCTTGGTACAGTTCCACGGTGGTAAATTCGGGGTTGTGCTTGGTGTCCATGCCTTCGTTACGGAAAATACGACCCACTTCATACACCCGATGCATACCGCCGACGATCAGTCGTTTTAAGTACAGTTCCGTTTCGATACGCAGATACATATCCATATCCAGCGTATTGTGATGGGTGGCGAAGGAGCGCGCCGCCGCGCCGATCTCCATCGGTACCAAAATGGGGGTGTCCACTTCCAAGAACCCTTTACTGTCCAGATACGCGCGCACTTCTTTTAAGATACGGGAGCGTTTGATAAACGTATCTTTTACTTCGGGATTCACGATAAGATCCAGATACCGTTGACGATAGCGAGTATCCGTATCTTTCAAACCGTGGTATTTCTCCGGCAATGGCAACAGGGATTTGCTGAGCAGTTTTACCGACGTGGCATGCACCGAAACTTCACCCATGCGGGTGCGGAACACATACCCCGTAAGACCGATGATATCGCCGATGTCCCATTTTTTGAACGCGGCATACACCTCTTCCCCCACATCGCCGCGGCTCACATACACCTGAATACGGCCCATGCTGTCGTGAAGATCGAGGAAACTGGCTTTACCCATAACACGACGACTCATCATACGGCCCGCAATGGACACTTCGAGAGCGGGCGTTAATTCGATGGCTTGTCCCTCTTCGGGTTGGCCGTTCTCCGCCAAATACGCCGCTTCCTGCCGCTCGTATTCGGTGCGGGCATCGGTGGTATAGGCGGTCACATCGTATTTGGTGACTTCATAGGGGTTTTGACCGGCTTCGCACAGAGCAGCCAGTTTGTCGCGACGAACCTGCAACAATTCGCTGAGTTGTTGCTGGGTCATTTCAGGAACTTGATTGTTAACTTCACTCATAATTGTATTCTCCTTAAACCGAAAGTGGGCGGGCGACGTTATCGTCACCGCGCCCGCTTAAGCTGTTTTATTTCGTGATATCCACGACCGTCAGGACAATCACGCCGCCGGGAGTTTCCACTTCCACTTGGTCGTTTTTGCGGTGTCCCAAAAGAGCACTGCCGATGGGGGATTCGTCGGAGATCTTACCGTTGAGGGGATCTGCCTCAGTAGAACCCACAATGCGATAGGTCTCTTTCACCTTGCTGCCCTTTTCGCGAACGGTGACGGTGGAACCGATATGCACACTTTCGGTGCCGATCTCGGCTTCATCCAACACACGGACATTTTTTAATTGATTTTCTATTTCAGCGATACGTCCTTCAATAATGGCCTGTTCGTTTTTCGCTTCGTCGTATTCACTGTTTTCGGAAAGGTCACCGTAACCAAGAGCAACCTTGATCTTTTCGGCCACTTCTTTCCGTTTAACGGTTTTTAATTCTTCCAGTTCCGCCTCGAGTTTTTTAAGACCTTCATCGGTAATAACGGTTTGTTTCGCCATTGTTTCTATCTCCCTTTGGCGTTAAATTATGGTACAACAGAGTTATTATACTCAATCCCCTCGGCAATGTCAAGGGCATAACGCAGAAAAAAGGCGCTTCGTATGAAGCGCCTTTTTGATCAATTGAGGGGATATGTCCAGCCGTAGGTATCTTCCAGTTTTCCCCACTGAATACCTGTGAGGGTATCGTACAAGTGCTGGGTCACCTCGCCGATCTCGCCGTTGTTCACGGTGTAGCGTTTGCCCTGATAGCACAATTCACCGATGGGCGAAACGACAGCGGCGGTGCCGCAACCCCACGCCTCTTCCAAAGTGCCGTCTTCCATGGCTTTCGCCAGTTCGTCCACGCTGAGCAACCGTTCGTTGACGGTATACCCCTCGTTTTTCAACACTTCAATACAGGATTTGCGGGTGATACCGGGCAGGATGGAGCCGGATAACATGGGCGTGACGATCTTGCCGTTTATTTTGAACATCACATTCATGGCGCCCACTTCTTCGATGTATTTGCGTTCCACGCCGTCCAACCACAAAACCTGCGAATAGCCTTGTTTGGCCGCGCGTTCACCGGCACGGGTGCTGGCGGCATAATTACCGCCGCATTTGGCATAGCCTGTACCGCCGCGGACCGCGCGCACATCTTGATCTTCGATCATGATCTTTACGGGGTTGATGCCCTCTTTGTAATAGCTGCCAACAGGGGACGCAATGATCACAAAGGTGGCGTTGTGTACGCCGTGAACGCCCAGCGTTTGGTCGTTGCCGTATAAGAACGGGCGGAGATACAACGACGTACCGGGTGCGGAGGGTGTCCAATCTTGTTCCAATTCCACAAAAGTGGTGAGCGCTTCAAACGCGTCCTCTTCGGGGATGGTGGGCAAGCACAACCGCTCCGCAGAAGTGTTTAAACGGCGGATGTTTTCCATGGGACGGAACATCTGTACTTGTCCGTCTGCCCGACGATAGGCTTTCAGGCCCTCAAAGATCTCCGCGCCGTAGTGAAGCACGGTGGAAGCGGGATGCAGGGCGATGGGACCAAACGGAATGATCCGCGCGTCATACCAACCTTTTTCGGTACTGTAATCCATCATAAACATGTGGTCGGTAAAGATCTGACCGAAGCCCAGGGTGCTACTGTCCGGTTTTTCTTTCGGGCAGGAGGTTTTGGTAATGGTGATATTCATAATCAGTCCTCCTTATAATCAGCGCCGAGTTGCATGGCTTTTAAATTGGTTTCCAACATATCGGCACGTTTGGCAGAAATTACTTTTCCCAGCGCGCGGCGCAGGTCTTCTTCCCCGTTTTCGCCGAATACGCTAAGCAATTTGCCCGCCATAATCATGTTAGCAAGGGTGGGCATGCCGTTTTCGCCCGCAAGACGGGTGGCGGGAATGTAATACACCTGCACATCGTCCCGCTTCACTTTTCTCTCGATAAGCGAAGAATCCGCAAAAATATAGCCGCCGGATACCACCGCATCTTCGTATTTATCCAGCGAGGGCAGATTCATGGCGATCAACACATCGGGATTGGACACGATGGGAGAACCCACCTGCTCGTCGCTGATGATAACACCGCAACTGGCAGTACCGCCGCGCATTTCGGGGCCGTAGGAAGGCAACCAACTGACTTGTTTCTCTTCCATCAAACCTTTGTACGCCATGAATTTACCGGTAAACAAAATCCCTTGTCCGCCGAAACCGGAAAACAAATATTGTCTGGTCATGCGTTTGCCTCCTGTTCTGCGGAGCGATCCTTATACACGCCCAACGGATAGTAGGGCAGCATGTTATCGTCGATCCATTTCAGCGCCGCTTGCGGTGTCATGCCCCAGTTGGTGGGACAGGTGGACACCACTTCTACCAACGAAAAACCTTTGCCGTCGATTTGGTTTTGAAACGCCTTCTTAATAGCGGCTTTGGCTTTGCGGATGTTTTTCACGCTGTTGACCGTCACACGCTCCAAGTATTCGGGGCCTTCCAGTTGAGACAGCATTTCACACACTTTCACAGGATAGCCGCATTGTTGGGGGTCACGGCCGTAAGGAGAGGTCTGGGTGACCTGTCCCACCAGGGAAGTAGGTGCCATTTGACCACCGGTCATACCGTAGATGGCGTTGTTGACGAAGATCACGGTGATGTTCTCGTTACGGGCAGCGGCATGAACGGTTTCCGCCATACCGATGGACGCCAAATCGCCGTCACCTTGATAAGTAAACACAATGTGATTTTCGGGATCGGCACGTTTGACACCGGTGGCCACCGCGGGCGCACGGCCGTGGGCGGCTTCGATGGTATCGCAATTAAAATAGTTATAGGCAAACACGGAACAACCCACAGGCGCAATGCCGATGGTCTTGCCTTCGATGCCCAGTTCGTCGATGGCTTCCGCTACCAACCGATGAATGATACCGTGGGTACAACCGGGGCAATAATGCATGGGCACATCTGCCAAGGCATGAGGTCTGTCAAATACGATCATTACCGAGCACCTCCGTTCTCGTTTGCTTTCTCAATGGCGGCCAACACCTGTTCGGGCGAGGGAATCATACCACCCGCGCGGTTACACAGGGTTACCGGTGCTTTACATTCGATAGCCAGCCGCACGTCCTCGATCATCTGACCCATAGACAGTTCCACGCTGATAAACTCTTTCACATGGCCAACCGCTTTCTTAAAGGGCACCACGGGGAACGGCCACAGGGTGATGGGACGGATGAGTCCCACTTTGATGCCTTTTTTGCGCGCTTCGTTGATGGCGTTTTTGGATACACGGGCGGCAATGCCGAACGCCACTACGCAGATATCCGCGTCGTCCATCATGTATTCCTCATACAGCGCTTCGTTTTCTTCAATGTAGCGATACTTCTCATACCGATCAAAGTTAAATTTCTCCAATTCTTCGGGAGAGAGGAACAAGGAATTCACGATATTATGTTCCCGTGCCATACCCGTGCCGGTGGTAGCCCACGGTTTCTCAGGAGCGGGTTTCACTTCCAGATCCAGTTCCACAGGCTCCATCATCTGACCCATGGTACCATCCGCCAAAATCATGGCGGTCATGCGGTAGGTATCCGCTAACTCGAACCCTTTGATGGTCAGTTCCGCCATCTCCTGCACGGAAGAGGGTGCCAACACCAACATGCGGAAGTCGCCATGGCCGCCGCCTTTGGTGGCTTGGAAATAGTCCGCCTGACTAGGTTGGATACCGCCCAAGCCCGGACCGCCGCGCTGAACGTTGACCACCAAGGACGGCAGATCCGCACCCGCTAAATAAGACAAGCCCTCGCTTTTCAGCGAAATACCGGGGCTAGAAGAGGAGGTCATGACCCGTTTACCCGTAGCGGCAACACCGTAGACCATGTTGATAGCCGCGATCTCACTTTCCGCTTGCAGGAACGTACCGCCGATCTTCGGCATCCGTTTGGCCATATAAGCGGCTACTTCCGTCTGGGGCGTGATGGGATATCCGAAATAATGGCGGCAACCCGCGTGAATCGCCGCTTCGGCGATGGCTTCGTTACCTTTCATCAATACTTTTTCTGCCATTGTTCTCACCTCTCCACCTTGATAACACAATCGGGGCACATCATCGCGCACGCCGCGCAACCGACACAGGCTTCCTGATCGGTGATCTCGGCGGGATGATGACCCTTTTTATTGATCTTGTCGGGAGACAGCCGCAACAGGTGTTTAGGGCAAGCGTCTACGCACAAGCCGCAACCCTTGCAGTTGTCTGTTTTGAAAGTAAGTTTTGCCATAGCACATTCTCCTTTTTATACCACTCTGCGTTGCAACTGCAACGGAAAGAGATGGGGAATCTTAATTTTAAGTTCGTCGTACAACGACGCATCGACGGTGGTCATCGTGAGCGGTAGACCGGTGAGCCGCGCGGTTTCCTCGGCATACGCCATGGATGCCAACACATCGTCGGCGGTGGTATCGGCACCCAAGTTAGAGTTGTTTACCAACCCCGTAAAAGGCAATCCGCCCGCCAACTGAATTTCCGCCATCACTTCCGCTACCTCCTCCGGGGTGCGGGTGAGCGGCCGATAATGGTTGATGACCATTAACATAGCGTAGTCGTTTTCTTTGAGGATGGACGGCGATAACCGCCCCAGCGCCAACGCGCCGCGATCGTCACCGCCTACGTCGATGACGGTGTACAAGGTCGTATCGTCAATAATGGCGTACAGATCCGGCGGCAATGCGGGAATGTCCACGTTGGTGTTGGCATAATCGGAGCAGATCAGCCGAATACCGTGTTGTTCCAACTCATCGGCACTGTCTTTGCTCCGAAAATACGGATTGACGATGTCCAAGTCGGCGATGGCCACACGGTTGTGCCGCTTTTTGATAGCCAACGCGGCGTTGACCGCCACATTGGTTTTGCCGCTGCCGTAGTGACCCGCCAATAACACAATTCGTTTATCAGGTATCATAACAATCACAACTTGTTACGCTGGATCTTGCCACTGACGGTTTTGGGCAACTCGTCGCGGAACACGATCAAGCGGGGATATTTGTAAGGAGCGGTATGCTCTTTTACATAGGTTTGAATTTCTTTTTTGAGTTCTTCCGTGGGTTCGGTGCCCTTGGTCAGTACGATACTGGCTTTCACGATCTGACCGCGCACTTCATCGGGTGCCGCGGACACACCGCATTCCAACACATAGGGCAGTTCCATGATCACGCTTTCGATCTCGAAAGGCCCGATACGGTAGCCGGATGATTTGATTACATCGTCCACACGGCCCACATACCAGTAAAACCCATCTTCGTCCCGCCACGCGGTATCACCCGTGTGATAGAACCCATCGTGCCACACCTCGGCGGTCTTTTCGGGATCACCATAGTATCCGGTGAACAGGCCGCAAGGCGCCCCGTTTTTCACATCGACCACGATCTCACCCACTTCACCGGTGGGGACGGGATTACCATCAGCATCCACCAACGACACATCATAGATCGGCGCGGGTTTGCCCATGGACCCGATCTTATGGGAAGCACCCGTCAGGTTACCGATGATCATGGTGCTTTCGGATTGACCGAATCCTTCCAAGATCTGCAAACCTGTGGCTTTTTCAAATTGGCGATACACTTCGGGGTTGAGAGCCTCACCCGCGGTGGTCATATGTTGAACGGAAGACAAATCGTATTGAGAAATATCCTGTTTCACCATCATCCGCAACATGGTCGGTGGTGCACAGAATGTGGTGATGTGATATTTCGCAAACAGGGGCAGAATATCCGCCGCATCGAAACGATCAAAGTCATACACAAAGGTGGCCGCCTCACACAACCATTGGCCATACAGTTTTCCCCACATGGATTTGGCCCAACCGGTATCGGAAATAGTGAGGTGCAAACCGTCGGGATCGGCGTTGTGCCAGTACTTAGCGGTATGGAAATGTCCCAGCGGATATTTATGATTATGAGCGGCAATTTTGGGATATCCCGATGTGCCGGAAGTAAAGAACATCAACAGTAAATCTTCTCCGCACGGGGATTCATCGGTCCGCTTAAAGTGGGTGCTGTACAACGGATATTCCTCGTCGAAACTGCGCCATCCCTCACGGGTACCGTTGACAATGAGTTTATGCTGCAACGTGGAGCACTTTTCTGCCGCAATCTCCACTTGGTGGGCCACATCCCCATCGGCGGTACACACGATAGCGGACACACCCGCCGTTTGGAACCGATATTCAAAGTCGTGTTCCTGCAATTGGTTGGTAGCGGGAATGGCCACAGCACCCAATTTGTTAAGACCCAACATGGCAAACCAGAATTGATAATGGCGTTTGAGCACCAACATCACGCGGTCGCCTTTTTTGATACCCAAGGATTTGAAATAGTTGGCACACTGGTTAGAGGCTTTTTTCATATCCGTAAAGGTAAAACGGCGTTCGGTCTTATCGCGGGAAAGGTGCAGCATCGCCAGTTTTTCCGGCTCGCGTTTGGCCAGTTCATCCACCAGATCAAAGGCAAAATTAAACTGATCGGTATTTTTAAAAGTGATGGAAGTGGGGGTTCCTTTTTCGTTTTCTTCCACCTCGATAAACTGCTGGTACAACCGTTCCTTTTGGTCTTTCTTCGGAACGGTGGTTTGGGCAATGGCTTTTTGCGGTGTCAATTCAGGAATGGGTTCGCCCGTGGGGTTGAGAACAATGGCATAAAACACGCAATCGTGACCTTTCACGGCGATCATCCCGTGAGGCGTATCACTGTCAAAATAAATGGTATCGCCGGGGCCCAACACTTCCCGATGTTCCCCGATCTGCACCATCAAATGGCCTTCCACCACGATGTCCAATTCCTGTCCGTCGTGGGTGGTGAGTTCGATATCGCGATTTTGGGCGGCTTCGTCGTATACGCTGCGCACATACAACGGCTCAGCGATACGGTTTTGGAACGCATACGCTAAATTGTAATAGGTCATGCCGTGGGCTTGTGCGATCTCCTGTCCCCCACCCATACGGGTCACCGTATAGGATTTCAAATTGGGGCTGTAACCTTCTATGATATCGGTGACGTTCACACCGAGTGCTTGAGCACAGCGATAAATAAAGGCAAAGTGCAAGTCGCTTTCGCCGTTTTCACAACGAAGATATTCTTCCGTTGTCACATCGGTTTTGCGCGCCATGTCTTCGGGGGATAAGCCCTCGATCTCCCGCAGTTCGCGAATACGGCCCGCCATTTCTCGAATTTTGTAGTCTAAACCGCTTATTTGTTGCATCGTACTTCCTCCTTTTACTGAGGGGCTCGGAACGAAAAAGCACTCGCCCCAAAGCCATACTTTGAGACGAGTGCTGAATACACAATCACCCGCGGTACCACTCAAATTGCAGTGAAACCACTGCCACTCAGGATCTAACAATCCGTATGCCTTTACGCAGCAATCACGGGAAGGTTCTACTGACCCTATCGGGTGTTCTTCCTTCCGGCTCGGAAGCTACAAATACAGAAGCGGTCTCCAATGGACTCGCACCAACCGCCATCTCTCTGTGGGTCCTTCTCCTGTACCCTCTTCGTCAAAGCCTTTTGTTCAATTTGGAAGTTAGTATAGCACGATTTTGGCGATATGTCAAGAAAAACATCAAAGTTTGTTGCGTTGGATCTTACCGCTGATGGTCTTGGGTAATTCCGTTTTAAACTCCACAATACGGGGATATTTATACGGGGCGGTATGTTCCTTCACATACGTTTGAATTTCTTTTTTCAATTCTTCGGTCCCCACCGTACCGTTGGTCAATACGATGCTGGCCTTTACGATCTGACCGCGCACCTCGTCGGGGACGGCAGATACGCCGCATTCCACCACGTAAGGCAATTCCATGATGACACTTTCGATCTCAAAGGGCCCGATACGATAACCGGACGATTTGATCACATCGTCCACACGGCTGACATACCAGAAGTAACCGTCTTCATCCCGCCATGCCGTATCGCCGGTATGATACACATCGTCGTGCCAGGCTTCCGTGGTCTTTGCCTCATCCAGATAATACTCTTTGAACAAGCCGCAAGGTACGCTCTTGTCGGTATGAATGACGATCTCGCCCACTTCACCCGCCGCCACGCTGTTACCGTCGGGATCGACGATATCGATGTCAAATTGCGGTGAGGCTTTGCCCATGGATCCGATCTTCGGTGCCGTACCCACCAAGTTGGCAATGGCAAGGGTGGTTTCCGTTTGCCCGAACCCTTCCATAATCTCCAATCCCGTGGCTGCCTTGAATTGTTTGAACACTTCCGGGTTAAGTGCCTCACCGGCGGTGGTCATGTGATGGATGGACGACAGATCGTATTTGCTTAAGTCACCACGGATCAGCATGCGCAGCATGGTGGGCGGCGCACAGAAAGTGGTGATGTTGTATTGGGCAAACATGGGAAGAATATCGTTTTCGTCAAAGCGGTCGAAGTCATAGACGAATACCGCACCTTCACACAACCATTGCCCGTACAGTTTACCCCACAGGGATTTGCCCCAACCGGTATCGGAAATGGTCAGGTGCAAGCCGTCCCGTTCGCAACAATGCCAATATTTGGCAGTGACAAAATGGCCCAACGCATAGGTATGTTTATGAGCCGCCATTTTGGGATTGCCGGTGGTACCCGATGTGAAAAACATCAGGGCGGTGTCATCACCTGCAGACGCATTTTCGGGACGAACGAATTTGCGGGAGAACAATTTGAATTCCTCATCAAAATCGTGCCATCCGTCTTTTTTACCGCCCACTAAAATCTTCGTGGTCACACCGGGACATTTTTCCGCAGCAGCCGCCGCCAGATCAGCGGTGTCACCGTCGGCAGTGCACACGATGGCAGATACTCCTGCCGCGTTGTACCGATATTCAAAGTCGTGTTCTTTTAACTGGTTGGTGGCGGGGATGGCCACAGCACCCAGTTTATGCAGCGCCACCATGGCAAACCAGAATTGATAGTGCCGTTTCAGCACCAACATCACCTTGTCGCCCCGTTTGATCCCCAACGAGGTAAAATAGTTGGCACACTGGTTGGAATACTGCTTGATGTCTTTAAAGGTGAACCGCCGCTCGTTCTTGTATTTGTCCAGATGCAACATCGCCAGTTTATCGGGATGTTTTTCCGCGATCCCGTCCACAATGTCAAAACCGAAGTTGAACGTGTCGGTGTTGGTAAATTCGATGCTCTTCAGACTGCCCTGTTCGTCCTCTTCCGTTTTCACGAACTTTTCACACGTGAGCGGCTCGGATTCCTTGGCGGTCACGATGCTTTGACGCACCACTTCTTCTTTCACGTCTTCACCGGGCAATACCACCGCGCAGAACACACAATCACTGCCGTCCACGGCGATCATACCGTGAGGGGTAGAACTATTGTAATAGATACTGTCCCCTTCGCCCAGCACTTCCACGTGGTTGCCCACTTGCACTTTCAGTTTGCCGCTGATGATCAGGTCAAATTCCTGACCGCTGTGCTTGGTCAGATGAATGGGTTTGTTCTCTTGGGAGGGATCGTATTCATACCGCACCCAATAAGGTTCCGCGATCTTTTTGCGGAACAACGGTGCCAAGTTTTGAATGGAGATACCGTCCTCTTTAGCGGTCTCCTGCCCCTGCCCTTTGCGAGTGACAGTGTAGGAAGACAGATTCGCACTGTGCCCTTCCAGTAGATCGGAAATACCCAGATCAAACGCCAACGCGCATTTGTGGATAAAGGTGAACGGGAAATCCTGTACACCGTTTTCATATCCACGGTATTCCTCTACGGTGACTTCGGTCTTTTCTGCCATTTCGGTTTCGGTAAACCCGCAAATTTCACGCATTTCCCGAATACGGGCGGCCACCTCCAACAATTTTTCGGTGTCAACAGTTGCCATCGTTAATTCCTCCTTTTTTGGACAAAAATAAAACACCCGTCTCAAACGTCTTTGAGACGGGTGTATCATCAACACTCGCGGTACCACTCAAATTGCAGTGTATCCACTGCCACTCAGGATCTAACAATCCGTATGCCTTTACGCAGCAATCACGGGAAGGATCTACTAAACCTCACGGTCGTTCGGGCTTCCGGCTCGGAAGGGATAGGTCATTGGAAACTGTCATTGCCGATTCGCACCACCCACCAGCTCTCTGTAAATCACACATCTCCGACCGTCTTCGTCACAGCCTTTGGTATTCAATTTTCGCCATTATAACACCGTAAAAACCGCTTGTCAATCGTTTTTTGAAAAGTTTTTTACTTTTATTTCAATTCTTTCAGGTCATAGGGTGTGGACTGGTACACAAAATAGTTGAGCCAGTTGATAAACAACAAACTGCCGTGAGCACGCCACGTCACCAATGGCGCTTTTGAAGGATCGTTGTCGGGATAATAGTTTTCGGGAATTGCGGTATCCAACCCCGCCGCCGCATCGCGACGATATTCCGCATCTAACGTCAGCGGATCGTATTCCGAATGACCCATAACAAAGAATTGCCGTCCGCCTTGTTTGGCCACAATATGAATGCCCGCTTCTTCGGAAGAGGCCAATACTTTGAGTTCCGGCACAGCATCAATATCTTCCCGCGCCACGTAGGTGTAACGGGAATGGGGCACATAAAACACGTCGTCAAATCCGCGAAGTAGCATAGAGCGGGTATACTCCGCCCGATGGGGAAATACGCCGAACAACTTTTTCGGCAACCGATATTTCGGCACGCCGTAATGGTGATACAACCCCGCCTGCGCACCCCAGCAGATATGCAGGGTACTGTGAACATTGGTAACGCTCCAATCCATGATCTCACACAGTTCGTCCCAATAATCCACGTTTTCAAATTCCATCAATTCCACCGGTGCACCGGTGATGATCATGCCGTCGAATTTCTCGTGCCGCACGTCATCAAAGGTCTTATAAAACGCCAATAAATGTTCTTGATTGGTGTTTTGCGACTGATGAGAAGCCGTGCGAATCAAGGTGAGATCGATCTGCAAGGGGGTATTACCCAGTATACGGGAGATCTGGGTCTCCGTTTCAATTTTTTTGGGCATGAGATTGAGAAGCAGAATCCTCAGCGGACGAATGTCCTGCGTGATGGCCCGCGTCTCGGTCATGGCAAAAATATTTTCTTCCGCCAACGTTTGTACCGCCGGCAGATTATTGGGTATTTTGATGGGCATGTGTACTCATCCTTATCAGATAGTTTGAAGTGCCTGTTCAATATCGGCAATCAGGTCGGCGGCATCTTCCAATCCCACCGACAAACGGATCAGATCGGGACCAACACCGCAAGCTACCAAATCTTCATCGCTCAATTGACGATGGGTGGCCGTAGCGGGATGCAGACAGCAAGAACGAGCATCCGCCACATGGGTCTCAATGGCAATCAGCCGCAAGGCGTTCATAAACTTGGCAGCGGCTTCCCGTCCGCCTTTTACGCCGAAACTGATGACACCGCAAGTACCGTCGGGGAGATATTTTTGCGCAAGAGCATAGTCGGGAGAGGACGGTAAACCGGGGAAATTCACCCATCCGATCCGCTCATTGTTTTCCAGATATTGCGCAATGGCCAACGCGGTGTCGCTGTGCCGTTTCATCCGCACGTGGAGGCTTTCCAGCCCCAAGTTCAGCAAAAACGCGCTCATGGGAGCGGGCGTCACGCCCAGATCACGCATCAGTTGTGCGGTCGCTTTGGTGATATAAGCGCCCTCGATGCCAAACCGCTCGGTATAGGTAACACCGTGATAACTTTCGTCGGGCGTGCACAGGCCGGGGAATTTTTCGGGGTATTTCGTCCAATCAAATTTGCCCGAATCCACGATCGCACCGCCCACAGCACCGCCGTGACCGTCCATATATTTGGTGGTGGCGTGAACAACGATATCCGCGCCCCATTCGAAAGGACGACAATGCACGGATGTGGGGAACGTATTATCAATGATCAGCGGCACACCGTGATCGTGAGCCACTTTGGCAAATCGCTCGATATCCAACACTTTCAGCGCGGGGTTGGCGATGGTCTCGCCGAATACCAGTTTGGTTTCGGGACGGAACGCCGCATCCAACTCTTCGTCGGTGGCATCGGGGGAGACAAAGGTCACGTCGATCCCCATGCGTTTTAAGGTAACGGCAAACAGGTTAAATGTCCCGCCGTAGATCGCGGCGCTGGATACAAAATGATCCCCCGCGCTGCACAGGTTAAACACCGCCAAAAAACTGGCGGCCATTCCCGACGAAGTCAGCATGGCGGCAGTGCCGCCTTCCAATTCACAGATCTTGGCAGCCACCGCGTCGCAAGTGGGATTTTGCAAACGGGAATAGAAATACCCGTTTGCCTCCAGATCAAACAACTTACCCATGGCCTCGGTAGTTTCATATTTAAACGTCGTACTTTGAATGATGGGAATTTGACGAGGCTCCCCATTTCCCGGACGATAACCGCCCTGTACGCATCGTGTTCCGATTTCCGGTTTTTTCATAGTAATCACCCTCCGTGATCATGATAATACAATATTATATCATCTTTTTTTTCGGTTGTATATGGTTTTTTACAAAAATATTTTCCATCCCTTGACAAACCCCGTTCAAAAGAATACAGTTGAAAGAAAGGAGCGTGGAGTTATGAAAATCGCCCGCAACATTACCGATTTGATCGGCAATACTCCCCTTGTGCAACTGGGGAATATCGACCCGACTGTATCCGCCACCGTACTGGCTAAGTTAGAATATTTCAATCCCGCCGGCAGTGCCAAAGATCGCATTGCCCGCGCCATGTTGGATGCCGCCGAAGCGGACGGCCGTTTGCAGGCAGGCGCCACCATTATCGAGCCCACCAGCGGCAATACCGGCTTGGGCTTGGCGGCGGTAGCTGCCGCACGAGGATACCGCGTCATCCTCACCATGCCCGATACCATGAGCATGGAACGGCGGCGGTTGTTAACCGCATACGGCGCCGAACTGGTGTTGACCGACGGTGCCAACGGTATGAGCGGTGCTATCCAAAAAGCCAGCGAATTGGCAGCTTCCCTTCCTAACAGTTTCATTCCCGATCAATTTGCCAACCCCGCTAATCCGAAAGCACATTTTGATACCACCGGCCCCGAAATCTGGAACGATACCGACGGACAGGTGGATATCTTTGTGGCAGGGGTAGGCACCGGCGGCACCATCAGCGGCGTAGGACGCTATTTAAAATCCCGTAATCCCGCCGTACAAGTGGTAGCCGTAGAACCCGCCGCTTCCGCCGTCTTATCGGGACGGCCCGCAGGCGCTCACGGATTGCAGGGAATCGGTGCGGGATTTGTTCCCGATACCTTGGACACCACCGTAATCGATGAGATCTTCCCTGTCACCGAACAACAAGCCTATCAAACGGGCCGCACCTTGGCCACACGCGAAGGCTTATTGTGCGGCATCACGTCCGGCGCGGCGGTATATGCCGCTCTCACATTAGCCCGGCGGGAAGAAAACAAGAACAAAACCATTGTGGTATTGCTTCCCGATACCGGTGAACGCTACTTATCAACACCTTTATTCGAATAAACAAAAAGCGGGGACAGCCCATAAGTGCTGTCCTCGTTCATATTTTTCCCTCTTTCTCATATACTATGACAAGAGGTGATGGAACGATGAAACAACGATCGATTGATTGGAAAGCCCTGCTCTTTTTTGTGATCTACACATTTGTGATCGGTGCGGGACTGGGAACTTTACTGGGCGGAAATTTAAGTTTTGACGGATTGGAAAAGCCGCCGTTGGCTCCACCTGCTTGGCTCTTCCCCGTGGCATGGACCATTCTGTATGCCCTCATGTCCCTTGCGGCTTATTTGGTGTATGTCAGCGGTGATATCGACCGCGGTCCCGCTCTTCGCCTGTATCTGTTACAAGTCATCGTCAACGGATTGTGGCCGTTATTTTTCTTCCGTTTGGAATGGCGCTTGTTCGCCTTCTTCTGGTTACTATTGTTGTTATCGTTGGTGGTGCTTACCGCCATCCGCTTTTGCCCCATTTCCAAAACCGCTTTTTGGTTGATGGTACCGTATATTCTGTGGCTGCTGTTTGCCGCCTATCTCAATTTCAGTTTGTACGTTTTGAACGGTTAAAAAAGCGACTGCCATAGCGGCAGTCGCTTTTCCTTTTTATTTCATCGTGCTCAACCGATACTGATCTTTGCGAGACTCGTACATCTCCATAAAACTCTGGTCCACCGTTTTGATCTCGTTGAGATACTGGTGTGTCTTGAAACTGTTGTGTTCCATTTCGATCAAGTTGACCGCAATGTTGGAGCAGTGATCGGATACCCGTTCATAGTTGTTGATAAGATCCGACAACACAAATCCCAATTCAATGGTACACTCACCCGCCTGCAACCGATGCACATGGCGGTTTTTCACTTCGGCTGTCAGCGAGTCAATAACTTGTTCTAACGGTTCTACCTGAACAGCTAAGGTCACATCATTTTTCTCAAAGGCTTCCACTGTTAATGCCACAATATCGCGAATCGCGCGGGTGAGCGTGGCCAATTCTTCCTGTGCCGCGGGTGAAAAATGCAATTTTTTCTCGTTGATCTCGGTTGCAACCCGTACCAGATTGACCGCGTGGTCACCCAACCGCTCGAAATCACCGATAGCATGAAGCAATTTGGAAACCTGTGCACTGTCTGTCTGGGTCAATTCTTTACCCGACAACAACACCAAATACGTACCCAATTTGTCTTCATAAGTATCAATATCGTTTTCTGCCTGTCGGATCTCTTCGTCCTTTTTGGGGTTGTAATCGCTCAACAGATCAATGGCATCCAGCAACGTGGACTTGGCGATCTGCGCCATCTTGACCGTGCGGTTGGTACATTCGGCCAACGCCACCGCGGGCGTGGAAAGCAACCGTTTGTCGATAAAGGTGTATTTTTCTTCCGCACCGTCGTCGTCCCGAATGGTCACGCGGGCGATCTTTTCCAACAATTTACTGAACGGCAATAATAAGACGGTGGTCACCACATTAAAGATCGTGTGCATCACCGCGATGCCGAAGGGGTTGACCGACGTATCCACAAACGCAAAATGTACAAAGGCGTCTATCAAATAAAAAGCGATCAAACATACCAAGGTACCGATAAGGTTAAAGGAAATGTGTACCATCGCCACACGCTTGGCGTTCTTGTTAACGCCGATACTGGATAACAGCGCTGTCACGCAAGTACCGATGTTTTGCCCCATGATGATGGGGAGCGCCATACCATAGGTCACGCCACCCGTTAAGGACAACGCCTGTAAAATACCCACAGAAGCGGCGGAACTTTGAATGATTCCCGTAAATACCGCGCCAACCAATACACCCAACAACGGGTTGTTGAACATCAACAGGATATCGTTGAACCCATCCATTTCGGTAAGGGGTTCCATGGCATCTTTCATCAGTTCCATGCCGTACATCAGCACGGCAAAACCCACCAAAATGGAACCGGTACTCTTTTTCTTGTCCGTCTTGCTGGCCATGATCAGCAAAATACCGATCAACGCCACAAGGGGTGAAAACGATTCGGGTTTCAGCATTTTGATCAGCAGGTTATCACTTTCAATGCCTGCCATACTGAGGATCCATGCTGTTAAAGTGGTACCGATATTGGAGCCCATGATCACGCCGATAGTCTGTCCCAATTGCATGATACCGGAGTTCACCAGGCCCACCAGCATCACCGTCATAGCGGAAGAAGACTGAATGGCGATGGTAATGCCCGCGCCCAACAACAAACTTTTAAACGGATTGGACGTCAATTGTTTGAGCATTTGCTCCAGTTTACCGCCGGCAAGTTTTTCCAGACCTGCCGACATGACGTTCATGCCGTACAGAAAAAAGGCCAGACCGCCGCACAGTGTAAAGACGGAAAAGATATCCAAGATTGCACATCCCCTCTTCGCCAAGCGAAGTTTTCTTTTATTATACCGTACCCTTTTGTTAAAGGAAAGTTAAATATATGTTAAATCTTCCTGAAGCGGGGCACGTGATAACGCACCCTCGTGTCATTTATAACAGTTTATTGACCGTCAAACCGGTGATCAGTTTGGGATAAAAATAGGTGGATTTTTGCGGCATTTTCTCTCCTGCAGCGGCCACATCGCGAATTTCCGATACACGGGTGGGATTCAGCAAGAACGCCGCTTGTGCCGCGCCGCTTTCCACAGCGTCCAGCGCCTCGGTACGACTGCGGGTGTAGGTGAGGTTGATCTGCTGGGCCATATTCTCCTTATCAATGCCCAACACCTGTTCCAATACCAACGTATGCAACACCGTCACATCCAATTGACGGGAAGCCGTGGACAGATGGGGAAGAACCGCATCCATCACCGACAACTCTTTTAAGGTCAATACCGCGGCGGTATCGCCGCCCGTATAGAAACCAAAGGCTTTTTGTCCGTCCAAATACGCTTGCTCCAATCGTTCGTCTAAAGCAAACAGCGGCAACCCCTTTTCTACATGAAAATAGGTGTTGCAAGCGGCCAACATCGCTTCGGACGAGAAATTCGGCAGATCACGCAGTAAACGGTGGGTGGGAAATACCGTCAATCCCGGATGGCTCATTTCCACCACCATCATCATGATATACTCCGCATCACCCATGGGTACGCCTTTCTCCCGTAACCAGTTGCGATAGTTAATGGCCGTTTCATAGCGATGATGACCGTCGGCAATATACAGTTTCATATCTGCAAACCGTTGCTGGATCGCGCGGATCAATCCTTCGTCCGTCAACGCCCATAAACGATGCGTCAGTCCCGCTTCATCGGTTAAAACGGTGGTAGGTTGTTCCCGCATGGCCAACGCCAACAGATCGTTTGTTTCGCTTTCACTGCCGTCATCGTCGTACAAGCAGTACACATCGCTGAAATTACAACCCGTCGCTTTCATCAAGTTGAGTCGGTCCTCTTTTGCCTTGGACAATGTCCATTCATGGGGCAATACGATCCCTTTTTCAAATTCTTCCAACCGTACCTGCGCAATCAGGCCGTATACACTGTGCGTGCCGCCGTACATACCGCTGATATCACTCATACCATCCAGATCATATTCGATCTCATAGATATAAAACGCCGCTTGTTCATCCTGTGCCAATACCCCCTCGGCGAGCCACTGACGCAACACGTTTCCCGCTTGCGCATAAGGGTCCTGTCCCTCTCGCGGTAATTCCAGGCGGATGATGTTGTGAGGATTGCGACGCAGATACGCTTGCCGCTGTTCCTCGGAAATAATGTCGTAAGGTGGACACACCACCTCTTCAACGGCGCCGGCCTGTTCGGTGAAGCGAAGGGCACGGAAAGGACGAAGTTCGGCCATAGATGATCTCTCCTTATATAGGTAATGATAACAGTGTATCATATTTTTTTAAAAATGAACAGTATTTCCCCATCTTTTTATTGCTTTTTAAAGAATTTTCCTTTAAACTTAGTTGTATAGAGGTGATGTTACGATGAAAAACCGCTCCTTGTCTATGTTGGTCTGTCTTTGTCTACTCCTTACCATCGTTTTGTGTGCTTGTGAAGAAGATCTCTCCCCCACTCTTATTACCAAGGCACCCGGCGATATCGCCGTCCCCACCACAACCACCACTACGACGATCGCCACCACGACTACCGATCTGTTTGATACTGGGGATACCGATACGACCGGCACCACCGCCACAAAACCGTCTATCGGCGACAGTGAAGAGGTCGGCTCCGAAAGCGGAAAAGCCATCGCCGAATTGGCCATTTCCCTGATCGGTACGCCGTATAAAACAGGCGGTAACGGGCCCGATGGGTTCGACAATCCCAGTTTTGTGGTCTATTGCTACAAGCAAAACGGCTATACCGTTCCTCGTCAAGCATCCGCTATGGCGTTGTACGGTGAAGATGTTCCCCCCGATGAATTGCAGGTAGGCGACATTCTGGTGTTTGCCAATGAGATCGGCGGCAATCCTGATTTTTGCGGTATCTATATCGGCGACGAACAGTTTGTTTCTTGTAACAACCCCGATTCTCCCACAAAATCGCAAAAACTCGACAATTCCTATTGGGGACCCCGCTTTGTAGCAGCCCGCCGTCCCGCACAATAAAACGTGAAACAGGTGCCGGCTGATAGCCGACACCTGTTTTCTTTTAGCTTTTGCCTTGCCTTTTTTGGCATACAATGGTATAGTTTATGTACAGTCTTTGAGGAGGCGTATCTATGAAAACTTTTCTTAATGTTTTAGGTTGTATTGCGGCAACCCTGTTCAGCATTGTCCTGATCATGTTGGTTTCTGTTTTCTCCCTATATTGCGGTCTCACATCCTTTGCCAAGCCGGAAATCATCGCCGATACCGTTTCGTCGGCCGTACAAAATATTGATCTGGAAGCTATTCTTCCCCCTGCCGAAGATCTGCAAGAAATCATCCCCATCGAAGGCGTCAGTACAGAGGCCATCGAGAAATTGATTGCGTCCGACACCGTTTCTAAGGCCTTCGGCCTATACGCGCAGGATGTTTTGGACGTGGTTTTAAAAGGGGAAACCGCAGGTGAGCGGCAATTCACCACCGAAGCGCTGAAATCCCTTGCCAATGAAGAGATCGATGCGATCGTAGAATCCGTCAAACCCTACATGCCTGAGGATGTTCCAGAGGAAACTATCGCGAAGGAACTCAAAACGTTGGTGGATACACACGCCGATGTGATCGTGGAATCACTTCCGCTTCCCACACTGCCCGAAGAATCCGAAAACGATCCGTTCACCGTCATTCGTCAAATTCTGAATCCCATGATCACCACCATCGCCATTCTGTCCATCATCCTGTTGGCGATCTTGATCTACGCTTGCCGTTTTCCTCGTTTCGGCGGTATGTTGTGGTTAGGAGTGGATGCCGCCGTTGCGGCGTTGCTGACCACCGCATTGTCCATCACCATGGGCAACAGTACGATCCTCACTCTCGTGGCAGAATCGGATCCGTCGATCGCCACCTTTGTAGAACCCGTTATCTCGGTCTTCAGCCGCAATCTCACCGTTACCGCGATCATCTGCGGCGTATTGGCGGTGGCATTGATCGTCGGATACATTTTACTGTACCGCAAATTCGCAAAACCCATTGCTGTGTCGGAAGAGCCGTTGTTGCCCGAACCCTCGCCGGCAGAATAATCGTACATACAAAAGAGAAGCCGTGTGTTCACTTTAACACACGGCTTCTTTTTATGTCATATCCACTGTCACGGTAAATTCGCCGATCGACAGACTGTATCCCGATTCTGCTCCTGCTTTTTCCTTGATGACGTACGCATTTTCGTCAAACCAATCTACAAACTGCTCTGCCGTTTTCTCCACAAGATAAAACTCGGCCTTCCCGCTGTTGTGGCGAAGATGGGCGGCCACCTCGTCCACGGAAAAGTCGGTGAGCCATCCGCCGTTCTGTTTAAAATAATTGTAGGTGGTCACTTGACAAGCGGGAAGGGGATATCCGCCTTCTTGATCGACACGGTGATCGCGTTTCAACAAGGCCTCACTGATATTAAGATATCCATGAGAAACGGTTGGCTTCACGCCAACAGGATCATCCCAAGTGATATCCACATGATAATAACTACCATCAAGGCGTACCACATTCCATTTATGGTCTTCGTTGTGAGAGGTACCTATCACACCCAAACACTGAATGCCCGCACGGTATAGCAGATATTGGAAAGATTCCGCATACCCTTCACAAACGGCTTCTCCATCTACCAACGCACCGTCGGCATTGTGAGAAGCGGGACCGTTTTCGCGATAGGTCAGCCGTTCGCACAAGGCATCGTGAATAGCCAACTCCCGCTCATATTCCGACCAACTGCCCGATACCTCGGATAAAATTTCCATTACCGTTTTTTCCATATCGGCACGCCGACTGTCCCGTTCCTCTTTATCCATACGATAGGAAGGCATGGCCGTTATTTGATCGCCTTTAATCTCATAGGAAAAGCGGCTGTCCACCCAAAAATGTTGCGGATAATCCAATCGATAATAACTCCAAACGTTGTTCAGGTCTTCACCGCTGATGTGTACGCTCTCATCGTTGACTGTAATGGCCGTATCCATAGCTTCCACACCCGCTGCCAGACGGCGGTAAACCGCTTGTAATTGAGAACCGTTGCGCTCGTTTCCCAATAAGACATATCCGTAATACATTTCGGGGTCCAACGCTGTCAGCGGTGTAGGACCCATCGGTTTTGTCCACGCAGTGGTTGTTGGCAAAGCCGTCGACACGCTCTTTGTCGTATTCGATTGGTGGACGGCGGAGGTAATCGTTTGCCGAGCATCGGTGGTAATGGCCTGTTGAGGTGTCGTTACGGTAGCACGGGTCACCTCACCGACGGTAGGAGCGGCTTTCGTTGTGACGGTCGTACCTATCACCGCCACTTCTGTTGTGGTTGGGTTTACCGCGTCATTATCCGTTCCGGACACCGCTGTTGTGCTACCGGCGGACAACGGCAGATCCATACCCGATAAACGGGTAGTCCCCGTGACTGTATGTGTCGTGACTGTCGTAGAACCGTGTGCCTCGGTTTTGGTTGCCGTGATAGTTGTCCGATTCGCGATGTCCCCTTGCACGGTGGTACTCACACGTTCTTGCCCGGAAATCATTCCTATTGCCGTAGTGGTGGTGTTGTTGTCAGTTTTTGTTGTTTCCTGCTTGCAACCGCACGATCCGACAAGTAAGACTAAAACCGTTGCGATCACCGCGACACGACGCATACCCATACCTCCCTTTTTCTTTAGTATATGATAAGAGCTCGCCTTCGTCAACCCAGACAAAGGCGGGCATTGTCTTATCGTTCTTCGCGGAAATAGGGCAAGCCCAAACTTTCGGGGGGTTGATATTCGCGCTTTTTGCGCATACTGGTGATGATCAGTACGATCAATGTCACCACATACGGCAACATCTTAAACAATTCCTGTGTAGAATCTCCCAAACCGTGGATATAGTTGTTGGCATTGCATAGCGCGCCGAACAAGAACGAGCCACAGATGGCCATGGTGGGTTTCCACAGAGCAAAGATCACCAGCGCAATGGCCATCCAACCGCGGTCACCGAATGCGTCGTTGGACCATACGCCGTTGGCATACGCCATCACATACTGTAAACCGCCCAATCCTGCAATGGCACTGCCGATACAGGTGGCAATATACTTATAGGCCGTTACGGGAATACCCGCCGCATCCGCCGTGCCGGGGTTTTCGCCCACTGACCGCAAATTCAATCCCACACGGGTGCGGTTCAGCACAAAGGATACGATCAACGCAATAACAATGGATAAATAGGTCAGAAAATCGTGTGACAGAAAAATGTCCCCAAACCATCCCAGATCATCCGCAAAAGGCAAACTGGCACGGAAGAATTTACTGGTCTTGGTCAAAATAATGGAAGGCATATCGCTGTCCACCAGTTTGATAAGAGAACCACCAAAGAAGTTGCCGATACCGATACCAAAGGTGGTCAATGCCAGACCCGTCACGTTCTGATTGGCCCGCAATGTCACCGTTAAGAAACTGTAGATCAGACCCATTAAAGCAGAGCCTATCAACGAGGATAACAGCGGAATCAACACCGCCAACCAGGGATTCATGTTTTCGAGAGTATTGCCACAGGCATTTTCATATAAGAACGCGCCGATAACGCCGCTGATACCGCCCACGTACATGATGCCCGGAATACCGAGGTTTAAGTGACCGGATTTTTCCGTAACGATCTCGCCGGTAGAGCCATAAAGCAACGGCACACCCAGAGGAATGGAACTGCTGATAAACGCTTGTATCATGCTTCTCCCTCCTTCTTATTGCGACGAATTCTCACGGAATACCGAATAAAGAATTCGCAACCGACCACAAACAAGATCACAATACCGGAGACAATATCGGCATAGGAACCGTTTAAGAAGAAACTGTCCGCCACTTTTCCCGCACCGGTATTTAAGAACGCCAACAACGCCGACATACCCGCCATGATAAAGGGATTGAACTGACCGAGCCACGAGATCATGATGGCAGTAAAGCCTTGTCCGCCCACCGTATCGGTATTGATGGAATGGTCCGTACCCGATACCAACAACATACCCACGATACCGCAGATTGCGCCGGAGATGGCCATAGTGCGTAAGATCACTTTCTTCACGTTAATGCCGATATATCGGGCGGTGTTTTGGCTTTCGCCCACCACGGCAATCTCGTATCCGTGCTTGCTGTATTTCAGATACACGAACATGAGGACCATCAGCACAACAACGATCAGAATATTCAACAAGTACTGCTGACCGGCGATCACCGGCAAGTTACCCGTTCTCACCGGCTGAATGATACCGGAACCCTTACCTGTCAGATACACATAATAGGCCACGATCTGGGTGGCAACATAGTTCATCATTAAGGTAAACAGGGTTTCGTTGGTGCCGTACTGTGCTTTAAAGATAGCGGGAAGAACACCCCATATGGCGCTTACCACCATACTGGCAACGGCAATGATGGCAATGAGCAAGCCGTTGGGCAGATTCCCCAGTTGCATCATGCACACCATGGCGATCAAACCGCCCATCAAGGCTTGGCCTTCGGCACCGCAGTTCCAAAATTTCATTTTAAATGCGGGGGTCACCGCCAGCGACAATCCCAACAAGATCGCCGTTTGCTGTAAAAATCGCCACAACAAACTGGTTTTCCCTTCGAACAACCGTCCGAACGTGCCGCGGAACATCAGTTCATACACATTGCCTAACGAACTGCCCGTCAGCGCACAAGACAGCAGGCCGATCAGGAAAAACGCCAACAGAATCGTTCCGATACGAATGAGCCACGCTTGCCACCATACCATATCATCCCGTTTGGCGATGTGTAACAACGGCTCGCGATGATGCTTTTTCACAACGGTATCAGCCATGGTTGTCACCTCCGTCGGTTTTTGTCATGAGCAGACCGATCTCTTCTTTGGTGGCGGTTCTGGCATCAACAACACCCGTTACCCGCCCCGAACCGATCACCAAAATGCGATCGCACAAAGCCAACAACACGTCCAGGTCTTCGCCTACGAAAATAACGGCCACGCCTCTCTCTTTTTGTTCATTCAATAGATTGTAGATGGTATAGGAAGAGTTGATGTCCAGGCCGCGTACAGGGTATGCTGCCATCAGCACCGTTGGCGCGGCGGCGATCTCACGACCCACCAACACTTTTTGCACATTACCGCCGGATAAGCGGCGCACAGGCGTGTTGGCGTTGGGCGTCACCACTTCCAGTTCATCAATGATATGCTCTGCCAGATCGCGGGGGGCTTTACGTTCCAAGAACATGCTCTTCCCCTTGCTGTAACTGCGCAACATCATGTTATCCACAATATCCATGTTGCCGACCAGGCCCATACCCAAACGGTCTTCGGGAACAAAGGATAACCGCACACCCAGTTCACGGATCTGTAACGGTGTTTTCGCGCCTAAGTTATCCATTTTCCCCGTTTGGGGATTGTTATACAATACCGCGCCGCTGTCTAATTTTTGCAGACCGGCAATGGCTTCCAACAGTTCCCGTTGACCGGAACCCGCAATGCCCGCAACACCCAAGATCTCACCGGCATTGGCAACGAACGACACATCGTCCAGCATTTTCACGCCTTCACGGTTGGAACAGTTGATATGGTGCACTTCTAACCGCCGTGTCACATCTTTCGGTTCACTGCGATGGATGTTTAGGTCGATTTTCTTACCCACCATCATCTCGGTGAGTTCCGATTCACTGGTTTCGGCGGTGTTGACCGTACCGATGTATTCGCCTTTGCGCAGAACGGATACACGATCGGAGATCTCCATCACTTCGTTGAGTTTATGGGTGATAATGACGATGGCTTTACCCGCTTCCCTCATTTTACGCAATACCGCAAACAGTTTGCGGATTTCAATGGGGGTAAGCACCGCGGTAGGCTCGTCCAAAATGAGGATGTCGGCACCACGATACAGCACTTTCACGATCTCTACTGTTTGTTTTTCAGATACCGACATGGTATAAATCTTCTTTTTGGGATCCAGTTCAAACCCGTATTGATCGCAAATGGCGCGTACCCGTGTTTCCGCTTCTTTTAAGTTGTATCGACCCTCTTCTTCCAAACCCAGTACAATGTTTTCCGTAGCGGTGAACACGTCCACCAATTTGAAGTGCTGATGGATCATCCCGATCTTGTAGTCAAAAGCATCGCGGGGCGAAGCAATAACCGTTTCTTCCCCGTCGATCAAGATCTGCCCTTCATCGGGAAAATAAATGCCGGAGATCATGTTCATCAGCGTGGTCTTACCGCTGCCGTTTTCGCCCAGGATGGACAAAATCTCCCCTCGTTCCACCGAAAGGGATACATTCTTATTTGCCACCACATGACCAAACGTTTTGGTGATGTTCCGCAACTCGATGGCCGCCGGTTGTTTCTCCATAGTGGGTACCTCCTTCTTGGTAATGTTCAACGCTGCGTCGTTTTTTTCGCCACACCGTTCAGCATTACCGATAAATTAGGACAAGGCGGGGCAGTTGCCCCGCCTTGCCGCATGTTATCTTATTCGCCGTAGTTTCTGTCGAGCAGCGTGATGCCGTCGATCTCAATGTCGAAGTACGGGCCGGAGCGATGTTTGGACTCGTAGAACACACCGTTTTCGATAGCTTCGGTATCTTTGGTGTAGTCCGCGTCAAAGTCCACGTCTGCCATGTAAGAGGTGAGGGTCTCGCCTTTCACAGTGAAGTTAGCGGTATTGAACACGTTGATGGTGCCATCCAACAAGCCGGATTTCACTTCAGCCAGTTTGGTAGCGGTATCGGCAGCCACGTTTTTGCCGAGATCGGTCAGCACAACGGAACCGGTTTCGATGGTGCCGGTCCAGTCAACCGCGATGTCTTTGCCGTCTTTCACTTGGGTGATCATGTACTCAAAGTAGGGCACCCAGTTGATACGGGAAGAAACCAAGAAGGTCTCGGGGCAAGCAGCAGCGGTGGAACCGTTGTAGGAGACGTTGGGAACACCCGCGTTTTCGCAAGCGGGGGGAGCGCCCATGGAGTCAGCGTGCTGGCTGATGAGGACACAACCGCCATCGATCAAAGCCTGAGCCGCTTGCTTCTCTTTTTCTTCGTCGTACCAGCTACCGGTGAATTTCACATCCATGGTCACGTTGGGGCACACGGATTTCGCGCCCAGATAGAAAGAGGTGTAACCGGACATCACTTCCGCGAACGTGAAGGCGCCCACATAACCCATTTTGGGAACGATGGTGCTGTCAGCGGCCATCATTTCGTTGAGTTTCAAACCGGCAACCACACCCGCCATGTAACGGCCTTCGTAGATAGAAGCAAAGGCGTTGTGGAAGTTTTTCAGATCACTGGTGTGAGCCTGAGTACCCGTAGCGTGGCAGAACTGCACATCCGGATACTTTTTCGCAGCGTCCATCAAGAAGGACTCGTGGCCGAAGGAGTCAGCGAAGATGATATCACAATCTTCCACTTCGATCAATTCCACAGCCGCGTCATAGCAAGCGTTGGATTCGGGAATCTGGGTCTTCTGCACCATGGTCACGCCCATGTTTTTGCAGGCTTCGACCGCCGCGTCGATGAAGTTTTTGTCGTAAGTGGAGTTCTCATCGTGCAAGAAGATGAAACCCACTTTCATGGTTTCTTCTTTACCACCGGTCGTGGTCGTGGTGGTGTCGCCGTTGCCACCGCAAGCAGCGAGGCCCAAAACCATCAACATGGCAAGAAGAAGTGCAAGGATCTTTTTCATTGTCTTTTCCCTCCGTTGATTTTGTTTCTTTTACAAACCGCCTTTGTGACGGCACTGTAACTAAATAAAGGTGATCCCCTTTTCGGGATCCATTTCGGCGATCCGTGCCAACGACTCCACACGAATCCCGCGGCCACGGATACGGTCACCGCCCGGCTGGAACGCTTTTTCGATCACGATACCCGCGCCTACGACGGTAGCGCCCGCTTCTTCCACCACCTGAATGAGCCCTTCCAACGCTTTACCGTTAGCAAGAAAATCGTCGATGATCAACACCCGATCCTCAGCATTTAAAAACCGTTTGGATACGATGATGGTGTTGGTAACATTGTGGGTGTAGGACTCCACCGATGCGGTATATACATCACCGAAAATGTTGGTGGTTTTGGATTTTTTGGCAAACACTACCGGAACATGAAAATACTGCGCCGTCAAGCAAGCGACACCGATGCCCGAAGCCTCGATGGTCAAGATCTTGTTGACGCCACAGTCGTGAAATAAGCGCTCGAATTCCTGCCCCAATTGGCAAATGAAATCTACATCGATTTGATGGTTGAGAAAATTGTCCACCTTGAGTACATTTCCCGCCCCAAGTTGGCCATCCTTACGAATTCTCTCTTCCAACAACCGCATGTTCATTCTCCCTTCGGAAAGAATAAAAAATACAGTTTTATTATATCTCGTTTGTTCGACAATGTCAATTCTTAAACGCTCGAAAAACCAAAAACTTTCAAATTTGCGCGGTTTTTTCAAAGTTTCAGCAATGCTACATACTCCTCTTCTGTCAAAATAGCATTCAGCACCTCGATCAGGCGGTTGGCGGATAAATAAGCGGGCAGTTCCAAGGCCCGCAGCAGGGCTTCCCGCCGTACGGCACTGTTTGCCTGTCCTGTCAGTCCGTCGACGTATAAACGAGCCTTTGTGAGAAAGGCAGGTGTTTTTAACGCTTCCTCTCCTTCTACCGTCGCTCCCGCCCGCAACAATGCTTGCAAAAGGATCTCACCGTCAAGGCCTTCCACGCCCAACAGTCCTTCTGCCGAAGGAACGGATTTGCGTTTTTCCTTTCCCGCTATGGGAGGAATATAGGCGTGTTTCAGTTGTGCTTTGGGCAATGCACTGCTGATATGGTCGCGGATCAAAAATCCCGCCGCATCGCTGTCCGTCAACACGATCAAGCCGCGGTTCTCCGCCAATTTTCGCAACAAATTCCGCTTTTCCGTATCATGAAAAAGGGAAAAGCCGCCGGTACAAACAATAGTGGTATCCACCACCGTTTGCAAACGGGCGGCATCGTATTTACCTTCCACCGCGACAGCTTCGCGGATACGTACCCTCGTCATGTCCGCCCCAATTTGGCGGTGACGATCAATTTCGCCGCCGTTTCTTCCAAAATCGTCTTTTTATCCACGGAGGTGGATTTTAAACGGCGATCGGCTTGCGCCAAAATATCCAAACTCTCCCGCAACGATTCCAGCGACAACCGACTGCAATCGCGAGAGGCATACCGTAAGCGGAACACTTTCCCTTTATAATCGAATTCTTCTACCAGGGTTTCCGCCTGTGCGCCGCCCGCAGAGGCAACTTTCGCGCGATACAGGTCTGCATAAGCGGAAGAAAGGGCACCCAGAATCACCACCGGCTCCGCCCGACAGGCAAACAACCGATGTAAGATAAGATAGGCTTTTTCATAATGCTGTTGCAAAATGGCGTTGGACAATTCATACGCCTGTGCGCTCAAATTCTTGATGGCTACCTGATCCAATACGGAAGCGGTGATCTCACCGTTTCCTGCCACCGCGCACAACTTATCCAATTCATTGAGCAATAAGTTTAAATCATTCCCGCATTGTTCCACCAGCCGACGGGCCACATCGGGTTTCAGCAAACTGCCGCGCCGTCCCGCGCCCGCACATAATAACCGCACGATCTCGTCGTTTGTTTTACGGGGGAATTCTACACAGATACCCGTTTTGTTCACCGCATCCAAAAACTGTTTAAAACGGGCGGGCTTTTTGCCGTCGGCAAACAAGGTGGTCATCCAAAAGATCAGCACCGTCTCTTCCGGCGGATCGGATACCAAAGTCATGACCCGCTCAAACACCGATGCCGTGGTCACATCGCAATTCTGCACCGCCACACATTTGCGGTCAGCCATCAACGGCAACGCTTCCGCCGCTTCTTCGATAATATCGAACGGACATTCCTGCCCGTCAAATTGTTGAAAATTAAATTGAGCCAACGGGTCACCCGAACGTCCGCCCGCCATGCGGATCAATTGATTCGCATAATGGGAAGTTAAATAGGATTCTTCGCCATACAGCACATATACCCGTGCCGGCTCTGCTTCTTTCAGATGCTGCTTCAATTCCTGTTCCGTCAACACCATGAATAACCCTCTCCCCTCACATAGTTTCGAATATATCGCCCGCCCCGCGGGTCATGAGAACAATCTCCTGCTGATCGGCAACGATCAATTGCTGAACACCGTAGGCGGCCGCACTCGATAAATGGTGTCGCCATCCTTGCACGACCCCCACATCGGCGGTAAATATCACCGTTTCCGACGGCAGCGCACCGCCGTAAAGGATCACATCCGCCTGTCGCTGAAAAGCAGGTAACGTCCACACGGAATCGTCATCCGTGCTCACCAACACATGGGTTTCTTCGATCATCAACGAGAAAAACGTTCCATAGCGGGTAAGCGATATGCTCTTATCTATGGTCAAAGTGTCGTCACCGATGGGAACACATTCGTCAAAAAACGACACCAATGATGCCGCATCTTCCCCGTACAACAACCGTGTGTCAACAAAATAATCTTTTAGCAACACCATCATAGCCGTCAATGCGGCTTCGTTCCCCGCGGGAACCACCACGGTATCGATATATTCAACGCCGCTCAACCGCAGTTGGGTACGCAGATCGTATACCGTTCCCACCTCTTCGGGAACGCAGAATAGTACCGTCTCTTCTTCCTGTTGCAGACAAAATGCGCTGTCTTTTTCAGTGGAAAAAACGCGAATGGTGGTGACACCATCCAAAAAATAAGCACGTCCCGCCATGGCGATTACCAGCGTTAAGGTGCTGATGGCTGACATCCAGGCCATCCCCGTTTTACGAGCGACGCGCCATCCTGCATACAAGAGAATCCCCGTTCCTACTATCCATAATAACAGATAAGTATCCCGAATAGCAACCGTAACCAACGGAAAATTTGAAATTTTTTCGGTGATCCACAATAAAAGCCGTGCCAACCACCCGCAAATCAGGAAACAAAAGTCGGCAAGCACCGACATAACAGGAAACGCGCACACGCTTCCCACACACCCAAAGATCATGAGCAAAGAGGCAGGTGTGGATGCCAATATATTGGTCAGCACTGCCACCGCCGACACTTCACCGAAAAACACTGCCATGACGGGAAGGGTCGCCAACGAAGCCGACATCGTCAAGCAAACAGCGCTGACAAGTGCCTCTGCTCCTTGATACAAACCGTTGTTCTGTTTCCGCCATTTCTCGGGCAAGAACGACAGTATCCTCACTTTCAGTTGGGAATATAACAATACCAATCCGAAGGTTGCCGTAAACGACAGTAACAACCCTACATCGTAAGCAGCAAACGGATCTTCTGCCAACAGAACCAGCAACGCCAGTCCCAAAGAATTGCGGGTATCCGCCTGGCGGCGAAAGCAAGTGCCCAACAACACAAGCAGGCACAAAAGCCCCGAACGAACCACCGAGGGCTCAAGCCCCACCATCAACATAAAAAACACCATGGCGACCATAGAGAACAACGCCCGCATCAACCGCGGCAACCGAAGACGGTTTAGCAGCCACTGTAACGCCTGTGCGATGATCACCATGTGAAAACCCGATATCGAAAACAAATGCGACACGCCGCTGACGCGAAACCAACTTTTCGCATTGTCAGACAAGGTGCTGTCGTCACCGAAACAGATTCCCGCTGTCAACGCTCCTGCATCACCTGACAAATGAGTATTGATGCTCTCTGTCGCTTGTCGGCGAAGATCGTCAAACCACGCCGTCCACGGTACAGTACCTTTTTCAGTTGTCACTTTGTCGGGAACAGCGGCAAACCATACACCCGATGCTTTCGTCTGTAATAAAGAAAGACCTGTCTCTCCTCTGTCGCATAACATAAACGTACCGGATAGTATTTCATATAGTTCGGGCTTTTGTCCCTCATCACCGATCCACAACTGCAACTGTGTTCCGTTAGGCAGATCTCCTTCAATAACCCGTCCGTAGATTCCCGACTCCGTATCGTCAATCACCGTTTTTAAGGTGACCGTACGTCCCACCTGTTGTTGTACGGGCCGGTAGTGGTACACCTCTGTAACGGTCACCGCGATCAAAGCACCGCAAAAACCCAATGCACACAACCACACCGCGCTTCGACAGCGAAGAGAGGATGCTGTCACCGTTACCGCAAAACAAAGAATGCTGCCGACAGTAACCATCAGCAGCATATTGAGCGACAACCAAGCGCCGATCAGACAGCCGATCAACCAAGAAAGGCCGATATACCAACAAGAACGGCGCATGGGTTCACCCCTTCTTCCTTGCTGCGTCTTTCATACGCAGTTCTTTGGATAGGATGCGCTTCCGCAGACGAATGGATTTCGGCGTCACTTCCACCAACTCATCGTCGTTGATAAATTCCAGTGATTGTTCCAAGGACAAAATCGTGGGCGGCGTCAACCGTAAAGCCTCATCCGAGCCGGCGGCACGCATATTTGTAACGTGCTTTTTCTTGCACACATTCACCACGATATCCTCGCTTTTGGGGGATTCGCCCACGATCATCCCCTCATATACGGGCACTGACGGCCCCACAAACAATGCGCCGCGATCCTGCGCGTTAAACAAACCGTAACTGCTGGTCTCGCCGGTCTCGAACACCACCAGCGAACCTTGGATCCGTTGCGGAATATCCCCTTTATAGGGCTCATAACCATCAAATACACTATTCATGATCCCGTTGCCGTTGGTATCGGTCAAAAATTGTTGACGATACCCCATCAATCCGCGGGACGGAATACGGAATTCCAAGTGGCTGGCACCCGTTTCACGTGTGCCCATATTGACGATCTCCGCTTTGCGGGATCCTAATTTCTCCATCACCGCGCCTACATACTGTTCGGGTACTTCGATCATGAGCAACTCCATAGGCTCCAGCAAATTGCCCGCTTCGTCCTTTTTGTAAATGACTTGAGGACGGCTCACCGCAAATTCAAATCCTTGGCGGCGCATGGTCTCAATGAGGATGGATAAATGCAGTTCACCCCGCCCCGACACCTCAAAGGCATCGGTGGAATCGGTTTCTTTCACCCGCATACTCACATTGGTCTCCACTTCTTTAAATAGGCGGTCACGGAGATTACGGGACGTCACAAATTTACCCTCTTTGCCGGCAAAAGGACTGTTGTTCACCATAAACACCATGGAGATGGTGGGTTCGTCAATGCGAACAAAGGGCAACGGCTCCACATGGTCGGGATCGCAGGCGGTCTCACCGATGTTGAGATCCGTAATACCCGTCACGGCGATCAGATCGCCCAACGTCGCCGTTTCATGCTCTACCCGTTGCAATCCTTCAAATTGATACAATTTGCCGATACGGGCACGAGCGGTGGTACCGTCTGCGCGGCATAAGGTGACGAATTGACCGTTTTTCACGGTACCCCGTTCCACGCGACCCACGCCGATACGTCCCACATAGTCGTCATAATCAATGTTGGAAAACAGGATCTGCAACGGGCCGTCGGGATCCCCCTCGGGGGCGGGAACGTGTTCTAAAATGGCCTCAAACAGCGGTTGCATATTTCCCGAACGGACAGCGGGGTCTAATGAGGAATACCCGTCGCGGCCCGACGCGTATACCACGGGAAAATCCAACTGATCTTCATCAGCACCCAATTCAATAAACAAGTCCAGCAACTCGTCGATCACTTCCGCGGGACGCGCGCCGTCCCGATCGATCTTGTTGATCACGACCACGGGGCGTTTACCCAATCCCAAGGCTTTTTTCAGCACAAATCGGGTTTGGGGCATACACCCCTCAAAAGCATCTACCAGCAGCAACACGCCGTCCACCATCATCAGAATACGCTCCACCTCGCCGCCGAAATCGGCATGGCCGGGGGTGTCCACGATGTTGATCTTGGTACCGTTGTACATGACGGCGGTGTTTTTTGACAAAATGGTGATGCCCCGTTCTTTTTCCAAATCGTTAGAGTCCATCACTCGTTCGGAAACCTGTTCATTCTCACGAAAAATGCCGCTTTGACGCAATAACTGATCCACCAATGTGGTCTTGCCGTGATCCACGT
The DNA here is from genome assembly GCA_045541495.1 of Acutalibacteraceae bacterium. Classification (GTDB taxonomy): domain Bacteria; phylum Bacillota; class Clostridia; order Oscillospirales; family Acutalibacteraceae; genus RGIG3009. Next base: position 25,767 of record JAZQJE010000009.1, on the reverse strand, counting down.
GGGCAATGATCGCAATGTTTCTTAAATTTTCCCGTTGTGCCATGTTTCTTACTTCCTGTCTTTTAAAGTATCTGCTCAAACCGAGGGAACGTGCGTCCGTCCCGCGTGACCGTGTCGCCAAACATGGTCAGCGGCCGTACCCATACCTCACCCTCGCCGTATAACGCGCGGTATACCACCAACGGCTCCAGCGTTTCACTGTGTCGTGCAAGGGCAACAACTTCGTATTCATTCCCCTTAAAATGGCGGTATTTTCCGCCTATCACCACTTGTTGTTCCATGAAAAAACTCCTTTAGAAGAAGGACATGGGATTGACCCGTCTGCCGTTTATTTGTATTTCAAAATGCAGGTGCGGGCCTTCGCTGCGGCCGGTGTTACCCACCTTGCCGATCACCTGCCCCTGCTTCACGATATCGCCGGGAGATACCAACAATTCATCGCAATGGGCATATAAGGTTTGATATCCGCCGCCGTGGTCGATTACGATATATTTGCCGTAAGAACCGTAGGAAGTTCCTTTTCGGTAGGCGGCAATAACCACCGTACCACCGTCGGAAGCCACAATATCCTGACCACGGATATTGGTGTCTGCGATATCAATAGCACCATGCCCGCCCGCGGAGCCAAAATGCTGGGTAATATAACGGGTATAGGGAACGGGCCACATAAACCGTCCCGTAGCATAAGGACCGCCTTTATAGGTCTTGGAATTCAGTTGTTTCGTTCCATAGGCCACCACTTGCGTGACGGGTTCTTCCACGACGGTCGATGACATAATAACACAAGACAGTTCTTCTCCGTCCAAATACGTAGCAGTAGCGGTAATGCGGTTCACACCGTTTTTCCCTTGCACACGAATACGCTCATAGCCTTTATACGCCGACGCGTCTGCCACCCGCTGGACTTTAAAGGGTACTTCCACTTCATATTCGATGGTACCCGACACTAATACCTGCAGATGGGGCTCGCTGTCACGGATCAACAACGTTTGCCCCTCACTGAGGGTATCGGTCAATAATTTATTCAGCTTTCGCAGATCGCTCACCGACACACCTGTGGCTTTCGCCACCGACTGCAAGGTATCCCCTGCCTTCACTTCATAAAACTCTTTTGCCGCGCCTTCGGTGACGAGGTTTTCTTGCATGGTGTTGGCAGGAACAACCATGGAATCGGGATATAACCCCTCTATCAGTTCCACCTTTTGGAAGAAAGAGGCTGTAACTCCTTCCTGTCCCTGACAACTCTCCACTAAGATCCGGTCCAGCAATCGCTCGGCACTGGTTCGCGTATTAACCGCCCCTTGCAACACACCGTCCACATACACACCGCAAGCCCGTATGAGGGACAATTCACTCTTTTTAAGCAGCAGATCACACACTTCGGCGGATGTTAAAATATCACTTTCATGCACCATAGACAGTGCCAAGGATGGTTTCGCATCCATCTGTTTCCATTCGTATACGCCGTTCACCCGTTCCATGGCCATGGCGGTACCGCTTTGCAACACCGATTCATCCGCCACATAGCCCCATACGTCGCCATTGTTTTCCAACGCCACCGCATAGGTGATGCCATTCCAATATTGGAACGTAAATAACAACGCAGCGATCGCCACTACCAAAGCGGCAAACCGGAGCAGTCCCCGCGTCATGCGCCGATGCCGATTGAGCGCCGCGAACGGAATTCGCAACAGTTCCCACAATCCCTGCAAGGGATGACGACGAAACGCTTCCGCGATTCGCGTTCTTGAATGGCGCATATCTCGTTTTAATACCCGCCACCGCGCACGCAACCCGCGGATAACGCCACTTGCCACTGCGCCTATCGTTCGACGGAGGAAGAAGAAAAGCGGATGCCAAATAAAAGCAAAGAACCGCCCGATGCGGTGCAACAACCGCAAGGTCTGCACACCGGCATAATACGAAATCGCATACAGTGTCTTCCAAAAATCGCTCACGGGGGTTCCCTCCTTTCATCAACAGTCTATTTTACTGCATTTTCGAAAAAAATCAACGGGAATTTTGTTCCAACACGGGTTTTAAGAATTTCCCCGTATATGACGCGGGACAGGCGGCCACTTCTTCGGGCGTACCGCACGCCACCACCAATCCACCGCGATTACCGCCCTCGGGCCCCAGATCCACAAGATAATCCGCGGTTTTGATCACATCCAGATTGTGCTCGATCACCACCACGGTATTGCCCGCATCCACCAAGGTTTGCAACACACGGATCAACTGCGCCACATCCGCCGTGTGCAGACCCGTGGTAGGCTCGTCCAAAATGTAAATGGTGCGGCCGGTGGCGCGTTTGGACAATTCCGTAGCCAGTTTCACCCGTTGGGCTTCACCGCCCGACAAAGTAGTGGCGGGTTGTCCCAGTTTGATGTAGCCCAGTCCTACATCTTGCAACGTCTGTAACCGGCGGGCGATCTTGGGTAAACTCTCAAAGAACGGGATGGCCTCATCCACCGTCATTTCCAACACTTCATAAATGTTTTTGCCCTTATAGCGCACTTCCAGCGTTTCCCGATTATATCGTTGCCCCTTGCACACTTCACAAGGCACATACACGTCCGGCAGAAAATGCATTTCGATCTTTAAGATACCGTCACCTTGGCACGCTTCGCACCGACCGCCCTTAACGTTAAAAGAAAACCGACCGGCACCGTATCCGTGCATTTTGGCATCGGGCGTAGAGGCAAACAGTTCCCGAATATCGTTGAATACGCCCGTGTAGGTGGCGGGATTGGAACGGGGTGTCCGTCCGATGGGCGCTTGATTGATGTTGACCACTTTATCCAGCGCCTCAATCCCTTTCATGCCTTTGTGAGAACCCGCGCGGCAATACGCGCGGTTGAGTTTGTTGGCCAATTTCTTATACAAGATCTCGTTCACAAGGGAGGATTTCCCCGAGCCGGACACACCGGTCACGCAGTTAAAGGCACCCAACCGAAATTCCACATCAATGTTCTGCAAATTGTTTTCGGAAGCGCCGAGGATCTTCAGCACTTTCCCGTTTCCCGCGCGGCGTTTTTCGGGAACAGGGATACGCCGCCGTCCGCTGAGATATTGCCCCGTCAACGACTGTTCACAGGCACAAATATCCTCCGGCGTACCCGCGCAGACCACCTGTCCGCCGTTGACACCCGCACCGGGACCGATATCCACAATCCAGTCGGACATGCGCATGGTATCTTCGTCGTGTTCCACCACAATGAGGGTATTGCCCAGATCCCGCAACCGACACAGCGTTTGCAACAGTTTTTCGTTGTCTCGCTGATGCAGACCGATACTAGGCTCGTCCAGTATATACAAAACCCCCATCAGCGACGACCCAATCTGGGTGGCCAACCGAATACGTTGGCTTTCGCCGCCCGAAAGCGTGGATGCCGCCCGTGACAGACTGAGATAATCCAGTCCCACGTTTTTCAAGAACGATAATCTCTCGCGGATCTCCTTGAGGATCCGCCCGCCGATCATGCGTTCGCGATCGGTGAGCGACGGCTCCAATTCCTCCACAAACTCCAACAATTCGGCTACCGATCTATCGCAAGCCTCAGCAATATTAATACCGCCCACCGTCACCGCCAAACTTTCGGGACGCAACCGATGACCGTGACAATCGGGGCAAGGAACTTTGCTCATATAGGTTTCCAGTTCTTCCCGCATCCAATCACTGTTGGTTTCCCGATGGCGACGATCCAGATTGTTGACGACGCCTTCAAAGGCGGTATAATATTCGCCCGATCCGTATTCCGTGCGGCGGGTCATACGGATCTTCTCGCCGTTTGTTCCGTACAACACAATGTTGCGAATTTTTTCAGGCAAGTCTTGCCACGGGGTATCCAGCGAAAACCCGTAATGTTTGGCAAGTCCCTCGTAATACATTTTCATGATGGTGCCGCCATCCAGAAAACTCCAGCCGCTGGCGCGGATAGCGCCTTCCCCGATGGACAAGGCGGGATCGGCAATCACCAATTCGGGATCCACCGACATAAAAATTCCCAATCCCGAACATTTGGGGCACGCACCGAAGGGGTTGTTAAAAGAAAACATCCGCGGCGACAGTTCTTCCACACTGATCCCGTGTTCGGGACAGGCGTAGTTCAGGGAAAATTGCAGATCCTCCCCGTCGGGAATGTTCACGCACAACAATCCTCCCGCCAAAGATGTGGCGGTTTCGATGGAATCCGCCATACGGCTGCGGGCATCTTCCGCTACCACCAACCGATCCACCACGATCTCGATGGTATGCTTTTTGTTTTTGTCCATGGGAATGGTTTCCGACAGATCATAGATCGATCCATCTACCCGTACCCGCACATACCCCGACTTGCGAGCGGCCTCAAATTCTTTTTGATATTCCCCTTTGCGCCCCCGCACGATGGGCGCCAACAACTGTAACCGTGTCCCCTCACCCAACGCCATCAACTGATCCACGATCTGGTCCACCGTTTGTTGACGGATCTCCCGCCCGCATTTCGGACAGTGCGGGATACCGATACGAGCGTATAACAATCGCAAATAATCGTAAATCTCCGTCACCGTTCCCACCGTGGAACGGGGGTTTTTGGAGGTGGTCTTTTGATCGATGGAAATGGCGGGCGACAACCCGTCAATGGAATCCACTTCGGGCTTGTCCATCTGTCCCAAAAACATCCGCGCATACGACGATAAACTCTCCACGTACCGCCGTTGTCCCTCAGCATAAATGGTGTCAAACGCCAACGACGATTTGCCCGAGCCGGACAACCCCGTAAACACCACCAACTTATCCCGCGGGATGGTCACATCCACATTTTTCAAATTGTGCTCTCTTGCGCCTTTGATGATCAATTTATCCAACATACGCCGTAAACCTCTTATTTTTGGTTTTTGAGTTTCTCAATCTCATCACGTAACCAAGCCGCATGCTCGAATTCCAATAATTTAGCGGCGTGTTTCATTTCTTTCGTCAACTGTTCGATCCGCTGTTGCCGCTCTAATTTTGTCAAACGGCGGTCACCTCCCTCGGTCTTATCCGTGGGCGTGATCTGCAACACGTCCCGCACCTCTTTGGTAATGGTGCGGGGAATGATGCCGTGCTCCTCGTTATATCGCATTTGAATGGCGCGGCGGCGATTGGTCTCCGCAATGGCGTTTTCCATAGACGGTGTCACCTGATCCGCATACATAACCACCCGCCCCTCGGCATTTCGCGCCGCGCGCCCGATGGTCTGTATCAGCGAGGTCTCTGACCGCAAAAAGCCTTCTTTATCCGCATCCAAAATGGCCACCAACGATACTTCGGGGATGTCCAATCCCTCACGCAACAGGTTGATACCCACCAGCACATCGAATTCACCCAACCGCAAATCGCGGATGATGGCCATGCGTTCCATGGTATCGATATCGTGGTGCATATACCGCACGCGGATCCCCACGGTCTCCAAATATTCCGTCAGGTCTTCCGCCATTTTTTTGGTCAGCGTTGTCACCAACACCCGTTCGTTCCGATCTGTGCAGCAACGGATCTCCCCAATCAGGTCGTCGATCTGTCCTTCCACGGGCTTCACCGTCACTTCGGGATCCAACAATCCCGTAGGACGAATGACCTGTTCCACCGGCGCACCCCCTTTTTCCCGCTCAAATTGAGAGGGGGTGGCACTGACAAAAATGGCTTGGTTCAAGCGGGCGTAAAATTCATCAAAATTCAGGGGGCGGTTGTCGTACGCGCTAGGCAACCGAAACCCGAAATCGATCAAATTCTTTTTGCGGGCGTGGTCGCCGCCGAACATACCACGCACCTGCGGCAATGTCACATGGGACTCGTCCACAAACAACAAAAAATCATCGGGGAAATAATCCAGCAAGGTACAAGGGGTCGATCCCGGTGCACGGCCCGACAACACGCGGGAATAGTTTTCAATTCCCTTACACATGCCGATCTCTCGCAACATTTCAATGTCATAACGAGTGCGTTGCAAGATCCGTTGGGCTTCCAACAATTTCCCCTCGGCTTTAAAGTATTCCACCCGCTGTTCCAGTTCCGTTTCAATTCGTCCGATGGCGCTTTCCATTTTTTCAGGGGGAATGATATAATGCGAAGCGGGATAGATGGCCACGTGTCCCAGTAACCCTTTCACTTCTCCTGTCAATACGTTGATCTCGCTCAATCGATCGATCTCGTCTCCGAAAAACTCCACTCGCACGGCGGTATCGCCCGAATAGGCGGGAAAGATCTCCACCACATCTCCCCGCACACGGAATTTGTTGCGAGAAAACCCAATGTCGTTACGCTCATACTGGAGATCTACCAATTTCATCAACAATTCGTCCCGCTTTTTCATCATACCGGGACGCAACGAGATCACCATACTGCGATAATCAATAGGGTCGCCCAATGTGTAGATACACGATACACTGGCCACAATGATCACATCCCGTCGTTCCGAAAGGGCGGACGTGGCAGAATGGCGCAATTTATCGATCTCGTCGTTAATAGCAGAATCTTTTTCAATGTAAGTGTCAGTAGTAGGAATATACGCCTCAGGTTGATAATAATCGTAGTAGGACACAAAATATTCCACCGCGTTTTCGGGGAAGAACTCCTTAAACTCCGAGCACAACTGCGCGGCAAGGGTTTTATTGTGAGCGAGAACAAGTGTCGGTTTATTTACGTTAGCAATAACGTTCGCCATTGTGAAGGTCTTGCCCGAACCTGTCACGCCCAGTAACACCTGCTCCTTTTTGCCTTCCAAAACACCCGCCGTCAATTTGGCGATAGCTTCCGGCTGATCGCCAGTGGGTTGATAGGATGATACCAGTTTGAAACGATCCATGAGCAATCAGCCCCCTTTACTACCAGTATTGGAACTTTAAGTATACCATACTATCGAAAAAAAGAAAAGACTGTCATGGTATATTTTTCCTCAAGATAGAAAAAAGGAGATGTGCTGTTCGCACATCTCCTTTTTGGTTCAACGGATCAATACATACCGCCCATATCGGGTGCGGCAGGGGCGGGAGCCACCGGTTCTTTCTTATCCGCTACCAACGACTCGGTGGTGAGCACCATGGACGCCACGGAAGCGGCGTTCTGCAATGCGGAACGGGTCACCTTGGTGGGATCCACGATACCCGCGGCAAACATATCCACATACTGCTCAGCGGCAAAATCAAAACCGAAATTCTTTTTGTTTTCGGTGCGGATACGGTCGATGATGACACTGCCTTCCAAACCGGCGTTCAACGCGATTTGGCGCACCGGCTCTTCGATGGCTTTCAACACGATCTTGATACCGGTTTTCTCATCGCCTTCGGTGTTTTCCAGCATGGGCAACAACACCGCGGATGCATTGATCAGCGCCACGCCGCCGCCGGCCACCAGACCCTCTTCCACCGCAGCTTTGGTAGCGGCGAGAGCATCTTCAATGCGGAGTTTCTTCTCTTTCATTTCCACTTCCGTAGCGGCACCCACTTTGATGACCGCCACGCCACCCGCCATCTTGGCAAGACGCTCTTGCAACTTCTCACGGTCGAAGTCGGACGTGGTGTTTTCGATCTGCGTGCGGATCTGCGCCACGCGGGCTTTAATGGCGTTATTGTCACCCGCGCCGTCCACGATGATAGTGTTTTCTTTTTGCACTTTCACCTGACGGGCACGGCCCAACATGGCGATGGAGGTGTCTTTCAGTTCCAGACCCACTTCTTCGGAAATGACCTGACCGCCGGTGAGAATAGCGATATCCTGTAGCATTTCCTTGCGGCGGTCGCCGAAACCGGGAGCTTTCACCGCTACGCAGGTAAAGGTACCGCGCAATTTGTTGACAATAAGGGTGGACAACGCCTCGCCTTCGATGTCTTCAGCGATGATAACCAATTTTTTGCCCGCTTGCAAGATCTGCTCCAGCAACGGCAAAATATCTTGAATATTGCTGATCTTCTTATCGGTGATGAGCAGGAACGCATCGTCGATGACCGCTTCCATCTTATCGGTATCGGTCACCATGTAGGGGGTGATATAACCGCGGTCAAACTGCATGCCTTCCACCACTTCGGTGTAGGTTTCGGCGGTTTTGGATTCTTCCACGGTGATCACACCGTCGGCAGAAACTTTCTGCATGGCTTCTGCAATCAAGTTGCCAATAAAACCGTCGCCCGCGGAAATGGTGGCCGCACTGGCAATATCCTCAGTACCGCTCACTTTTTTGGAGCCCGCTTTCACTTCCGCAACCACCGCGTCAACCGCTTGTTGGATGCCCCGTTTCACGCCCATGGGGTTGGCACCGGCAGCCACGTTTTTCATACCTTCGCGGATGAGCGCCTGTGCCAACAGGGTAGCAGTGGTGGTACCGTCACCCGCCACATCGTTGGTTTTGGTGGACACCTCTTTTACCAGTTGTGCACCCATGTTTTCAAAAGCGTTATCCAATTCGATCTCTTTGGCGATGGTCACGCCGTCATTGGTGATGAGGGGAGCGCCGAATTTTCTGTCCAGTACCACATTGCGGCCACGGGGACCTAAGGTGATCTTCACGGTATTGGCCAGTTGATCTACACCCGCTTGCAACGCTTTGCGGGCTTCTTCGCCGTATAAAATCTCTTTTGCCATGATTCTCTCTCCTTATTCTACGATCGCCAAAATATCACCTTGGCGAACAATGGTATACTCCACACCGTCCATTTTCACTTCGGTGCCGGAATATTTGCTGGTGATCACTTTGTCACCGGTTTTTACATACATGGTGACTTCTTTACCGTCCACATTGCCGCCGGGGCCTACCGCCACCACTTCGGCGATCTGGGGTTTCTCTTTGGCAGAACCGGCAAGAATGATCCCGCTTTTGGTGGTCTCCTCCGCCTCTACCATTTTGATGACCACTCTGTCAGACAAAGGTTTCATCGTCATAATCAAATCCTCCTTACGGATATGTTGTTAGAATTAGCACTCGATTTGCGGGAGTGCTAAAACCTATTGTAACCGTTTCTCTGTAAAAATCAAGTAGTTATTTGGCAATTTTCGGATATTTCATAGTTTTTTAACAATTCATCAGGATCTTCCGCCGGATACACAAAGGAAATGGCGGCGGGCAACAGTTCGAATTTTACTTTTTCGGTACGAATACACTCGCCGTCCGCATTGACCACGGCGGGCTCTTCGGCGTACACTTCCATGGACGTGCCGCGGAAAGTTTCGCAACAATCCAGTCCCAAATGCTCGCCCCGCTTGTATTTTCCTAAAATGGTGAGCACCCGCAAATGGGAGATTTTCTTCACCAAAACAAAATCCAGCAACCCGTCATCGGGACTGGACAACGGCGAGCCGTGGTATCCGCCTCCATAGTATTGACCGTTAGCGGCCAGGGCAAACAAGTATTCCCCCTCTCGCTCCACCATTCCCTCGGTGGTATTCATGACCACTCGTAATTTTTGCCCCAACGGGCGAAAAAAAGTATTGACCAGTGCCAAATTATAGGCCATGGGACCGCTGACACCGGGCAAATGTTTATATTGCACCATACGATCGCCCACTTCGGCATCCAATCCCATACAACACAGGTTTAACGACAACTTGCCGTTGCAAGAAATGGCATCCACCTTGCGGGCAGACCCCGCCACCTGTGCAGCCAGTTGGCGAAACCGTTCGGGGTGATCCATAAACCGAATGAAGTCGTTGGCGGAACCACAGGGAATACAAGCCAGTTCCGCATGGGGTGCCTGATACATGCCGTTGGCCACTTCCAACAACGTACCGTCTCCGCCGCAGGCATACAAACGGACGGGATCGCCTTTTTCCGTTTCTTCACGCGCGATGTCGGTAGCCTTCCCCGGTGCATTGGTCACACGAACGGCGTATTCCAACGAATATTGCTTAAAAAAACGTTCGATTTCCGGCACCAGTGCCAACGCCGAACGGCTTTTGCCCGCCGCGGGATTGAGAATAAAGACATGCCGCATAGGAACTCCCCCTTTTACATCCTACTTATAGTAAATATACAACTGGCATTTCAGCATACCGTTATAGAGTTTGCGCCGTTTATCCGCAGGGCGGCCAAACCATTCTTCAAACCGTTCATCGGGACTGATGATGGCATAACTCCATCCTGTTTTGGGCACAAACACTTTCCCCATGGTGCGGTATAACGACTGAGCGGTCTGTACATCCAATAATCGTTCACCGTAGGGCGGGTTACATAAGACGGTGCCGCTGTCCCCTTCGGGGACGAAGTTTTTCAGATCTCGCTCGACAGCTTTTACCAAGGGGCCCACCCCTGCTTTGGCGGCATTCTCCAACGTGAGGCGTACCGCTTCGGGATCGATATCGTAGCCACGGGCGATAAACGGTTTATCGGTCAATTGCAACGCGGTCGCCCGCTCTTTTTCTTCCTGCCACACCGCATCCGATACCCAATCGGTATCCATGGCTGCAAAGCGGCGGCGAATACCGGGGGCAATGCGGCGGGCGGCAAGGGCCGCCTCAATCAGCAACGTGCCCGACCCGCAACAAGGGTCAATGACCTGTTCGGCAAAGCGGGTACGGGTCACATCCACGATAGCGGCGGCAAGAGTCTCTTTAATGGGCGCGCCGCCTGCATTACGACGATATCCCCGTTTATGCAAACCGTTACCGCTGGTGTCGATGAGCAAGGTCACTTCGTCTTTTAAAATGGTGAACTGCACTTGCACCGTAGCACCCGTTTCTTCAAACCAACCGATCCCATAATGGGATTTGAGCCGTTCCACCATCGCTTTTTTCACGATGGATTGGCAGTCGGGAACGCTGTGTAACGCGGAATTCAGTGACCATCCTTTTACGGGGAATGCGTCTTTTTTGCGAACAAACCGTTCCCAGGGCAGTGCCCGCACGCCTTGGAATAACTGTTCAAAAGACGTAGCACGGAACGTACCCATATGCAGTTGGATCCGCTCTGCGTAGCGGGATTGAATGTTGGCGCGGGCAAGAAGAGCGGCATCGCCGCTGAACAAGACACGGCCGTTTTGCGGTGTCACTTTTTCGGCACCTATGCGCCGCAGTTCATCGCCCAAGATACCCTCAATACCGAACAGGCACGGGGCACAAAATTGTAATCGTTCCATGGTCCCTCTCTTGTTATAAAAAATTGCCGCTGCCACGGGGCAACGGCAATCAACGGTCGAATTGATCGGTCGCGATCAGGATTTGCGGCGAGAATAACCACCGTGCTTGCCGTCCAGCGAGCGTTTGAGATCGGAGATCTTCTCATCGCTGGTCTGCTTGAAACGCGACATCATTTCTTCAAAACTGCTGCTTTCATTGCGGGAAGATTGCCACTCGAAACCGCCGGGACGGCCGGGTGACACATGCCGCGGTGTATTGCGTGGAGCACGAGGCGGAGGATCCATGGCCTTTTTAATAGACAGACTGATCTTGCCGTCTTCGCCGATGCTCAAGACCTTAACTTTGACCGTTTGATTTTCGGTCACATGATCATGGATCTCTTTCACATAAGTGGGGGCTACTTCCGAAATATGTACCATACCGGTTTTGCCGTCACCCAGATCAACGAACGCACCAAATTTGGTAATGCCCGTTACTTTGCCCTCAACACATGCTCCAACTTCCAACGCCATTTTGCGGTCTGCCTCCTGCTGCCTTAAAAAATCAATCTTCGGGAATTTCCACTAAAATCGTTTCGCCGGGTTTGGCCATGCCCTGCTTACGTGCCTGTTGCTCCAGATAAGACTCGTAGTTGTTGATCTGATCCTGCAACCCCGCATTGACACTTTGCTGGTTGGCCACTTGTGCGCTGAGCGCATCCAACGTCTGTTGCCCGTCACTAAGTTGCAACTGCAACTGAATGAGGGACACCACCACATAGATGGCAAGCGCGATCAGAGCGACGCGCAAAAAGATACTTTTTCGTTTTTTGATGGTCTTCATACCGCCGCTCCTTCCCTGCGTTTTCGACAAGTTCCCATACACAAGGATTATACAATATATCCGCGATCGGTTTCAAGACCTTTTTTAAATTTTTTCCGATTTTTTCAGTCGATTTTTAATATGGAAACAGCCCTTGGTGAAAAATGTTCTCACCGCGTTGCCTACGGGATGGAAAAACTGTCGCAACGCCGTCAACAACCGCGCCGTTTGGCGAACGATCACTCGTCCCACCGTGGAACGGTAGGCGGTAAACCCCGCCGCCAATCCCGCAAATACATACGTCCGCAGCACGCCGTCAGTCACCGCCAACGTAAACAGGAACACCGTCGCCGCGCTTGTCACGCAAAATACAACGTCTTCCAAAAATACTGCTGCCGCAGGAGAGGGAAGCACCAGCCGCAACAATCGAAATACATCGTAATAAGCACCTAATAAAAACCCCACGCCTGCGCATAAAAACAGTTCCCGCAGTTGTTCCGTATTGGTAAACCCCATATCGCATCCTCACCGAAACAATTTGCCGAAGAAACCGCCGCTGTGAGCAGGGGCATCGGCATAAGTTAGCGATTCAATGGTGCCCGCTACCGTCAGATCACCGGTCTCCACACACAACCGCTGGATACGCAGTTCCCGTCCGCGGATGGTGAGTTGTCCCTGTTCGGTATAGGCCACCACCGTCAGATCGTCGAAACTGTCCACATCCAGTACACCGGTCACCCCTAACTCGTTGCGTTCGCTCATACTCACTAAATGGGGCATTTTGATCCGTTCTTCCGTTTGCGCTTGTTTCATACTCACTCCCCCGTTTCCCTCTCAATATATGAGCACAAACAAAAAAATATGCGACGGCAACGCCGTCGCATCGTTTCTATTCATTTATAAAGCCTTATACAGCAAAGCGGCATCGTTTTTCGCCACCGTTTCCTGAATACTCACCACCTGTACCCGCAATTCACGGGTACCCAGTGCCAAGGTGAGTTCGTCTCCCACTTTCACTTCATAGGAAGCGCGGGCCACCTTGCCGTTGACCAGCACTCGCCCCGCATCGCAGGCTTCATTAGCCACGGTGCGCCGCTTGATAAGGCGAGACACTTTCAAATATTTATCCAATCTCATAGGTTCCCTCCGAAAAATAAAACGGTCGCCGTCAGGCGACCGTTTTGTCAGCAAACTTATTTCGCAACAGCGTCTTTGAAAGCTTTGCCGGCTTTGAAAACGGGTTGTTTGGAAGCAGCGATGGCGATGGTCTCCTTGGTGCGGGGGTTGCGGCCCGTGCGGGCAGCGCGCTCGCGAATCTCAAAGGTACCGAAACCAATGAGCTGGACTTTGTCGTTCTTGGCAACAGCACCGACGATGGAATCGATAACAGCGGCAACAGCCTTCTCGGCATCTTTTTTGGACAGACCGGCTTTCTCAGCAACAGCAGCAACGAGTTCTACTTTGTTCATGATTAAAAACCTCCAATATTTATTTATTCCAACGGATAATTCCGCATAGAATCAAACCATACATTGGCATTGTATCGCATTCTTTTTAGTTTTTCAAGTGTTTTTCAAAAAAAATTACCGTTTCCCTTGCAAAAATACACAAATCCCCCCATTTTGTGCACTTTTTTTTAGCAAAAGCACCCAATTTAAAAGAGTTTCCTTTACAAATGAGGGATCATCCCCCGCACAAGGGCAATGAAATTTCCCGATACTTTGGCGGCCGTAACCCGCACCTCGTCGTCCGAAAGGGTGGTATCGGGGAGCACGCCCGCCGCCATATTGGTGATACAGGAGATCCCCAAAACCTCCATGCCGCAACCGACGGCAACAATGGCTTCGGGGGCGGTGGACATGCCCACCGCATCTCCGCCCAAAGCGCGGATCAGCCGTACTTCAGCAGGGGTTTCATATTGAGGGCCCGTCATATAAAAATATACCCCGTCCCGCAAAGGTATGGCCAGTTTTTCGGCAAGGCGGCGCGCCGTTTCGCACAGACGGGGCGAATAGGTGCGGCTCATATCAAAAAAGCGAGGCATGAAACGGGGATCTTGTTCCCCGCGGGCGGGACTGTCGGCACACAATTTGATGTGGTCGGTGATGAGCATCAAGTCCCCCTCTTGAAAAATCTCATTGACTCCGCCTGCCGCATTGGTGAGCAGCAAGGTGCGGATCCCCAACAAATGCAACACCTTGACATAAAAGGTGACAGTACCCATGTCGTATCCCTCATAGTAGTGCAAACGGCCGGACAAGGCGATCACCGCACGACCTTCCAACGTTCCCGCCATCAGTACACCCGCGTGGGATGCCACCGTGGTGCGGGGAAAATAAGGAATCTCCTCATACGGTAAACGCACGGCATGGGTCAACTCATCCGCCAAACCTTGCAGACCCGAACCCAGTACCAGCGCCGCTTCGGGCAATGTCAGTCCGCTGTTTTCGATTTGCTGACGAATATAGCCAGCCGCCTCATAGGCGCGATCGTATTCTGTCACGGCGATCCCCTCCTGTTATCCGAATGAAAAAGGGCTCACGCCGTGAGCCCTTTTGACGATCAGAATGCCTTACCGCATTTGTTGCAATAGCGCGCGTCATCGTCGTTGATGGCGCCGCAAGTTGTGCAACGGACAGCATTTTTGTTTTCCAGCAACCGATCCTGCAACTCTTCCAAATAGGCATTTTGCTCTTCCAAATGAGCAATGCAAGAGTCGATCATCTCGTCGATGGCATCCCCCGATTTACGGCCATCGTATAACAGGCGGCCCAAGCCTTCGTACAGGGATGCGATCTCCTTTTGGAGTTCGGCGATCTCCATTTTCAGTTTGGTAGTTTCCACCAGTTCGCCGGTTTTCCGTCCCGCCGCTTCGGCTACCGCTTTGGCACGGGTCAGAACATCTTCCAATATCGCCATGTGTATTCGCTCCTTCTGTATACAATCTTTTTTATCATTATAAAGGATGTTGTCCCAAAACACAAGAGTTATCCAACAAATTCGCGCAAAAGGCAATCCTGCGGCAATAAAGCGGGAGATAACGGAGCAAAATCTTTCAGCACCGCCGCCAACCGCGCCGCCGTTTCGAAAAAGGGCGAGTCGGGCGGTAACGTGCTGAGCAACGGCAACAATTCCTGCCGCATGAGAGCGGGTTCAAAAGCGTGGGTAGTATCGAAAGCGGCATCCGCTGTGTGAGCATACGGGAACAGATACAGGTCTTCGCCCCGCACCACCTGCCGCCACATATCCAGTGTGTTACCGGGGGGACTGTTGCGAAAGCGCGCGTCCCGTATCAACCGCCGCATCAAACGGATATCCCGTTCTGCCAGCAGCGGGCGTTCCCCATCGTATATCGAGGCGGCGGCGTTGATGAGGATCTTAAACCACTTATCTCCCGTTAAATGCTCTTCCAATCGGGGGTGTAACGCATGAATTCCCTCGAAGATCACGAAAGAATGGTCGCCTACGGTGAGCGGGCGTATTTCCCGTTTGCGAGTACCTGCGTGAAAATCAAAAATGGGAAGTTCGGTGCCACCCTGCTCTAACAGTTCATCCATACACCGTTGTAACAGCGATAATTCCAACGCCTCTATGGTTTCGTAATCGAAACTGCCGTCGGGCAAACGGGGGGCTTTCCCTCGCCCCAAATAAAAATCATCCAGCGAGACCGTGAACGCCTCCCGTCCGCGGGCGGCAAGGGCCGTTTGCAGATAGGAAGCCGTGGTGGTCTTTCCTGACGCCGAAGGGCCCGACAGCAGGATCAACGCGCGACCCGAAAATCGATCGCACAATTGATCGGCAAGGTCGTTCACCTGCTGACGATAACGGTCGATCTCCGCCGCGATAAACTGCCTCGGATTTTCTTGGATCTGTTGATTGATGGCGCACCGTTGCAGCATGGTATCACTCCAAATTGGCATAAAATTCGCGGACATAGTCTTTGCGGCGGCACATTTCGTCTACGCCGTCGTTATATTCATAGGGAAATTTATAGTTGAATATCCGCTCTAAATAGTCGGTGTTCGGCCGTTTTAGTTTGGAGACCGCGCCGGCACCGCACCCTAAAATCGTATGAGTCTCATCCATAATATAGACATTGTACAAACTTTCATACCCGTCTTTTGCCCAACCTACGTTTTCCTGATTGCCGACGGTACGGCTTTGACGGTACAGGTAATAGGGGTGATACCCCACTTCGGGCAATCGGTCGGCTGACAGCGCCACCATGTTGACCGCATCATCGGCCACCCGATAGTCCGCCCGCTTTTGTAAAGATAGATTGGACGCTCGCTTCATAGACAGGGTATGCACCGTGACACTTTCGGGTGACAGGCGCAAAATGTTGGACAACGTATCGTCAAATCCCGTGACCGTATCCCCCGGCAGACCGGCGATCAAGTCGGTATTGATATTCTGATGCCCCAGGCGGCGCGCCATGTCAAAAGCCTCGTAAAATTGCACTACCGTATGTTTGCGGCCGATGGCTTGCAACACGGTGTCGGACAGGGTTTGAGGATTGATGCTGATGCGGGACACCCCCGCCGTTTTCAGCACCCGCAACTTGTCTTCGGTAACCGTATCGGGGCGACCCGCTTCCACGGTGTATTCCCGCAGATGGGACAGATCAAATTCCCGTTCCACCGTATCGGTAAGAAACGCCAACTGGTCAGCGGACAACGTGGTAGGCGTACCGCCGCCGAAATACACCGTTTCCAGTCGCAGGCCCAAATCCCGCGCGATGGCGGCAGTATACCGCAATTCTTTCGCTAAGTGTTCCACATAGGCGGGCATCAATTTGGCGGCGCGGGTAACGGTCTGGGACACAAAAGAACAATAATCGCAGCGAGTGGGGCAAAACGGCACCGACACGTACAAACTGTAGGAATCGGGACGGGACAACGAAAGCAGCCGATTTTCCCGTTTTAACGTTTCGCGGCACAGTGCCAATTTGCGGTCACTGACCAACAAACGGTCTTTAAGAAAGGCCAGCGCCGCGGCTTCCCCCCTATCGGCGGTGAGCCGACGGAGAAGTTTGACGGGACGCACCCCTGTGACGATGCCCCACGTCTGCTCAAAGCCCAACAATTTAACAAACAAGCGGTAGGCGAGTTCGCACAGCCGCCGCTCGCTTTCATCCCGCAGATCGGGATGATCGGCGGGTAAATCATAGGTAAGGGTCTCGTCAAAATCATCCCACCGCAAGCGGCAAGATAAGGTCACCGTATCCTTTTCGGTATCCACAGCAGTGGCGACAATAATGCCCGAAAGCCCCTCTTCCCCGTCGGCAATGATAATTTTCTCTTGTGGTAGAAAGAGGCGGCAAACATTTTGCAATTCGAAATGAAAATCGTGGTTTTTCAGTAATAAATACATGGATCACAGTCCCCGCATAAACGGATTGGTCTTTTTTTCATACCCGATGGTGGAAGCGCCCTCGTGACCGGGCAATACCTGTATATGGTCTTCCAAAACGGATAAGCGGCGCAAACTGTCAGACAGTTGCGCGCTGTTCCCGCCGGGGAAATCGGTGCGGCCCATACTGCCGGCAAACAGGGTATCCCCCGTAAACAAACGATCTTCCACACGGTAGCAACAACCGCCGGGGGTATGGCCGGGGGTGTGCAACACCGTAAAGGTCATATTCCCCACCGTTACCGTTTCACCGTCGGACAACAACCGATCGGCGGTGAGTTCCAACGACGTGCCGCCGTACGGGGTGAGGTTGCGGCGGGCGTTGCCTAATGTTTCCGCTTCTTCGCGGTGGATCAGCAGCGGGGCTTTTGTTTGTTCCCGCAGAGCGGGAACGGCCATGATATGGTCAAAGTGGGCATGGGTGAGCAGAATCGCCCCCAAGGTCAACTGACGTTCAGCCAGCAATCGCAATAGGCGGGGCGCCTCGTCACCGGGGTCGATGACAGCGGCGGTGTGAGTTTCGTCCCATACCAGCCAACAATTGGCTTGCAACGAGCCTACCGGTACACATAATTGCTCAATCATGCCCAATCCTCCGTATCCAACGGGATGGTGACGGGACCGTTGCCCCGCATGTGTACCGTCATGTCCGCGCCGAATTGACCCGCTTGCACGTCCGTTACGCCGTTGCGACGCAATTCGTCCATGAAATATTCATACAAGGGGTTGGCAATTTCGGGACGGGCGGCTTGCAAAAATTCGGGACGACGGCCGTGAGAGCAATTGGCCGCCAATGTAAAATTGGACACCGCCAACACCCCGCCGCCGATATCCAGCAGCGACAGATTCATTTTATCGTTTTCGTCGGTAAATACCCGCAGGTTGGCGATCTTTTTCGCCATGAGGGCGGCTTCCTTTTCGGTATCGCCTTGTACCACACCCAACAGCACCAGCGCGCCGCGGCCGATGGCACCCACCTGCTCACCGTCTACCTCCACATGGGCATCGTAGACTCGTTGAAAAATGGCTTTCATTGTTTACGCTCCGCTTCTTTCCACACTGATAACGCCGCTGATGCGTTTCAGACGGGCAATCACTTCCTGCAAATGTTGCAAGCCGTTAACACCCACAGTAATGATCATCTCACCCTCGCCTTTGCGACATTCTCTGGCTTGCATGCCGTAGATCATCACGTGCATATTGGCCAGTTGGGTGGTGACATCCGCCAACAGTTGAATACGATCGTTGGCCAGTACGCGAAGAACGGCTTTAAATTCTTCCCGCACACTGTCTTCCCATTCCACCTTGACCCACCGTTCGGGCTCCGTGCAAGTGTTCAAGTCGGCGGGGACATTGGCACAGTCGTGTTTATGAACGGAAACCCCGTATCCGCGAGTGATAAACCCGATAATGTCGTCACCGGGAACAGGGTTACAGCAACGGGCAAATTTCACCAGACAGTTGTCCATGTTTTCAATGATCACACCGCCATTGTGATGACGGTGGGGACGTGTAGCGGGAATGGTGGCGGGACGTGCCGCAGCCGCCTCGCTTTTGACCATTTTCAGGTAGTCTTCTTTCATGCGGGGGATCAGACGGGACAATAAAATACCGCCGTATCCGATGGCCGCGTAGAAATCGTCCACCGTTTCACAATGTTGCCGTTTGCATTGTTGTTCCAGAAACTCCTGTAATTCGCTTTCGGTAAAGCGGATACAGTTACGGGAGATCTCCCGTTCCAGTTCCTCCCGTCCTTTTTCGATATTTTCTTCCCGCCGTTCCCGTTTGTACCACGAACGGATCTTACTGCGGGCTTCGCTGGTTTTGACCAGTTGCAACCAGTCGCGGCTAGGTCCGTGGTTTTGGGCAGAGGTGGTGAGCACTTCCACGATCTCACCGGTCTTCACCTGATAGTCAATGGGCACGATACGGCCATCTACTTTCGCGCCCACCATGCGGTTTCCTACCGCCGTGTGAATGGCGTAGGCGAAGTCGATCACGGTGGAGCCGTTGGGCAGACTGATGACCTTGCCTTTGGGTGTAAACACAAAGACATCGTCGGAAGACAGATCGGTTTTGATGGAGCGAACAAACTCTTCCGCGTCGTCGGTCTCCTGCTGATTTTCGATAAATTGGCGCACCCATGCCAACCGATCTTCCAATCGGTCTTTTTTTTGAATACCCAATTTGTATTTCCAGTGAGCCGCAATACCGTATTCCGCCGTATGGTGCATTTCCCATGTGCGAATCTGCACTTCAAAGGGGATCTTCTCGGTGCTGATAACCGTGGTGTGCAACGACTGATACATGTTGCTTTTGGGAGTGGAAATGTAATCTTTAAAACGGTTGGGAAGCGGGTGGAACATATCGTGTACCACACCCAACACGTTATAGCAATCGTTTACCGTATCCACGATGACACGTACCGCATAGACATCGTAGATCTCGTCGAAATTGCGACCTTGAATGTACATTTTGCGGTAAATACCGTTGATGCTTTTCACGCGGCCGCACACGTAGGCTTTGAGCCCGTATTCCGCCAATCGGTCGGTCAACCGTTTTTGAATATCGGCCAAAAAGGCTGTCCGTTCTTCGGCACGCAAACTCAAATTTTCCTCGATCTCGCCGCAGGCCACGGGATCCAGGAGATGAAGGGAGATGTCTTCCAGTTCTTCTTTAATGGCGCGGATACCGAGGCGATGAGCAATGGGGGCGTAAATATCCAAGGTCTCTCTGGCTTTATCCCGCCGTTTTTGCGGATCCCAACCGGAATTAGTACGCATATTGTGCAAGCGGTCCGCCAGTTTAATGATGATGACCCGAATGTCTTGAGACATGGCCAACAACATTTTACGAACATTTTCCGCCTGTTGTTCTTCTTTGGTGGAAAAGGGCATTTTGGTGATCTTGGTGACACCGTCCACCAACAATGCCACCGACCCGCCGAATTGTTTTTCAATATCGGTCAGTTCAATGACAGTATCTTCCACTACATCGTGAAGAAGGGCGGCGACGATGGCTTCGTTGTCCATGCCCAGTCCCGCTAAAATGGCCGCTACCCGAAGAGGATGACACACATAGTCGTCCCCCGAATAGCGTTTTTGACCCGCATGGGCTTCACAAGCCATGGCGATGGCACGGTCGACCATGTCCATGTCGTAGTTCTTTTCACTTTTTTTCAAGCGGTCTTTCAAGTCGGCGATCGCCGTTTCTTTACTGATAGCTTGTTCATGGATTTCCATGATCATCTCTCCTGTCACACTAACCACCGCGCCAAAGGCGTTTCGTGAAGGTCGGTCTTGCCGGCGGTCTCTTTCACGGTGATATGGATAGTATTCCCACCGTTGGTATAGTCTATCAATTGCGCTTCCCACAAGATATGCAAACACAAGTACAACTCTAAAAAGCTTAAATTCGGCACAGCCAGCAAGTGGTGGAGCACTTCGATACTGCCGACAAACGGCACTCGTTTGATAAATCGGTAGACCGCCGCCATTTGGTCACGAGTAGGCAACGGCACGCGTTTTTCGCGGCGCAAGATCGCGTCATACAGGGATTTGGCTTCCAACAAGTCGTCTTGAACGGTATCGGCATAGCGGATATCCTTGACGATGACCGATACATTGACCGCACCGCGAAATTCGTTGCGGTCCAACATGACCGCCACGTTCACGATATCCCCCGCTGTGAAATGAAAGGTATCGGGGGTAACGGAAAATTTCATGGCAGTCAACCGTGTGCCGTCCCGCGACAAGGTGAGGCGCAGATGTTTTCCGCCGCCTACCGCTTCTATTTGTTCCAGGCGCATAGCAAACAGGCCGAATATCGGTTGCGGATTGCCGGTGCCGAACGGTTCCATCACCGATAAGCAATCCAGCAGATCCGTGGTGATCTGGGACGGGCGCAACCGGCAATCCATCACCAGTTCTTCCACGGGCATACAGGGATATTCGTTGGCGGCATATTCGTTGATACGGGCGGTAAATTCGGGCAACCGCTCGGCTTCCATCGTTAACCCTGCCGCCTGTTCGTGACCGCCGAAACCCAGTAAACAATCGGAACAAGCACTCAACGCCTCATATAACGAAAACCCTTTTAAACTGCGACCCGAACCGCGGGCAATGCCATTGTCGGTGGATAAAACCAAGGTGGGTTTCCCGTACCGTTCTAACAAACGGGCGGCCAGAATACCCAGCACCCCGTGATGCCAGCCTTCGCCCCACACCACTAAAACCCGCTGAGCAAGGCGGGCGGGGTCCCGTTCCAACTGGGTAATAATAGTGGTTAAAATGGCGACTTCCGTTTCTTGGCGAGCCACATTCAACTGATGGATCTCCTGCGCCAGCAAACGGGTCTCCTCTGTGCCGTCGCCCAACAATAATTCCACGGCTTTTTCGGGGTCGCCCATACGACCAGCAGCGTTAATACGGGGTGCCAAAGTGAACGCCACGGTGGAGGCGGTTTGAGGACGGGCGGCAACACCCGCCACTTCTTTGAGTTTTTGAATACCCGGGCGGGTACCGGCGGCAATGCGGGATAACCCCTGTCGCACCAGCAACCGATTATCCTGTTGCAACGGCATGACATCCGCCAACGTACCCAGCGCCACCAAGTCGGCGTATTGTTCCAATGCCCAATCGGCGTCACCTTCTAATGCACAGACCAAGTGAAAGGCCATGCCCACACCGGCAAAATCCTTAAAAGCACTGGGGCAATCGCGGCGGTGAGGATCCACCACCGCCACAGCATCGGGAAGAGCGGCGGGCGGTTGATGATGGTCGGTAATGACGATATCAATTCCTTGGCGGGCGGCATATGCCACCTCTTCCGCGGCGGCAATACCGTTGTCCACCGTTAAAATCAAGTTCACGCCTCGTTTCACCATCTGGTCGATGGTTTCCCGATGAAGGCCGTATCCTTCACCGTCACGATGGGGCAACAGATAATCCACCCGCGCACCTTTGAGTTTTAAATACGAATATAAAAGGACGGTGGCGGTGATACCGTCGGCATCATAGTCACCGTAGATGAGGATGCTTTCCCCCTCGTCCATGGCGCGCTGGACCCGCTCTACCGCCGCGTCCATGTCGGCAAAAAGATATGGATCGGTATTCAGTTCCTGACTACCGAGGAATTCCATGGCGGTTTGTCCGTCGGTAATGCCGCGTCCGGTGAGCAATAAACACAATACGGGATCCAGCCCGCATTCTTCCGAAAGCGCGCCTGCCGTTTCTTTATCCAACGGTAAAAATGTCCAGCGTTTATAACTCATGCTTGATCCCTTTCAAAAAACACTATCCCAGTTTCGTTTATAGTACCATTTTCTCGCGGATTATTCAACAAATTTCTCGGTTTTTCTTGCTTATTTCCCTTGAATTTACAAATATTGGTGGCTATTGACAAATTTTTCTAAAGATGCTATAGTGGATGAACACGGAAGTTAAGGAGGTGGCATTGTGAAATCCACGGGGATTGTGCGTAAATTAGACGATCTGGGGCGTATCGTTTTGCCCATCGAACTGCGGCGCACGTTGGAGATCGAAGATAAAGATCCGTTGGAGATCTTTATTGAAGATAACACCATTATTCTTAAAAAGTACCAACCTGCGTGTATTTTCTGCGGAAATGCAAAAGATGTGTTTACCTATAAAGGCCGCAATGTATGTCCCGACTGCATTCAAGATATGAACAAAAAACTATAAAATAGAACGATTACGGGTCTGAAAGCAAATATGCTTTCAGACCCGTATTTTTTATGTGTTTGTTTCATATAGTGTGGAGAAAGGTGTGATCCACATGAACAACGATCTGAAAGCGCGCATGGCGCGGTATGAACAAGAATTGTTGCAACTGCGGCAACGAGTACCTGTGCCGCCTGAGCGGCCTGCCCCCACGCCTCCGCCCGTACCGAGACCACCTGTACCGCCGCCACCCCCTGTGCCATCGGATTCTCCTCTTCGAATACGCGTCGTGAACGCTGTCACAGGCGCCCCCATCCCCTCTGCGATCGTGGCGGTGGATCGGCGCATACCCGATGGTCGGCAACCGCTGTATGTGCGGATCACCGATGCCGAGGGTGCCATCCCCGAATTGCTGTTGCCCGCTGACGAACAGGCCGTATACGATATTGTGGCGGCGGCACCGGGGTATTTCCGCCAATTGGATAACGGGTTGGTAGCAGACGGCCGACCGCTGGAACGGTTGATCCGTTTGCAACCGTTGCCGGAATATTGAAAGGAGTGACCGGTATGCAAGAATCGCTTTCGAAAGTACAACAACAACTGAGGCTGATTGCCGCCATGGATGAGCGATATACGGCGTCTGCCGTCGACGGCGTATACGGCGAAAAAACAGCCGAGGCATTACGGCGGTTTCAAGAGATCGGCGGATTGCCCGTTACCGGCGAGGCAGATGAGATCACGATTGAAGCCATCCGCAAAGTATATGAGGAATTATCTCAATTGGTAGCGGATCCTGAGCCGATCTTTCCTTTCCCTTCCCCGTATTTTGTGATCAAAGACAATGAAAGCGGTACCTTGATCCATATCTTACAAGCCATGTTGCGAGAAATCAGCAGTGATTTTGACATGGAACCCCCGCCCATGACGGGACATTATGATAAGGAGACAAAAGCCCATGTGATCCGTTGGCAGCAGGTGCTGGGATTACCCGCTACAGGGCATATTGACCGCGCCGCTTGGGATCAATTGGCAGGGCTTTATAACATGAGATTGCTGTGAAACGAACGGTTTTTGTTAAAAATGCCGCCATTCTCACGGTGACTTCCCTCATCTTACGGACCATCGGTATCTTTTTCCGTATTTACCTGTCCGCCAAGATCGGTGCCGAGGGAATGGGATTGTATCAATTGGTCATATCCATCTATGTGTTGGGATCGACCTTTGCCACTTCGGGCATCTCCACAGCGGTCACACGGTTGGTGGCGGATGAATTGGTGTGCGGCACGCCTCGATCGGTGCGGCATATTCTGCGGCGATCGGTAACCATCAGTTTTTTGATTGGCGTGGCATCGGCATTGCTGATCTTTTTTACCGCAGAACTTATCGGAACGTGGTGGATCAAAGATACTCGCGCCATTCCCGCGTTAAAAATGTTGGCGTGGAGTTTACCGTCCATGGGGATCTCATCTTGTCTGAAAGGGTATTTCACCGCCAGGCGACGGGTGGCACATGCCTCAAGAGCGCAGTTGTTGGAACAAGCGGTGCGAATCGGTTTGATCGCTTTGATCGTTGACCATTTTGCTGTGGGTGGTTTAGGTTCGGCTTGCTTGGCTATTATGATCTGCGACACGGTAGCCGAATGGGTATCCTGCTTGTACGTAGCAATAGGATACGGTTTTGACCAAAAACGGTTAACAAAAGAATGTCACGGTGTGGACGGTACACGGCGGCATATACCCGTGGTGCGGCAATTGTTGAACATTGCCGCACCCATCACCGCGGGACGATATCTCAATACCGTTTTGCGGACCATCGAAAACATTTTGGTGCCCGCCAGTATTGCTCGTTTTTGCGGATCACAAGAACTAGGGCTTTCGCAGTTCGGTGCGCTAAAAGGAATGGCGTTACCGCTGATCTTCTTCCCCGCTTCGTTTCTATCGGCGATGTCCACCCTGCTGATCCCCGAGTTGTCTTCGGCGAACGTACGGCATCAGCAGGGCAGTATCAACCGAGCGGTGGAAAAGGCATTGCACATTACCCTCGTAAGCTCCATGCTGATCGGCGCGGTGTTCACTGTATTTGCCACACCCATCGGGATGTTGTTATACAACAGCGCCGAAGTAGGTGTGTATTTACGGGTATTGGCGCCGCTGACGCCCATTATGTACGGTGAAAGTATCGTGGACGGGATGCTGAAAGGGTTAAACCAACAGGTCAGTTCGTTGAAATACAGTGTGGCGGATTCTGCTATCCGCATCGTGCTTATTTTTTTCTTGGTACCGTTGCGGGGAATGGGCGGATTTTTGTTTATCATGGTCATCAGCAATGTACTGACCTCTTTTTTAAACTTGAATCGGTTATTAACGGTTACGGGAGTAAAACCGAACTGGGTTCGCACTGTGGTAAAACCGCTGTTGGCAGCGGTGTTTTCCTCCATGTTTGCGGGATTTATCGTGAAAGTGCCAGGTATATCGTCTTTACCAAAGACGGCAGTAGCCGTAATGGGAATTGCCGTGCTGTGCGGCATGTATCTTTTGCTGATTTCTTTGCTGGGATGTGTGTCAAAACACGAGTTTTCTCTTGACAGACGGCAAAAAAAGGCGTATGATAGTTGAGCACCCGCCGCTGTGGTGGAATCGGCAGACACAAGGGACTTAAAATCCCTCGGGGGCAACTTCGTACCGGTTCAAGTCCGGTCAGCGGCACCAAACAAAAATCCGTTCACTTCCGTGAACGGATTTTTGTTTCACCCTTTTCACTCTTCACTTTTCACTCACAAAGTAAAAGACC
>JAZQJE010000008.1:0-35538 GCA_045541495.1 Acutalibacteraceae bacterium | reverse complement strand
GTGAGGGTACACCCGTTCCCATCCCGAACACGGCAGTTAAGCTCACTTGCGCTGACAATACTTGGCTGGTAGCGGCCCGGGAAGATAGGAAGGCGCCAACACAAAAGAGACACTCGATCGAAAGATTGGGTGTCTTTTATTGTAAACGAAAACCACGCGACTATCGCGTGGTTTTCCTTTACAATAAACCGCCGAGAATTCACTCTCGGCGGTTTATTATTCAATTTAGTTTTCATCGCACAATCACAGATAGTGGTGAGTAAGTGCGCACTTTCAGGTGTACTATAAACCTTCCTCCGAGGGGGAAGGTGGCACGGCGTAGCCGTGTCGGATGAGGGGTAAAGTCTGTACGTGCTCTGCATATTCTCTTGCATTTATAACGGTTTTCGTGTACAATAAAAACAATGATTTTTGCAAAGGTGGAAGACGATATGCCTCCCAGAAAAACGGCAGCCCAGCGCAAGCGCGCGCGACGCATTCGTAAATTGATCGCATCAGCCATGGTACTGGTGTTAGTGGCTGTTCTCATTGTCGGCGGTACAGCTTTGGTGAAGAACTTATTAGATAAGGTCGGTGGAGGAAAACCCCCGATCACAGAACCGACTACCGATGCCGTTCAAGAGCCTAAAGTGGTGGCGACTGCCACGGTGGGCAGTTCGGGTGATATCTTGATTCATACCCCCGTATTGCGGGCAGCAAAAGTGTCCTCCGGTGTATACGATTTCAATTCCATGTTTCAGCACATGATACCCTATGTGAAAGAGATGGACTATGCGGCAATCAACTTGGAATTCGGTATCGGCAAAGGAGAAAGCGATTATTATCAACCCGAAATGCTGTTCCGCGTTCCCACTACCCTTATTGATACCGTGATGAACACAGGATATACCTTGGGTTTGTGTGCCAATAACCACGTGTCCAACGGTAGCAGTTTGACGTTGACGGAAAAAACCTATGCGGAGCGCAATCTCGATCATATCGGGTTACGAGCGTCGTCTTCAGACAAACGATATTTGGTGAAAGATATTAACGGGATCAAAATTGGGTTTGTTAACTATACCTACGGTGCGAAAACCACCACTACCTCGCTGGTTAATTATTTTTCTACCAATGATCTGACCTCGTTTTACTCCGATATGGAGAAACAACTGAGCGATATGAAAGCCGAAGGCGCGGAAGCCACGGTATTGTATATTCACTGGGGTAACGAATACGAGACCAGCCCCAACCGCCATCAAACACAGATGGCGGAGAAACTGTGCGAAATGGGTGTGGACGTGATCATCGGCGGCCATCCCCATAAGATCCAACCGTTGGAACTGATCAAAGCGGAAAACGGCAATCAAACGGTATGTCTGTATTCCATGGGCAATTTCATTTCCAACCAAACCATAGAAGCCATGTACGGCGGTACTTCTGCCACCACCTACGGCAACGATTGGCAGTTGGGCGGCAAGTGCCCATTACGTGATGTAAAGAGCCGTTATAACGATCCCAATTGGGATAAACACGAAAAAGATTGCAACGATAACGGCCACACGGAAGACGGATTGTTATTTGAGTTTTCGTTCACAAAATATGAAGACGGTACCGTGTTGATGAGTGGCGTGGACGTGCTTCCCACGTGGTGCTATTGCTTCCAAGATGCCAACAATCAGCGGGATTATACCATTATTCCATTGGATAAATCCCTCGATGATTGGTGTGGTGTCTTTAACCTTCCCGAAAAAGATCGGGTGTTTGCAGAACGCTCCTATGACCGCACCATGGCCTTGGTCGGCGACGGTATGACCACCATCAACGGCGTTTGCAACATGGCGATCGCTGATTACGTGGATGCCTATAAACAAGCGCAAACAACACAACGATAAGGAGGCGGCGGGGGTAACCCCGCCGACGTTGTCTATGGGAATTTTAGAAACGTTGACCGCGGAATTTCATCTTCGTCCCGTACAGGTGGAAAACACCGTAAAACTCATTGATGAGGGGAATACCATCCCGTTTATCGCCCGTTACCGTAAAGAAGTGACGGGGTCACTGGACGATCAGGTCTTACGGGATCTGTTTGACCGTTTAACCTATCTGCGCAACCTGGAAGAACAACGGGAAAAAGTGCGGGCGGCCCTCATGGAACAAGAGGTGCTGACCGAAGAACTGGAACTGGCTCTTAATAACGCGGTGACGTTGACGGAAATTGAAGATATTTACCGCCCGTACCGTCCCAAACGCAAAACGCGGGCATCCATCGCCCGCGCCAAGGGGTTACAACCGTTGGCAGATGCCTTATATGCACAACCGCCGCATGGTGATGCCTCCGAAACGTTGGCGGAAGCGTATCTTACGGAAGAAGTTCCCACTGTGGGGGAAGCGTTACAGGGGGCTTCGGACATTATCGCCGAGCAGGTATCCGACGAAGCGAGCGGCCGCAAACGGTTGCGGGTGGTATGTATGGCCAACGGCAACATGGTGGTGAAAGGCGCGCAGGAAGATCTTGGTGTATACGACATGTATCGGGAATACGCCGAGCCCCTTCGTAAGATCCCCGGTCACCGCCTTTTGGCGGTTAATCGGGGCGAGCGGGAAGAGTTTTTAAAGGTAGCGATAGATTGTGACCGCGCCCGATCTTTGTTTGTGCTGAATTCTATTCATGTGAAAGAAAATTCACCGTATACGGACTTTGTTCGCGCGGCGGTGGAAGATGCCTATGACCGCTTGATCTTCCCGTCTATTGAACGGGAATTGCGCAATGAATTGACGGATAAAGCTTCCGAAGCCGCTATTAAGGTATTTGCCTCTAATTTGCGCCAACTGTTAATGCAACCGCCGGTAAAAGGGCGCGTGGCATTGGGGTTGGACCCCGGTTACCGCACCGGTTGTAAAGTGGCAGTGGTGGATGAAACCGGAAAAGTGTTGGACACGGGGGTTATTTATCCCGTACCGCCCCACAATAAAATTGAACAAGCTAAAACCATTGTGCGCGGTTTGATTGAGAAACACGATGTACAGGTGATCGCCATCGGCAACGGTACCGCCTCCCATGAAACGGAAGTGTTTGTGGCGGATCTGTTGCATGAGATGTGCATAAACGGTTTATCCTATATGGTGGTCAGTGAAGCGGGGGCTTCTGTTTATTCGGCGTCAAAACTGGCGGCGGCAGAATTCCCCGAATACGATGTGTCGTTGCGTTCCGCCGTATCCATTGCGCGACGACTACAAGACCCGTTGGCGGAACTGGTGAAGATCGATCCTCAGGCCATCGGTGTGGGACAATACCAGCACGATATGCCCGCGGCGCAACTGGCGGGCGCGTTAGACGGTGTAGTAGAAAGCTGTGTAAATGCCGTGGGCGTGGATTTGAATACCGCCTCGGCACCACTCTTATCTCGTGTGGCGGGTATCGGCGCATCGTTGGCTAAAAATATTGTGACATACAGGGAAGAAAACGGTGCATTTACCACACGCGCGGCACTGAAAAAAGTCCCGAAACTGGGCCCAAAAGCTTTTCAACAGTGTGCAGGATTTTTGCGGGTGACAGATGGCGATGTCATGTTGGATGCCACCGCCGTTCACCCCGAAAGTTATGCGGCCGCAGAAAAACTGCTTTCCTTATGCGGATATACCGATGAGGATGTGCGGGGCGGTCATGTGCAGGACTTGGCAACCCGTGCCGACGAATACGGACGACAAGCATTGGCACAGACGTTGGCGATCGGTGAGCCGACTTTGCAAGATATCATTGACGAATTGCAGCGCCCCGGCCGTGATCCTCGTGATGAATTGCCGCCGCCCCTTTTGCGTACGGATGTTATGGACATGAACGATCTGAAAATCGGTATGGAACTGAAAGGTACGATTCGCAACGTCATTGATTTCGGTGCATTCGTGGATATTGGCGTACATCAGGACGGACTGGTGCACATCTCCAAGATTACCGATCGTTTTATTCGCCATCCCGCGGAAGTGCTGAAGGTCGGGGATATCGTCACCGTTTGGGTACTTGCCGTGGATGTGAATAAAAAGCGCATTTCGTTAACCATGCAAAAACCCAAAGAATGAGGTGATCCGATGGAACTGGGAGCCGTCAATCGCACGGTATCACTAATGGCGCGACTGTTTAATTTGCGAAAAAGCACGGTACCTATCTTGCCTGTTGACCCGCAAAAAGCGGCGGGGACGCCTGTGACCATACAGCAACCGTTTTTGCGGGTATCCCCTGAATCCCAAGGAATCTCTTCGGCGCATATTGCCCGTTTTATCGAGGCATTGCAACAGGATCGCACACTCAATATGCATCATCTTCTCATTTTACGGGGCGGGAAAATAATCGCGGAAGCCACCTTTGGTGCGCAAGATCCCCATATCCCGAAAATGACCTTTTCGGCTTGCAAAAGCATTACCGCGTTGGCGATTGGGATGCTGATTGATGAGGGAAAACTGACTCTTGACACCCATGCTGCGGACTTGTTTCCTCATAAAACTACCCCTGTATCTCGTCTGCGGTACAAAGAACTGACCGTTGAGCATTTACTGACCATGACATCGGGTGCTACGTTTAACGAAGCGGAATGTATGACACAGACCGATTGGGTGCGCGGTTTTTTCAATTCGTTATCGGTATCCAAACCAGGCAAGGTGTTTGCCTATAACAGTTTGAACACCTATCTGTTGTCGGCAATCGTTGCACAAGTGAGCGGGTTGTCCTTGACGGAATATCTCCGTCCTCGGTTATGGGAGCCCCTCGGTATTGCCGTTCCTTGTTGGGAGACCTGCCCTGAGGGAATTGAAAAGGGGGGATGGGGATTGTACCTTGTTCCCGAAGATCTGGCAAAGATCGGGCAATTGATACTGCAAAAGGGCGTGTGGAACGGCGTATCGTTGATATCGGAAACGTGGCTTGCCGCCGCTGCTTCTTTTAAACGGGAGACCCCCGCCGATTACGGCGATTATCATTACGGGTATCATATATGGATCGGTCGGGAAGTGCCCTCGTTTTTATTCAACGGAATGTTGGGGCAGAATGTATTGGGCTTCCCCGAAAACGGCATTTTATTGGTGACCAACGCGGGCAACGACGAGATGTTCCAGCAAAGTCGCTATTTTTCCTTGGCAACAGCGTATTTCGGCGGGGATTTCCCCACGGATATTGAAGAAAATGCGGCGAATAGAGAACAACTGGTGGCTGCCATTGCTCATGTGCGAGCGCCGATCGCCACCTATGAAAAAACGCCGTGGTGGCGGCGGTTGTTCTCTTTGCCGGAGCGGATGTTACCTGCCACTTGTTATGAATGGAATGGCAAAAGGATCATCGCAGATTCTTCCAACGCACCGTCGGTGGGGTTGTTGCCTGTAATACTGCAAGCGGTACAAAACAACTATACCGGCGGGTTCCTGTCGTTACATTTCCATATTGTGAAAGGGCGGTTTTTCGTGACCTACCGTGAAACGGATGAGGATCATCGGTTTGAGGTGGGATTTGATCGCCCCCAAATTACGGAATTATATTTTCACGGTGAACCCTACCGTGTGGCAGTGCGCGGCCGTTTTGCGAAAAACGAAGACGATGAAACGGTGCTGATCTTGACTATGGATTTTGTGGAAACGCCTTGCACGCGCACCATCAAGATCGTGTGGAACGAGGAGATATGCCTCCATCAAACCGAACGACCCGGCAAACCGTTTCTGCGGATGTTATTTGCAGATATTAGGCAAAAACTTGACGATCGTCCGCTGATCGGTGCCGCCGCAGACAAATTAGATGAGGATTATATATTGTATAAAATCGATGGTTTGTTTTCCCCTACAGTGGAATTGAAAGAAGAAAAAGACTGATGCAAGCATCAGTCTTTTTTGTGTCGGTTCATAAGGAAAAAGGGAAGATGAAGTGCGGCGTGAATGATGAAATAGGCGATATATACGATAATGAGCGACAACCAGTCGGGTGTGGTTTGCCCCAGCGGTGCAAAGAAATAGGTACTCCTCCGGTATGAACTGAAAAACTCCATCTTGCAAGCAAGATGGAGTTTTTCTGGCTGCGGAACTAGGAATCGAACCTAGACAAAGAGATTCAGAGACTCTCGTGCTACCTTTACACAATTCCGCAATGTATTGTGAGACCGTGTTATATTATACCCGTTTTTTAGCATTTGTCAATAGAAACGGTGGATTTTTTTATAATTTCACAGCGAAAGCCGTCGGGGTATTCCCCGACGGCTTTTTGAAATACGACGTGATTATTTCAGGCCGTTTTCATATTGCTGGATCATCTTTTTGACCATCTGGCCACCGATGGAACCAGCCTGTTTGGAAGTCAGGTCGCCGTTGTAGCCCTGTTTCAGGGTCACGCCAACTTCGTTAGCAGCTTCCATCTTGAAGCGGTTGAGACCCTCGCGAGCTTCGGGCACCAAGTTCTTCTTGTTGGACATTACGTGTTTCACTCCTCAAAACGATTTTCGGCAATGCGCCGTCGATTCATCTTGCGTTTGCAGTAGTAGTGTGCGTTTTGAAAAGAAAAACATGTGTGCTAATTCCTGTCAAGGCTTCCTCTTTTTTCCGCATTACAGATCGTCGGCATCTTGCTCGGGTACTTCGTCCTGCTCGCCTGTTCCCGTGTAACTGCCTAATATATCGGAATGGATCTCTTCACGCCCTTGTTTTTGCATGGTTTCCGCTTCGGCTTGTACATTTATTTTCTTCTTGTCATCCATACGGTTCTCCTTTAATAATCGGCTACGTGTAACTGAAAATACCCTTGTTGTTTTTGGCAAACGGGACATTGTTTGGGAGGAGTCTCACCTACGTGAATGTGCCCGCAATTCAGACAGATCCAAACACTTTCGGCGGGGCGTTTAAAGACACTGCCGTCCACAATGTTTTCTCGCAATTTGATATAGCGTTCTTCGTGAAATTTCTCGATTTTAGCCACCAATTCGAAGGCGGCAGCCAAGCCGTTAAATCCCTCTTCGCGGGCAGTTTTGGCAAACTCCGCATACATTTCCGCCCATTCATAATGTTCGCCCTCGGCGGCGTGTTGCAGATTTTCCACCGTACCGCCGATGGCATCGCCGTTTAAGGCTTTAAACCACAGTTCGGCGTGTTCTTTTTCATTGTGGGCGGTTTCCTCAAAAATATCCCCGATCTGTTCATATCCGTCTTGTCGCGCTTTAGCGGCATAAAACGTGTATCGATTGCGGGCTTTGCTTTCGCCTGCAAAGGCTGTCCAAAGATTTTGCTCTGTGCGACTACCCTTTAATTCCATTGTCTTCATCCTTTCGTTTTGATTACTATTAGTATGACCTGATTTTCAAATTTTACCTGAATTTTACGATTTTATGAGGGAGAATTTTACATTGACGGGGTATTCTAATGACAGGGCACAAGCGTGTCCGGGTCCATAAAGAAAGAGGAGAAAATTATGAAAACGACAAAAACGGTACTTACGATGTTGTGTATGCCCGTATTATGCATGGTGATGTGTGTCGGGTGCGGCAACCAAACGGCGGAATTCGATTCTACAGCGGAGATTGGTGTGATCTCCCGTGAAGAAGGTTCGGGTACTCGCAGTGCGTTTGTGGAACTGTTTGGTATCGAACAAAAAAATACCGAGGGGGTAAAAGAAGATCAAACGCTTCTTTCCGCCGTTATCTGCAAATCGACAGGCGTGATGATGACGACGGTTGCGGGCGATATGTATGCGGTGGGGTATACCTCTCTTGGTGCATTGAATGACACGGTGAAAGTGGTGGCTATCGACGGCGTAGAGCCTACGGCGGTCAATGTCCAAAGCGGCGCCTATACCGTGTCCCGCCCTTTTAACATTGCCGCCAAAGGCGATCTGTCGGCCGTGGCGCAGGATTTTGTCACGTATATTTTAAGTGCCGACGGGCAAGCGGTTATTAAACAAGAAGGATATGTTCCCGTATCCGACGCGTCTGTCTATGCAGGCGGTGGGGTTTCCGGAAAGATCGTGATCTCCGGCTCCAGTTCTGTCACACCTATTATGGAAAAACTAAAAGAAGCCTATCTCGCTCACAACCCTGCCGTGACCATCGAATTACAGGAAAGCGATTCCAGTTCCGGCATGACCGATGCGGCGGACGGTACTGCCGATATCGGTATGGCGTCCCGTGAATTAAAGGAATCGGAACTTGAAAAGGGACTGGTTCCCACCACTATTGCGACGGACGGGATCGCGGTGATCGTGAACAACAACAATCCCGTGAATTCGTTGACAACGGAACAGGTAAAGGCACTCTATATCGGTGAGGTGACCACGTGGGATGGAATCATCGGCGACTAAACAATTTTTTCGGAGAGCATATATGAAAACAGTAAAAGAAACACTCATGCAGATCGTTTTTTTGCTTACGGCTTGCGTATCCATTGCGGCGGTGGTGCTGATCTGTGTGTTTTTATTGATCAACGGTATTCCCACCATGGGGGAGATCGGGGTGTTTAACTTCCTTTTTGGAACCCAGTGGAAACCGAGTATCGGCCGCTACGGGATCTTTCCCATGATTGTGGGTTCGTTGTATGTTACGGCGGGCGCGTTGATCCTCGGCGTGCCCATCGGTGTGTTGGCGGCGGTGTTCATGGCGCGGTTTTGTCCGAAAGGATTGTACAATGTGCTCAAACCCGCCGTAGAATTGATGGCGGGAATACCATCGGTGGTATATGGCTTTTTCGGGTTGACGGTACTGGTGCCGTTTATTCGGGAAACATTCGGTGGACGGGGGCTCAGCGTATTGACGGCGGCGCTGTTGTTGGGGTTGATGATCCTGCCCACCATCATTCAAGTGTCCGAATCAGCCATACGGGCGGTGCCGTCATCGTATTATGAAGGGGCGTTAGCCTTGGGCGCTTCCCATGAGCGCAGCGTGTTTTTTGTCACCTTGCCCGCCGCCAAAAGCGGGGTATTTGCAGGGGTGGTGTTGGGTGTCGGCCGCGCCATCGGGGAAACCATGGCGGTACTCATGGTGGCGGGTAATCAGCCGATCATTCCCGACAAGTTAACGGCAGGCGTGCGAACACTGACTACCAATATCGTGTTGGAAATGGGATATGCCACCGATCTTCACCGAGAAGCGTTGATCGCCACGGCGGTGGTGTTGTTTGTCTTTATTTTGATCATCAATGTTTCGTTTTCGCTGTTGAAAAGGAGGCGTCGCATATGAGAACGCCGAAACAACAATGGCGTCAATATAAGCGAGACCCCCTTTCTTGTGTCTTGTTTCTTGCCGTGTGTGCGGCGGCTTTCGCTACGATGACAACGTTGGTCTATGTAATCGGGTATATCCTTATAAAAGGAATTCCTCATATTACACCGTCTCTGTTTTCTTGGACATATACCAGTGAGAACGTCTCGCTGATGCCTGCGCTTATCAATACGTTGTTGATGACGGCGTTGTCGCTGGTAGTGGCAGTCCCCGTAGGTGTGGGGGCGGCCATCTACCTTACGGAATACGCCCGTAGAGGGAACAAATTAGTGGGTCCCGTGCGTCTGACGGCGGAAACATTGTCGGGTATTCCGTCCATTGTCTACGGTCTGTTTGGCTCGCTCTTTTTCGTGAAGCACCTGGGATTGGGACTATCACTGTTGTCGGGGGCATTAACGCTGTCCATCATGATCTTGCCGCTTATCATGCGTACCGCCGAAGAAGCGCTACTAGCGGTACCCGACAGTTATCGGGAAGGTAGTTTCGGCTTGGGCGCGGGCAAACTGAGAACGGTTTTTCAAGTGGTATTGCCCAGTGCCATGCCCGGTATTTTGTCGGGGGTGATCTTGGGGAGCGGTCGTATCGTGGGAGAATCGGCAGCGCTGATCTTTACGGCGGGAACCGTAGCCGAAGCGGCAGATAGCCTGTTTGATTCGTCTCGTACCTTGGCGGTGCACATGTACAGTTTGTCCAACGAGGGACTGTATATCGGCGAAACCTATGCCACTGCCGTGATATTGTTGGTACTGGTCATTGTCATCAACGCTGTATCCGGTCTGGTGGCAAGGACGTTGGGAGGTAAATGAATGATGAATAAAATAACCGTAGAAAATGTGGATCTGTTTTACGGCGATTTTCAAGCACTGAAAGCTATTGATTTGGCCATACCCGAGCGGGAGATCACGGCGTTTATCGGACCGTCGGGTTGCGGTAAATCCACACTGCTCAAGGCCATCAATCGCATGAACGACTTGGTGGAAGGATGTCGGATCACCGGTACGATCCGTTTGGATGGACAGGACATTTACGACGGAATGGATGTAAATATGTTGCGCAAACGGGTGGGGATGGTATTTCAAAAACCCAATCCCTTTCCTATGAGTATTTACGATAACATTGCCTATGGCCCTCGTACTCATGCTATTCGCGACAAGGGACAGTTGGACGAGATTGTGGAACGGTCGCTCAAAGATGCCGCTATTTGGGACGAGGTAAAAGACCGTTTAAAGAGATCGGCACTGGGGATGTCGGGCGGTCAGCAACAGCGATTGTGCATCGCGCGGGCATTGGCGGTACAACCGGAAGTATTGCTCATGGATGAACCCACGTCCGCTTTGGATCCCATTTCCACGGCAAAAGTGGAAGAGCTGGCGCTGGAGCTGAAAAAGAACTACACCATCGTTATTGTCACCCACAACATGCAACAGGCGGTGCGTATCTCGGATAAAACGGCATTTTTCTTGCTGGGGGAGATGGTGGAATTCGCTGACAGCGAAAAATTGTTTTCCATGCCGAAGGATAAGCGTACCGAAGAATATATTACGGGGAGGTTTGGCTGATGCGGTCTCGATTTGATGAACAGTTAGCGTTGCTGAACAGGGAAATGACCGCCATGGGTGCACTTTGTGAACAAGCCATTGCCCTCTCTGCCAAAGCGTTGAATGCCGGTGACAAAGCGGTGGCAAGCCGCGTGCCCGAACTGTCGGCGCATATCGATCAAAAAGAACGGGAGATCGAAAGTTTGTGCTTGAAACTGTTGTTGCAGCAACAGCCGGTGGCGCGGGATCTACGGGTGATCTCCTCGGCTTTAAAAATGGTGACGGATCTGGAACGGATCGGGGATCAATCCGCCGACATTGCGGAGATCGTTACGACGGTAGGGATTGCGGTCAACGATGAGCGTCTGCCGCTTCGGGATATGGCGGTGGCGGTTATTAAGATGGTGACCGACTGTATTGAAGCCTTTGTGAAAAAGGACAAAGGGGTGGCCAAAGCTGTAATCGAGTATGACGATGTGGTGGACGGTTACTTTGATCGGATCAAACAATTGCTCATCGAGTATTTCTCTCAACCGCAGATCAACGGAGAGGCGGCGGTGGATGTGCTGATGATCGCCAAGTACTTTGAGCGAATCGGTGACCATGCTGTAAATGTGGCGCGTTGGGTGTTGTTTTCCATTACCGGCAGTCGAAAATAAAAGCGGCCTGTCATAAAATCCCTCTCGCCGTCCATACAATGGACAACGGGAGGGATCATGATGATCGTACATATTCGAAAACGGTGGATAGTGGTGACACTGGTCGGCGCGGTGGTTTTGGCAGTGGCACCATTATTGATGCGCTATCCTATTACTGCGGCGAAAACTGCATCCGCCACGATGACCAACTGGGGACTCAGTTTTCCGAAAGAGGGGCAGACGCCTATCGGCAACGCCACGGCAGAGCAACTGAAGGCCTATAATGCCTATTATGTGGGCCCCACTTATCAAAGTGATACGCAACCGAAGACCCTTTATCTCACCTTTGACGCAGGATTTGAAAACGGTTGTACACCTGCCATCTTGGACACGCTGAAAAAACACAAAGTGAGTGCCTGTTTCTTTTTGGTGAAGAACTATTTGGATACTGCACCCGATTTGGTGAAACGGATGGTGGCAGAAGGACACACGGTGGGCAATCACACCGCTTCTCATCCCGATATGTCCCGCATCAGCGATAAAGCCTCGTTTGAAAAAGAGTTACGCACATTGGAAACGGCTTATGAGCAATTGGTGGGGGAACCCATGGCAAAACTGTATCGTCCGCCTCAAGGAAAATACAGCCTGCGCAATCTGCAATTGGCACAAGAACTGGGATATCACACATTTTTTTGGAGCCTTGCCTATGTGGATTGGTATGAGGATAATCAACCCACACGAGAACAGGCTTTCGGCAAATTGTTACCGCGTATTCATCCCGGTGCTATCGTGTTGCTTCACAGCACGTCGTCTACCAACGCCGAGATATTGGATGAACTACTTACCAAATGGAAAGCCATGGGATATACATTCGGTACACTGCAAGACCTTATTATACAATAACCGAAGGGAGCTCATAAGACACCACAACTCGTCCTCTTACATATAGTGAGCCATAAGGGGGCGAGCCTATGGAAGAAGTGGCGTTGGCGGTGGGGTTGTTGGCGGCGGTATACGGGATAGCTGATATCATCGGCCGCGTGACGTTTTTTCTGTTGTTTCCGCGGCGAAGGAGACCGTATGTGGTGGTGCCGCTGGGCGGTGATGATCCCGCGGTGGAATACACCGCGCGACAATTGGTGGCGTTTTGTCGTTTTTCGCCCGCAAACGGCGGTAAACCGTTGTTGTTGGATTGCGGCTTGGATGAAACTCAACGTATCCTTGCCCGACAACTTTGCGCCGAATTGGCGATTGAGTTTTGTACGGTGCAGGAGTGGATGAACGGTTTACAAGAAGAGGAAACTGTGATACAATAAGGCTACCATCACAAAGGAAGAGAAACTATGGCGGATGAGCAAAGCATCCTTTCGGGTATTGTGGAACGCATCGTTTTTTGTAACGACGAAAACGGGTGGACCGTACTGGAAGTGGAGAGCGACGAAGAACTGCATAAAGTTGTGGGGACCCTGCCTACGATACAGGCGGGAGAACTGTTACGGCTGACGGGCGAATGGGTGGAACATCCCAAATTCGGTCGTCAGTTTCGCGTGTCTGCCTATGAACACTCTTTGCCCGCGGATACCGAATCCATTTTCCGCTATTTAGCGTCGGGCGCGGTAAAGGGTATCGGCCCCGCCACCGCCGCTGCCCTTGTTGAAGCGTTCGGCGGCGATACGCTTCGAATCATGGAAGAAGAACCCGAACGATTGGCTCAGATCAAAGGAATCACCCCCACACGGGCGCAAAAGATCGCCAAAGAATATCGGGAGCAGTTTGGATTGCGGGAAGTTGTTTTGGCATTCGCCCGTTTCGGTCTTACGCCTGCAGAAGCATTGCGTTGTTGGAAACGTTGGGGCATGAATACGGTGGATACCATTCGAGATAATCCTTATTTACTGTGTTCTCCCGGCCTGTATATTTCTTTCGAGCGAGCAGATGCCATTTGCATGAGCATGGAACGGCCGACCGATGATACCCGCCGCATTGAAGCGGGCATCCTTCATGTGTTGCGGCATAATTTGCATAACGGGCACACGTGTTTGCCTTCCCATAAATTGTTGACTGCCGCAGGGTTGCTGTTAGGGGTGGATGCCGAAATGGTGGAGCCTGTTCTCGCCGACATGATTCGTAGTTTTGTGGTGAAGGCGGAACTTATCGACGACAGATCCTTTATCTTTTTACCACACCTATATCAAGCGGAAAAATACATATCGTCCCGTATCTGTCTGATGACGGGGTTCCATACGGAGATCACCGATGTTACCCGCCGAAATCTGGCGATTATCGAAGAAAAAAACGGGATATCTTACGAAGCCGAGCAAAAAACCGCTATTTTATCGGCGGTGGAAAAAGGGTTGTTGATCTTAACGGGCGGTCCCGGAACGGGGAAAACCACCACCTTGCGTGCCATCATCACCTTATTGGAAGGACTGGGTGAGCGGGTGTTGGTGGCGGCACCCACAGGCCGTGCCGCCAAGCGAATGACAGAACTCACCGGTTGCGAAGCCAAAACCATTCATCGGTTATTGGAAGTGCAATGGGACGACAGCGATCAACCTCAGTTTGCCCGCAACGAAAAAAATCCATTGGATACGGATGCACTGATCTTGGACGAAGTATCCATGGTGGATACGGTGTTGTTCGACAGTTTGTTGCGAGCGCTGAAACCCGGTTGCCGCTTGATCTTGGTGGGGGACACGAATCAGTTGCCCGCTGTAGGGGCAGGGAGTGTGCTTCACGATCTGATCGACAGCGGTGTGTTGCCTGTGGTGAAATTGACACAAGTATTCCGCCAGGCGCTGGAAAGCGATATTGTTGCCAACGCCCACCGTATTGTTATGGGGGAAATGCCGGAACTTACCAATAAAACGGGTGACTTTTTCTTTCTTCCGCAAACAAGTTATGCCGATACCGCCGAAACGGTGGTAGACCTGTGTGCCAGACGGTTACCCGCTACCTATGGCACGTCGGTATTTGAGGGAATACAGGTGTTGTGTCCCGGACGCAAAGGAGAGATCGGGACGGCGGCACTGAATGCCCGCTTGCAAGCGGTGCTCAATCCCGAGCGTGTCGATTGCCGTGAATGGACAGGGGAACACGGTGTCTTGCGGGAAGGCGACAAGGTCATGCACATTAAAAACGATTATGATATTCTGTGGACACGGGACAACGGCGAAACGGGTTTGGGCGTGTTTAACGGGGATATCGGCGTGCTGGAAAGTGTATCAGTGCGGGAACAAACGCTGAAAGTGCGATATGAAGACCGTGTGGCGTTGTATACCTACGATCAGGCGCAAGAACTGGAGCCCGCCTATGCCATTACGGTACATAAGAGCCAGGGCAGTGAATTCGAAACGGTGATCTTGCCGTTGTTTCGCAATCAAAGTCAACTGTGCTATCGCAATTTGTTATATACCGCTGTAACGCGGGCTAAACAGTTGCTGGTATTGGTGGGTAGTCGGGAAACGGTGGCGATGATGGTGCAAAATGACCGTAAGACCCTGCGCTATACAGGGCTAAAACAGTTTTTAAAGCAAGCGGGGAGGGCGTTTACATGACCCTGTTGTACCGCATTGCCGAGTATATCCTCTGTATCTTCTTTCCCGCGCGGTGCATTTTCTGTAATGAAGTGATCGAGCCATTACAGTTGTGTTGCGACGGTTGCCGCGGAGAGATTTCCACCATTCGTCCGCCTGTGTGTCCGCTGTGCGGTTGCCACGAAGAAGACTGTGAGTGCAGCGGCCATCATCACGCCTACGATGCGGTATTGGCACCGTTTTATTATGAAAAAGCGGTCCGTCACGGCATATTACGATTAAAAAAGTGGGACGATCCCAAAGCGATCGCGTTTTTTGCAGCGAAAATGGCGGCGGTATTACGACGGGAATATCCCGAATTGCCCTTTGATGGTATCGGTTACATCCCCATGACCAAGCGCAAAATGCGTCAACGGGAATACAATCAAAGCCGCTTGCTGGCGAAAGAATTGGCAAAAGCGGTAAAGTTGCCGTTATCCCACGCCCTTATTAAACGGTATGAGACCAAACCGCAAAAAGGGTTGGGACACGCCCAGCGAAGCGGAAATGTTTTGGGCGCTTTTGATGTGATCGAAACGTTGCCCGGCGAACGAATGCTGTTGGTGGACGATGTGATTACTACCGGCGCTACGGCAGGCGAGTGTGCCAAAATGCTGAAATTACTCGGCGCGAAAACGGTGACGGTGATCGGGATTGCCGTGACACCGCCTAAACGAGAAAAAGAAGAAAACGAGCCCGCGGCCGATACTTGACAGTGCTGCGGGCTCGTTTATTACTTGATGGGGAGTTCGATGAAAAATTCCACGCCGTTTTCGACGTTTCGTACGCCGTAGGGCATTTGGTGAACACGCATGATGGCTGCCACAACCGATAACCCGATGCCGGTACCGCCATAGGAGCGGGTGCGGGCTTTATCTACCTTGTAAAAACTTTCCCAAATATGGGGCAACTCTGTTTCGGAGATGTGGGAGCCGGAATTGAAAACGGTGATGCGCAGGGTCGTGTCGGTCACGGTTGTCCAGTCTATACGAATGATCCCCTGTTCTTCCACGTGATGAAGAGCGTTGGTGAGATAATTGATCATGACATTTTCGATCAACAGAGCATCTCCCCATATAAAAGCGGGGTCTGACGGGAGTGAGGGGAGCGAAACTTGTTTTTCCCTAAACAACGGTGCATATCGTTCCAACAAACGAGAGCACAGTTGGTGTAGGTCGAAACGGTCGATTTGCAGTTCTTCTTTGCCCGATTCCAACTGCATTAACATGGTCATGCGGGCGATCATTTGCGATAGGCGTTCCGCTTCATCTCCAATCACGTCACAGTAAAACACTCGTTGTTCGGCATCTTCCGCCACGTTTTCTCGCAACCCCTCCGCATAGGTTTGGATGAGGGCGATGGGAGTCTTCAGTTCATGAGATACGTTGCTGATAAAAGAACGGCGGGCATCATTTTGGCGTTCAATCCGTTCCATATCGCTTCGCAGGCGGGCGTTGGCAGTTTTCAGTTCCGATAAGGTGTTCTCCATCGCTTGTGATACGGTGTTTAAACTGTTGCCCAGTTGCGCCAATTCATCTTGTCCGCGCACGGTTAAGCGATCATGAAATTTCAAATCGGCCATGTGCCCCGCCATGACGGATAACCGCTTGATGGGTCTCACAAAAGAACGAATCAAAAACCATAAAATAACGGCGCTGATTACTAAGGTTATCAACGTGGACCACAGTAAGAAGCG
Source organism: Acutalibacteraceae bacterium (assembly GCA_045541495.1). Lineage (GTDB taxonomy): Bacteria > Bacillota > Clostridia > Oscillospirales > Acutalibacteraceae > RGIG3009. The sequence goes on along the minus strand of JAZQJE010000008.1, from coordinate 18,879 downwards.
ATTGGTGATAACGGTGCTTTCCTCAATGTTTGCCAAAGAAGTCTGGAGCATGACATTGATGCCATTGCTTGCCTTTCCATATAAAGCAAGAGTGTCGGTTTGAATGTTGGAATAGGGGGAACGGTCGGTGAGCGCATAGGTCCCCGTTTCCATATTCAATGGTGTTAACAACGGGAACGGGCCGCCGCTGTATTCGGGAAGTGATAGAGATGCATCCCGGTGCAGCAGTTGATAAGTCGTCCACACCATCAGTGCATCGTCGGCAGTACGCGTGTTTAAATATTGCATCAGTTGCTTTTGGTCGTGGGACAGAGAATGAATGACCGTGAATTCCTCCACCAACGCCGTTTCCTTTTGATGACGGTAATAGCCGGCAAAGGCGAAATTATTGAGCAACCAATTGGTGAGCAATAAAGACAGCACACACAGCAGTACAGCGGCGTAGATCTTAAAGGCTACCGAACGAAAAAACGAAAACAGTTTGTTGTTCATATCAGGCCTCAAATTTATAGCCGATGCCGCGAATGGTCTTAATGGATTCGCCTGCCTCGCCTAATTTACTGCGTAGTTTTTTGATATGGGTATCGACTGTGCGGGCATCGCCGTAATAATCGTATTGCCATACGTTATCGAGGATCTTATCCCGCGAAAGGGCGATTCCTCGATTGGTAATGAGATAGGATAGCAATTCGAATTCCGTATAGGTCAGCTCAATTCGTTGCCCGTCCACGGTAACTTCGCGGGACAGTTGATCTACCTGCAAATGGCCTTCCACGGTGGGAGAAGGGACAGCCTGTCCGCTTTTGCGGCGAAGAACGGCTTCAATGCGGGCTCCCAGTATTTTTAAACTGAATGGTTTGGCGATGTACTCATCCGCACCCAATTCGAATCCTTGCAGTTCGTCCTCTTCTTCGCTTTTGGCGGTGAGCATGATAATGGGGACAGCACTGGTGCGGCGGATCTCCTCACATACCTGCCAACCATCCATACGCGGCATCATAACATCCAGCAAAACAAGGTCAGGATGTTCATGCCGAAACACCTCCAAGGCTTCTATGCCGTCGGCGGCTTCAACTGTTCGGTACCCTTTGATACGCAAATAGTCGGCAATGATGCGGCGCATACGCATTTCATCGTCGATGATCAGAATGGTGGAATTTTCCATAATGAACTCTCCTCGGTTATACTAGCGTATTAATGACCGATTGATAAACCGATAGGGGGTCGTTTAAAAACCGTTCGCGAATGCGTTCGGCTTGTTCTTCATCTCCCACCAACAAGGTGAGCGAAAGAAGCGGAGCGCCTGTGTCACCCACCACGCAGGTGACGGTACAACCGCTTTCGGAGCGGGTGATGGTGACATGGTTTTCCCGCTCGTTTTGCAAACGGGTAAGCAGTCTTTTGGCAGAGGCGACAGAACGTTCCCGCAACGTGTAGGGAAGTAAGTCCTGCAATGTTGCCACCGCGTTGCGGCCCACTTCCGTGACGGTCAAGCGGCCGTTTTTATCTTCTTGTAAATTGTGCAGTTCCAAAAGTGTGTCGATGGAGGCGCTGATATCAAAGAAATTGGCCATACCGTTGCCGCACAGAACAGCAAAAATACTTTCCCGCGACATGGGCTCGTCCACTCCTGCTAGCATATAGCAGATCAGCCATTTGATCTCCCGATTGGAATGTAAACCGCCGGGTTCAACGCCTGCGTCAAAAGCATCGCGAATCATACGGATCACCTCATAAAACAGTGTACCATAAATTTTGTTGCGTGGCAACAAAAAACCGCCCTTTTTAACAGGAAAGGCAGTGCTTTTTTACATGTACGCAACACGTTGGTGCATACTATCTTCGGTGATAACAATGCATTCATTATGGACAGACGATATACAACTACCCACTTTTGATAAACTGAACGGCGACTACACCACCGATATCCTCATCATCGGCGGCGGACTTGCGGGACTGCTTTGCGCCTATGAACTGGAACGAGCGGGCGTGCCGTATCTGTTGATCGAGCAACACCGTATCTGCCACGGCGTAACGAGAGATACCACCGCCAAGATCACCGCTCAACACGGATTGATATATCATACATTAGCCAAACGGTTCGGACTCCATACCGCGCGAGCGTATTATCGTGCCAATCAAGCCGCCGTCGACCGTTACCGCCGTTTGTGTGAAACTAGCGAATGCGATTTTAAGATCGCCGACAATGTGGTCTATTCCGTATCCGACCCTCGCATACCCCAACAAGAAATAGCCGTTCTGCGCAAGATTGGCGCAAACGCCGTGTATGAAGAAAACCTGTCGTTACCGTTCTCTGTGGCAAGTGCGGTGCGATTTCGCAACCAAGGTTACTTTCACCCTTTGAAATTCGCCGCCACTCTTGCGAAAGAATTAAATATTTGTGAGCATACCCGTGCCGTTGCGTATGAGGGAGAAGGGACGGTGCTTACCGACCATGGCCGTATCACCGCTAAACGGATCATTGTTACCACTCATTTCCCGATCTTTAATAAACACGGCGGATACTTTCTTAAATTGTATCAACACCGTTCCTATGTACTGGCACTCAGCGGTGCGCCCGCTATGGACAGTATGTATGTAGACAACGATCAAAAGGGGCTGTCGTTCCGTCCGTATAAGAGTTTGTTGTTACTTGGCGGCGGCTCTCATCGTACGGGTAAAAGCGGTGGAAACTGGTCGGAACTGTCCGCTTTTGCTCGCGAATACTTTCCCCGCGCCAGAGAAGCTTATCGTTTTGCCACACAGGATTGCATGACTCTCGACGGCATGCCTTATATCGGTCAATACTCAAAGAATACGCCTCATCTGTATGTGGCAACAGGCTTCAATAAATGGGGGATGACCTCGTCTATGGTCGCCGCCGGTATCCTTGCCGATCTGGTACAGAATAAACCAAATCCGTATGCATCGGTGTTTTCTCCCGACCGCTCCATCTGGCATTCGCAGCTGGTAGTGAACGCCACCGAAACCACGCTTAATCTGCTCACACCCACTCGCCCTCGTTGTCCCCACCTGGGTTGCGCCCTTAAATGGAACGAACGGGAACACAGTTGGGATTGCCCTTGCCATGGCTCTCGCTTTTCGGAAGAGGGGGATTTGCTGGATGGCCCTGCAACCGATGATATGAAATAAGCGGTTGAAAAATTTGGTTCTTTTTCCTATAATAGAGGTATCTCGGTAGGAGAGAGGAACTTTATGAGTACCACAAGGTCGAAAAAATTCAATACGGCCATGATCGCAGTCATTCTAGGTCTGGCGTGGCCCACCATGCTGGAACAATTGATGCAAACGGCGGTGCAATATATCGACACCGCCATGGTGGGTGCGTTGGGAACCCAAGCCACCGCTGCCGTCGGTGCTACCACTACGGTCAATTGGTTGGTCAACAGCACTATTTCCGCGTTAAGCGTTGGCTTTTTATCTTTTATTGCCCGTGCTTGCGGTGCGGAGGATAAGGCGGCGGCCAAACGAAGTGCCTCCCAAGCCGTTTTAGCCGTTTTGATCACCGGTGTGTTTTTTACGATCGTAACCCTCTTCCTGTCCGGTTGGATTCCCCGTTGGATGCAGGTGGAAGACACCATACAGCCTCTATCCTCGCGCTATTTCTTCATTTTATATTTACCCATGCTCCCCCGAACGGCCAGTATCATCTTCGGTACGGTCTTGCGGGCGGCGGGCGATACTCGTACCCCTATGAAGATTGGCGTGTTGGTTAATCTCATCAATGTAATTCTCAACTTCTTGCTGATCTATCCCACTCGCACGATCTCTCTATTTGCCCGTAATGTTACGGTGCTCGGCGCGGGATGGGGTGTTGTCGGCGCGGCCGTTGCCAGTGCGGTAGCCTTTACGGTGGGCGGTGTTGCCATCACCGCCGTTTTGTGGCGACATCCCCTCATATCGCCCAAAGGTGAGTCCCTTCGCCCCGATCCCGATATCCTGCGCCCCTGCCTTAAAGTGGCGTTCCCCAATATGCTTCAACGATTCGGCACTTCTCTCGGATACGTGGCCTTTGCGGCTATGATCAATGCTATCGGCGAAGTGGCTACCGCCGCTCATACCATTGCCAACACCGTGGAATCTGCTTTCTACATCCCCGGTTACGGCATGCAGACTGCGGCGGCCACCTTGGCAGGCAACGCCTTCGGTGCGCGGGACGGGAGGCGCATGACAGAACTGTCCGCCATGTTCATTCCCATCGAGATCGGGCTCATGATTCTGTCCGGCACACTTCTGTACCTATCCGCACCGTTGCTGGTGGGATTCTTCTCTCAAGACGCGCAAGTCATTACCTTAGGTGTAACCGTACTGCGGATGGTGGCGGTGTCTGAGCCGTTTTACGGTTTCTCCATTATCGTAGAAGGTATGATGCAGGGGGTGGGGAAAACTCGTGCCCCCTTTGTATACAATATTATCGGTATGTGGCTTGTCCGTATCGTGGGTACCTATATCTGTACCCAATGGTTCGCTATGGGACTGGTATCGGCGTGGACATGCATGATTGCCCATAATCTCCTGCTATTCGTGCTATTCCTCATCACCTTTATACGCGGCACGTGGAATCCTCTACATAACAAAACCCCGTTGCTCAGGTGAGCAACGTGGTTTTCCATTAGATTTATACGCGGTTTTTGATCTCGCCGGTGATCTTTTCAAGGAACGCTTCCAACGACATGGTTTCTGTTTGAGCCGTATCGCGGTTGCGAATGGAAATCACACCCTCGTCCAGTTCTTTTTGACCGATGATGACCATGTAGGGGACACGGCCCACCACCTGCGCCTCGCGAATGAGATAGCCGATCTTCTCGTTGCGGTCATCCAACTCGCAACGGATACCCGCCTTTCGAAGTGCCTCATAAACGGTCTTACTGTATTCGGAGAACTTCTCCGATACCTGTAACACTTTCACTTGCGTGGGTGCCAGCCATACGGGGAACTTACCCGCAAAATGCTCGGTCAAAATGCCGATAAACCGTTCGATAGAACCGAAACATACGCGGTGGATCATAATGGGACGTTGTTTCTCACCTTTTTCATCCACATACTCCAAATCGAAGTTCAGCGGCATTTGGAAATCCAGTTGAATGGTACCGCACTGCCAGGTACGGCCGATGGTGTCTTCCAGATGGAAGTCGATCTTCGGTCCGTAGAACGCGCCGTCACCTTCGTTGATGGTATAGGGAAGACCCAATTTTTCAAGCGCGGTCTTCAGGCCGTTGGTAGCGGCTTCCCAATCCTCGTCACTACCCATGCTGTCTTCGGGACGGGTGGACAGTTCCACGGAATACTTAAATCCAAACTTGTCATACACCTCATTGATGAGGTTGACAACGCCCACGATCTCATCGGTGATCTGTTCGCGACGCATGAAAATGTGAGCATCGTCTTGGGTGAAGCACCGTACACGGAACAAGCCGTGTAACGCGCCCCGCAATTCGTGGCGGTGTACCAGTCCCAATTCACCGATACGCAAGGGTAGGTCGCGGTAACTGTGGGGCTGATTGCGATACACCATTACGCCGCCGGGGCAGTTCATGGGTTTTACGCAGAACGTGTCTTCGTCAATGGTGGTGGAATACATATTGTCTTTATAGTGATCCCAGTGTCCGCTGGTCTCCCACAAATGACGGTTCATGATGAGAGGGGTGTTCACTTCCACGTAATCCTCGCGGGTGTGGATCTCGCGCCAGTACTCAATGAGCGCGTTTTTCAGCGCCATGCCTTTGGGCAGGAAGAAGGGGAAACCGGGGGCTTCGTCCGCCATCATAAACAGGCCCATTTCCTTGCCGATACGGCGGTGATCCCGCTTTTCGGCCTCTTCCAGCATTTTTAAATGCTCGTCCAGTTCCTGTTGGGTGGGGAAGGCAATACCTTTGATACGGGTGAGCATCTTGTTGTGTTTGTCGTTCTTCCAATAGGCACCCGACTGCCCCGTCACCTTAAAGGCTTTGAGTCCTTTGGTATAGGTCAAATGAGGACCTACGCACATGTCGATGTAATCGCCCTGTTGATAAAAACTGATAACCGCATCGTCGTCCAGATCGCCGATATGCTCCACCTTGTATTTCTCACCGCGACTTTCCATCAAAGTGATGGCTTCCTCGCGGGGGAGAATAAAGGGTTTAATGGGTAGGTTTTCTTTCACGATCTTGCGCATTTCCTGCTCAATGGCCTGCAGATCTTCGTCGGACAATTTGGTATCGCCCAGATCCACGTCGTAGTAGAACCCCTTTTCATTGGCGGGACCATAGGCGAACATGGCGTGGGGATATAACCGCTGAATCGCCTGTGCCATAATATGCGCCGCGCTGTGCCGCAGAACGTGCAGTTCCTCTTCCGCGGGACATTGATCCGCCGTACCGTTGTTGTAAATGACTTTCATACGCTCAACTCCTAAAAATAAAAATCCCCTCGACAGTCCTCACGACTGTCAAGGGTGCGTTGTTGACACACGGTTCCACCTTGCGTTTCACTTCATGATCCCTTAACGCGGGAAACGGCGGTGCTTAAACTTGCGTGTTCGCGCCGCGGCTCCGGAGTGGTTTTCCGATCCGTTTCACATAAGGGACTCTCAACCGTGATCCCTCTCTCTGTCTGTTTACCGAACCGTACTCGTTCCATCAATGCCTTTTTCGACAATTATTATATCATATTTGGAGTCGCTGTCAACTGTATTTTCGTTGTTTTTCTGTGTGCTTGCTGACCATACCATCCGAATCTTTGCAAAAAAAGGGATGCCTTTACGGCGTGTCATTGATAAATTTATCGAAAAACAATAAAAATATGTTGACAAACAGTAATTTTGGTGGTAATATATGGGCGGAAAGAGGTGCTCGTTATGTTGAAAATTTCCGGTAAAGTATCTGTTCGAATCTCCATAGTTTTGACATTCCTGTTTTTTGGGCTTGTGATTGCCGCTGCTGTCACCATGCCGTGGTTGGCATTTTCTTTAATGCATATGCCGCATGAACAGCCTCATATCGCCATTGTTTTTATGCTTGTGTATACGATTTTATCGGCGGCATTTGCCGCTGCCGTGTTCATGTTTCGTTTGTTGCTTCGGATACAAAAAGGGCAGGTATTTACCGCTGAAAGCATTGCGTGTTTGCGTGGTGTATCCTGGTGCTGTATTCTGGCGGCTGCGTTATTCGCCCTTTTGGGAGTATATTTCCCGTTGTCTTTTGCAGTAGGGTTTGTGGCGGTGTTTGTGGGCTTGTGTCTGCGCGTGGTGAAAAACGTGGTGGAGGAAGCCACCGCCATCAAATCAGAAAATGACTTGACGGTATAAGGGTGGTGTAACCATGATCGTAATCAATTTGGATGTGATGATGGCAAAACGAAAAATGTCCCTCAATGAATTGTCGGAAAAAGTGGGTATCACTCTTGCCAATCTGTCCATCCTTAAAAATAACAAAGCCAAGGCCATTCGGTTTTCCACACTGGATGCTATTTGCCAAGTGTTGAATTGCCGAGTAGACGATATTTTGGAATATCGTCCCGATTAAGAAAGGAGCGTTATCCATGGAAAACGGGAACCTCTATCAACCTGTTCCGCGCCGTAGTTTTACCACAGCGGAAACGGTACTTGCTTGGATTTTTATATTGGCAGGATATGCATTCTGGCGTGTGACACCCGTAAACGCCCATCCTTTCGGGGGATTTTTGTTGCTGATTGCGCTGTATGTGATCACTATTATCATGCTGATGCGTCGTGGTATGCGCTTGCGTGGGGGCTCTCTTGCAGTATTTTTATCTGCCGTTGCGTTATTGTCCACGTTGCTGTTGTGCTCTAACAGCATGATACATACTTTTTCGTATATCTATGGTTTAGCAGTGTACTTGTATATGATATATGCAATCTCCGGCAACCACCTGTGTGAAGGATTTTCCAATCTTATTCTCGCCGATTTTTGTCGGGCACTGTTTGTCTTTCCGTTTGTTTCTTTGGGGAAAATATTTGATGCCCTCGGCTCCCGGAAAGGGAAAAGAGGCGGCACCGTATTGTTAAAGATTTTGCTGGGCGCTGTTATTGCGGTGGTGCCCACTGCTGTCGTAGTGGTGTTTTTATCCTACGATGAAGGGTTTGTCAAGTTGCTGGACAACTTGTTTCAGTTTGAATGGGTCGATCTGTTTTCCCACATTGGCAGTCTGATTTGGGGCTTTCCGATAGCCATGTACCTGTATGGTGCGTACATCTCTGCCGTGGACCGTAAATGTCTTAATAGCCTCACAAAGGAGACTTGTGTCAAAGCATGGCGATGCGTTAAGGTTTTACCTGTGATTACCGCTGCGGTTGCCGTGTTACCCATACTGATATTGTATGTAGTGTTTTTTATGTCCCAATGGCCGTATTATGTATCCGGCTTTCTAGGGCAATTGCCCGCACAGACAGTGTATTCTCAATATGCCCGCGACGGCTTTTTTCAACTTTGTTCCGTGTCGGTCCTGAATTTTGTTATCTTGTCCGTCCTATCCCTCTTTACCGCACGCAAAAGAGACGGTTCCTCGCGGGTGATACGGGTGCTGTTCGTGGTGTTGTCTCTGTTCACGCTGATTCTTATCAGCACAGCAGTGGCAAAGATGGTCATGTATATTGATTGCTACGGGCTGACACAAAAACGTGTTTATGCCACCTGGTTTATGGCGGTATTGGCAATTTTATTCTTGTTTGTTATTCTACATCAGTTTTTCCCGAAATTCAAACTGCTTCCTATCGGTATGATTGCGTGTGTTGTACTGTATGCGGTGCTTGGTTTTTCGGGCGTTGACTCCTTTATTGCCCGATACAATATTGACCGTTACTTGTCCGGCTCGTTAAAAACAGTTGATGTTCAGGCGTTGGAAGAACTGGGTGATTCCGCTGTTCCTGAATTAGTGCATTTAATAGAAGTGCTGGACGAACGACTGGCCCTTGATATTGCTGACTACAACAGTGACGATTATTTCTTTACAGAAGAGGGACTGTTGTACCAACAGGTGGCACAGGTACTGTATACTAATGCTACCGCAGATAAAAATACTGATTTGTTCGCGTTTACCATTCCCCGCGCACGTGCCAAAACCGCTCTCAAAAGGGCAGGAATCATTCCCAAGGACGAAGCGGTCGGATTATCCCTTTAAAAAAGCCGTTGCCCCATGATGATCATGGAGCAACGGCTTTTGGTTACCAAAGAAATCTCCGGTTCGACAAGACTCTCGCTCCCTTACTAGAAAGGGGCGCGCAGGTGAGGGCGGCGATTACAACATCGTTATCTTAATAATAGAGGAGTATCGGTGCGTTCTAACAAATAATCCACCGATACATCAAAATAATCAGCTATCATGATCAGCTCATGTATCCCCGGCTCCCGTTCTCCTGTTTCATAGCGGCTGATGGTGTTCTGATTAGTGTTCACATCCATCGCCCGTTTCAGTTGCGAAATGTTTTTGTTCTTGCTTGTCGGAGGTAAGTGTGGTACAATATGCCAAACAGGAGGGATGGTATGGATTTCATCGATATTACCCGTGAATTACTGACTGCACCTGTATATCCCGGCGACCCTGCCCCGAAACTCAAACCCCTCACCCGTATGGAATGGGGGGATGCGGGCAACACCACCGGCATTGCCATGTGTCTGCATAACGGCACCCACATGGACGCTCCCTCGCATTTTCTCACCGGCGGCGATACGGTGGACAAAGTGGATTTCGATACCTGTATCGGCGAATGTGTCGTGATCGAATGTAACGGCCTGCTTCTCGGCGATCAAGCGGAAGATCTGTTGCCATACCTCAAAAAACGCGTGTTGTTTAAAGGTGACGTGCAATTATCTCCCAGCGCAGCCTTTGTCCTATCCACGGCGGGCATTGCGCTTTTAGGAGTAGAACAAACCTCGGTAGCGCCCCCCGAATACACGGCAGAAGTCCACCGCCAACTGTTGGGTACGGGCATGGTATTGCTGGAAAACCTCGATTTGAGTAACGCCAAAGTCAATACCACCTACTTGTTAATTGCCGCGCCGCTGAAGATCGCGGGCGCCGAAGCCACCCCCGTGCGTGCCCTATTGGTGGAACCCCAGCGCATCGATTGGGACGAAAATTTGTGGACACGGTAAAAAGCCCCTTGCAATCACACCCCATCCATGATACAATCAATACTTGTATTTCATCTCATTGCGAAAGTGAGGACTGACCATGAGCAGTGTCTATCAACTCCAACTGCCGGACGGATACCGCCCGAATATGGATATTTTGGAAACGGAAAAAGCCATCAAACTGTTAAAGGACGAGTTTGAGGATCTGTTGTCCAAGACTTTGGCACTCACCCGTGTGTCAGCGCCCCTGTTTGTGCACCCCGAAAGCGGCCTTAACGACAACTTAAACGGCGTGGAACGAGCGGTCAGTTTTGACATTAAAGGCGACGGCTCCATGGCAGAGGTCGTTCATTCCCTCGCCAAATGGAAGCGCTTTGCCCTTAAACGGTACGGTATTGATGTAGGCCGCGGCCTGTATACCGACATGAACGCTATTCGTCGTGACGAAGTCACCGATAACCTGCATTCCCTGTACGTGGACCAGTGGGATTGGGAAAAGGTCATCCGTCGGGAAGACCGCACGATTGAAACCTTGGAAACCGTTGTCAAACAGATCTACGGCGTGTTCCGCGGCGTGGAAGCGGTTGCTTGCGGACAATATCCCTTTTTAACGGCAAAGTTGCCCGAAACCATTACCTTCCTCACCACACAGGAATTAGAAGACACTTATCCCGACCTCACACCGTCCCAGCGGGAAAAAGAAGCCGCCAAACAATACGGTGCCATCTTCCTCATGCAGATCGGCGGTACCCTTCGTTCGGGTCAGCGGCACGATGGTCGCGCCCCTGACTATGACGATTGGCAGTTAAACGGCGATATCATTTTCTATTATCCTTTGTTGGACCGCGCCTTTGAAGTGTCGTCCATGGGTATCCGTGTAGATGAAACATCCTTGAAACAACAATTGGCGATCGCCGGCTGTACCGATAGAGAAGAATTACCCTTCCAAAAAGCTCTGTTGAACGGCGAACTGCCTCTCACCATCGGCGGCGGTATCGGTCAATCCCGCCTGTGTATGTTTTTCTTGGAAAAAGCCCATATTGGCGAGGTGCAGGCATCCCTGTGGCCCGAGGAGATGGCCAACGAGTGCGCCGATGCCGGAATTTTATTGTTGTAAAAAAAATTTCGTATTTTTTGCATTTTGCACTTGATTTTTTTGTCGGTATTCATTATAATAATTGAGCGCTTTATGCAAATACGGAGAGTTGGCTGAGTGGTCGAAGGCGCACGATTGGAAATCGTGTGTACGTTTAAAGCGTACCTAGGGTTCAAATCCCTAACTCTCCGCCATTGATTTCAACGAAGGTTTCCTTCGATGTGGAATATAAGCTTCTGAAAGAGGTGAAAAGAATGAAAGAGAATATTCATCCCAAGTATGAGAAGACTACCATCACCTGTGCTTGCGGCGAGGTCATCGAGACTTCCTCCACCAAAGAGAATATCCGTGTGGAAATCTGCTCGAAATGCCATCCGTTCTTCACCGGCAGACAGAAGCTGGTTGATACCGGCGGCCGTGTTGATCGTTTCAACAAGCGTTTTGGTATCAAAGAAGGCAAATAAGTATGCGAATGAGGGCGGTGCAGTAATGCACTGCCCTTTGTCGTATAAATGGCAGGGGGAATAACCGTGGCAGACGCGTACTTGACAATTAAAGAACAAGCTTTCGCGGAATTCACCGAATCCCGCTCTCGCTTTATCGGCACGATCCGCCCTGTCAAAACCGAAGCGGAAGCCTTGGCATTTATTGCCGCGCTGAAAAAGCAATATTGGGATGCCAAGCACAATGTATATGCCTATATTTTGCGAGATGAGCGCATCAGTCGCAGCACTGACGACGGCGAACCCCAAGGCACGGCGGGAACCCCCGTGCTGGAAGTATTGCAAAAACAAGGCCTTACGGATTGTGTCATCGTGGTTACTCGTTATTTCGGCGGAATTTTACTGGGTACCGGCGGTCTTGTCCGCGCCTATTCCAAAAGTGCTTCGTTGACGGTACAGGCCGCAGGGATCTTGGAGCGCCGCTTATGCACGGTGGGACAAGTACGATGCGATTACGGTGACTACGGACGCGTACAACCCCTGATCTCTCAATGGGGCGGCACGGTGGACGATACCGTGTTCGCCGAAGATGTCACCTTGCTGTTTCATTTGCCTTGTGAACGAGTGGCGGACTTTCAAAAAGACTTAACCGAATTGTCCGCCGGTCGGTTAGTATTCGAAACGAAAGAAGAACAATTTTTTGATTTTACAAAAAATTTTTAAAATAATAAGGAATTTACCGTATTTCTTGCGTATAAAGGGATAGAAGAAGGGAAAGGGGCGAAAGCAATGCTACCGCGGGAACACACAGAACACATTGAACGACAGATCTTGTCCTATCGGGCGGCATTAGCCGGGGAGAGCCGCGGCCGTGAACAGACGGAACCCCCCTGCGATTTTCGTACGGATTTTCAGCGAGATCGGGATCGGGTGTTACACTGTAAGGCGTTTCGCCGTTTAAAGCATAAAACGCAGGTGTTTCTCTCTCCCGAGGGCGATCATTATCGCACCCGCCTTACTCACACGTTAGAAGTGGCACAGATCGCTCGCACCATCGCTCGCGCCTTGCGCCTGAACGAAGATCTTACCGAAGCCATCGCCCTTGCCCACGATCTGGGCCATACCCCGTTCGGTCACGCGGGCGAGCGGGCGCTCAACCGTTGCATGGAAGGCGGTTTTCGCCATTACGAACAAGGCGTTCGTGTAGTTGAAAAACTGGAAAACGGCGGGCGCGGTCTCAACCTTACATGGGAAGTGCGCAACGGTATTTTATGCCATACCACTGGTGACCAAGCCGCCACGTTGGAAGGGCGTATCGTCCGTTTGGCAGATCACGTGGCGTACATCAACCACGATATCGACGATGCCCTGCGGGCGGGCGTGTTTTCCGAAACAGATATCCCCGCCGATATCACCGCCGTGTTGGGCCATACCCGCGCAAGACGGTTTGACACCCTTATCGGCTCGGTAGTAACCAACAGCAACGACGATATTTGTATGGCACCCGATGTTCAAGATGCCTTTGACCGTATCCATTCCTTTATGTTTGAGCGATTGTATCATGATCCCGTCGCCAAAAACGAAGAAAAAAAGGTAGATGCCTTTATCAGCCGGCTGTTCACCTGGTTTTGTGATCATACCGGCCGCTTGCCAGAAGAATACCGTGCCATCTGTGAAAACGAGAACGTGGTCCGTGCGGTTTGCGATTACATTGCAGGAATGACGGATAATTTTGCCATTGAACTGTATAACGAGTTGTTTATTCCGCAAAGCTGGCCTGTCCAGCGCCAGATTCTCGATTAATCGTTTGGAAAGGAGGAGACCCCGTGTTACCCGATAGTTTTATTCAAGAACTGGTTGCTAAAAACGATATTGAAAACGTGGTCTCCTCGTATGTATCGATGAAACGGCGGGGCCGCAATTTAGTGGGACTATGCCCCTTTCATGGGGAAAAAACGCCGTCTTTTAATCTCTATCCCGAAACCGCCTCGTTTTACTGTTTCGGTTGCGGCGCAGGCGGCGATGTAATCACCTTCATCAAACGGATGGAGAATTTAAGTTATATCGATGCGGTGAAGTTCTTGGCGGATCGTGTGGGGATGACCATGCCGGAACACACCTTTGACGATACCGCCGCTAAACAACGGGTGCGGATTTTAGAAGCCAATCGGGAAGCCGCTCGCCTGTTCCACAAATGCCTGTATTCTCCTGAAGGGAAAGAAGCGTTGAATTATTATCATAGCCGCGGCTATACCGACGCCACCATTCGTCATTTTGGGTTGGGCTATGCGCCGGGCAGTTTCAATTTCTTGCGGGACGCGTTGCGAGCCAAAGGCTTTCACGACGAAGAACTTCGGCTGGCGTGGTTGTGCGGTGTCAGTCAAAAAGGCTATCTATACGATCTGTTTCGCAATCGGGTCATGATCCCCATCATTGATGTGCGGGGCAATGTGATCGCCTTCGGTGGCCGCGTACTGGACGATTCCAAGCCCAAATATCTCAACTCCGGCGAAACGCCGGTCTTCAAAAAAACCAACAATCTGTTTGCGCTCAACTTTGCTAAACAGGGCACACACAGTCAACTGATTTTGTGCGAGGGATATATGGATGTTATTGCCTTGCACCAAGCGGGATTTACCAATGCCGTAGCGGCGCTAGGCACCTCGTTTACCGCCGATCACGCACGGCTCATGTCCCGCTATACCGATGAAGTGGTGCTGATCTTTGATGCCGACGCCGCAGGACAAAAAGGTGCTCAACGGGCTATCGGTCTGTTGCGTGATGTGGGGATCAACATTCGGTTGGTGTCCATTCCCGACGGCAAAGATCCTGATGAATATATTAAGAAAAAAGGCGCCGAACGGTTTCGCTTGTTGGTGGAGCGCTCTGCCAACGATGTGGAATATCGGTTGATGGAGATCGGGAAACGGCATTTGCTGAACACTTCCGATGGAAAAGTCAATTACCTCAAAGAGGTTGCCGCCTTGCTGGCGGAGTTGCCCAATTCCTTGGAACGGGAAGTCTATGCGACTCGTGTGGCAAGTGAGTTAGGGGTATCCAAAGATAACTTGTTTCTGCAGATCACTAACCACGTTAAAAAGCGCCAAAAGCAACGGCAGGATCGGCAAATGTTGGAGATTGTGCGGCGTTCGGAAACCGAACTCAAAAAGGCCAATCCCGATGCGGCAAAAGCCACCCGCGCCGCCGGTGCGGAAGAGGCGCTCTTGGGAATGTTGATCTTAAATCCCGATTTTCTCAACGCGATAGCATCGTTGCTCCCTGTGGATACGATGGTAACGGCGTTTAATCGACGGTTGTATAAAACCTTGTTGGAACGGTTTCACAAGGGCCTGATGATCGAACTGGCTTATTTTTCGGAAGAATATAATACCGACGAAATGGCCTATATTTCCAAAATGGTGCGAGAAGCCCGTGAACGGGTTGCTTCTCTTACGGTGGAAGAAGCAAAACGATATGTGGAGATCATTAAACACGAGTATCAGATGCAAGATCTGCAAAATCCTGCCAATCTGACACCGGAGCAGATACAGGAAAAACTCAAAGCCATGAAAGAAATGAAAAAATAGAAAGAGGAATTCAAATGACGGAAAAAAGCAGCGATTTTTTAAAAGAAGTAGCCAACGCTCCCATTCTCAATGACGATGATCTGGTGGAGATCTCCGTTACCCGCAAAGATAAAAAGACGTTAATGAACGAATTGATCGAACTGGGAAAGAGCAAAGGAAAACTCACCACACAAGAGATCATGGATACCATGGAAAGTGTGGATTTTGATCCCGATCAGATGGACAAACTGTACGAAACGTTGGAAAGTCTGAACGTAGAAGTGGTAGACGACTTCAGCGATGCGGCGTTCAACGACATAGACTTTGTTACGGAAACCACCGAAACAGAGGATACGGAAGCTGCCGGCGATGCCGTGGCGATTGATGACCCGGTAAAAGTGTATCTGAAAGAGATCGGCCGCGTGCCGTTGCTGAGCCCTGAAGAAGAGATCGAATTATCCATTAAGATTGCCGAAGGGGATGAACGAGCGAGAAAGCGCCTGTCCGAAGCTAACCTGCGGTTGGTGGTCAGTATCGCCAAACGGTATGTGGGTCGCGGTATGCAGTTCTTGGATTTGATTCAGGAAGGCAACTTAGGATTGATCAAAGCGGTGGAGAAATTCGACTATACCAAAGGCTTTAAATTCTCCACCTACGCTACGTGGTGGATCCGCCAAGCAATTACTCGCGCCATTGCCGATCAGGCCCGTACCATCCGCATTCCCGTTCACATGGTGGAGACTATCAATAAAGTGAAAAAGGTATCCAGCCAGTTGTTGCATAAGAACGGGCATGAACCCACGGCTGAGGAGATTGCCGTGGAACTGGATATGCCCCCCGAAAAGGTGCGGGAGATCATGCGCGTGGCGCAGGAACCCGTGTCGTTGGAGACCCCCATCGGTGAAGAAGAGGACAGCCATTTAGGTGATTTTATTCCCGACGATGAAGCCCCTGCGCCCGCCGATGCCGCTTCTCACCTGTTGTTAAAAGAGCAGTTGCGGGATGTACTCAACACCCTGACACCTCGGGAAGAAAAAGTGTTATCCTTGCGTTTTGGCTTGGAAGATGGCCGTCCCCGCACCTTGGAAGAGGTCGGCAAAGAATTTGATGTTACCCGTGAGCGTATTCGTCAAATCGAGGCGAAAGCATTGCGTAAACTGCGTCATCCCAGCCGCAGCAAGAAATTAAAAGATTTCTTGGATTGATTGTTTATAACCTCTTGACAACGATTAAATTTATGGTAAAATAACATTCGTGCTTTATGGTATCGTCCCGAGCATGAATGGTATTTGGGCCTTTAGCTCAGTTGGTTAGAGCACCCGGCTCATAACCGGATGGTCCCGGGTTCGAGTCCCTGAAGGCCCACCATAGGGGTATAGCTCAGTTGGTAGAGCAGCGGTCTCCAAAACCGCGTGCCGAGGGTTCAAGTCCTTCTGCCCCTGCCAAAAATCGACAAATCTTGCAAAAGGTTTGTCGATTTTACTTTTTCACTCTTCACTTTTCACTATTCTCTACTGTCGATTTTTGGCAAGTAATAAGTAATAGTGAATGGTGAAGAAGTGAAAGTTGTATAGTAAAAGTGGACACAACGAGGAGTGAATGGTAAACTACATTCAGAGAGGTGTTCACAATGAAACGAACTTTCAGTAAAGAATTTAAAGTCCAGGCGTGTGAATTGGTCTTAAAAGATAGAATCAAGCACGCAGTAGTGGCAGAAAAGATGGGCATTAACAAGATAATGCTCTACCGATGGATTGATGAATACGAAATCCACGGTGAAGAAGCGTTTGTAGGAAAAGGACATCAACGTTTGGAAGATGCAGAGCTTAGAAAACTCCGCAAAGAAAACGAACGCTTGAAAATGGAGATGGAAATACTAAAAAAAGCAGCGGCATACTTTGCGAAACACCCGGCAGACGAATAAAGTTCGCAAAAGCGGAGTTAAACGATTACAAAACGAGTGAAGTATGCAAGCTGTTGGGTGTGTCGAGAAGCGAGTATTACCGTATAGCCAAGGAACAGGATAGTGAAGAAAAAGAACTTGAAAAAGAGGTAATTCACTGTTTTGAGAAAAGCAAAGGCAATTACGGTAGAATACGAATTCGCAGAGAATTGCTTTGGAAAGGTATAAACGTCAGCGAATACCGTATTGCAAGAATACTCAAGAAGAACGGATTAGCCGCCAAAAGTGGTAGAACCGGCAAGCCAAGGCTGCCAAAACCAACAGAACAACAGTATATTGAAGAGAATTTAATAAAGGATAAGTTTGAAGTAACGGTTGCAAATTATCTATGGTGTTCGGATATTACCGAGCTCAACTGTTACAGAAGCAAACTGTATCTTTGTGGGATTATAGATGTAGCAACCAGACGAATTGTAGGCTGGAGCATTGCAAAGAACCAAACTCAACGTTTGGTACAAGACGCTTTAAAAATGGCGGTTGGAAGAAATCCAAACAGACCCAATGGTGCGGTATATCATAGCGACAGAGGGTGTCAGTATACGGCAAAGAAAACGAAGCAACTCGTTGAGCAAAATGGTTTTCACAAGAGTATGTCTCGCCCAGGTACTCCGAGCGACAATCAACCCATTGAGAGTTTTTGGAAAACTCTCGAATGTGAGATGGCTGATATCAGCCATCTCACATTCGAAGAAGCTTCGAGAACAATAGTTGATTACATTGAACTTTATTACAATTCAGAACGACTGCATTCAGGTATTGGTTATTACATTCCAAACCATTTTTTCACTCTTTTATCTGTCCACTGATCTTGACAAGTTTCAGTTGTTTTGCCAGGCTTTGCCTTGCTTTTTTAATTTGTAGAAAGTATAATAAATGTGAAAGGTAGATTAGCTATGACTGAAAGTCCCTTAATGATAAAATCTAAAGAATTTGCACTTAATGTGATAAAAGTGTGTAAGGAATTAAGGCTTGCAAAGTGTGAAAGTGCTTTAATAAACCAGTTTTTGCGTTCAGGAACAAGTGTTGGTGCAAATATTAGAGAAGCATTTTATGCACACGGAAAAGCTGATTTTATTGCAAAACTACAAATTGCTCTTAAAGAGTGTTCTGAAAGTGAATATTGGATTGAATTGCTAATTGAAAGCGGATATTATAATGATAAAGAATTAATTAACAAATGTGTTGAGGTGAAACGAATTCTCATTTCTTCTATCAACACCGCAAAGGAAAACAACAAATGATATACTTAAAACCAATAACACTTGACAACATAAATGATTTTAAAAACACATCGTATGATAATATGACTCTTGAACAAAAAGAAGAAATGATAACCGAGAGCATAAATAAAATTCACAATAATATGTATTTTGAATTTTTAGTAGTATATAAAAACGATGTTGTGATTGGATTTATGAACCTTTTCGCTCATTCGAAACACATTATAAGTTGCGGACCGACTATTAAAAATGAATTTAAATGTAAAGGATTTGGCTTTGAGGCTGAACAGTTAGCGTTAAAATATGCTAAAGATAAAGGATTTACTATTGCAGTTGGCGGTGTTGATGATAATAATATAGCAAGTATCAGATTACATGAAAAATTAGGATTTGAATTAGAGAGGAAATATCCCAACAAAAAGGGAAGAACTATTAGATTATATATTAAAGCGATATAGTCTTTTGATATGTAGGGGTTCGAACACATAGGTCAAAAA
>JAZQJE010000007.1:0-4316 GCA_045541495.1 Acutalibacteraceae bacterium | reverse complement strand
TCCCTGGCCATCGCCATCGGTACCAGCCATGGCGCGTTCAAATTCAAACCCGGTCAAAAACCCCAACTTCGTTTTGATATCTTGAAAGAAGTGATGGATCGTCTGCCCGGTTTCCCCATTGTGTTGCACGGTGCTTCTTCCGTCATGCCGGAGTATGTGGCGATGATCAACCAATACGGCGGCCAGATGGCCGACGCTATCGGTATCCCCGAGGATATGCTGCGTGAAGCCGCTTCTATGGCGGTATGCAAGATCAATGTGGATTCTGATCTGCGCTTGGCGATGACGGCGGGTATCCGCAAACATTTGGCGGAAAATCCCACCCATTTCGATCCCCGTCAATATTTGGGCGACGGCCGCGCCAACATCACCGAAGTGGTGCGCCATAAGATTGAACATGTACTGGGCAGCGCCAACCGCGCATAAATAGCTTACCGCTCCCGTTTTGTGTATTCAAAACGGGAGTTTTTTCTACAAAAACGGGCATAAAAACACAAATGCCATCTTGACTTGTTGTGCGATTATCCATATAATAAAAAGTAATATTCATCTTTTGTTGACCTATGAAAAGGAGGCCGTTGTTCATGGCATACTACTATCCCGAAGCCGCCCATACTTTCAATGAATATCTGCTTGTTCCGGGGTATTCCTCTGCGGAATGTATTCCCGCCAACGTATCGTTGAAAACCCCCCTTGTAAAGTTCAAGAAAGGGGAAGAGCCGGCGATCTCGCTGAACATCCCCATGGTGTCCGCTATCATGCAATCCGTTTCCGGCGAGAAATTGGCGGTGGCATTGGCGCGTGAAGGTGGCGTGTCTTTTATTTACGGTTCTCAGTCCATTGAAGATGAAGCGGCCATGGTTGCCCGTGTAAAGGGTTTTAAAGCGGGTTTTGTGGTCAGTGATTCCAATATCCGTCCCGATCAGACCTTGGCAGACATTTTGGCACTGAAAGAACGCACGGGCCATTCCACCGTAGCCGTCACCGATAACGGCGAAGCGACCGGTAAATTACTGGGCATTGTCACCAGCCGTGACTACCGTGTCAGCCGTATGGATCGTGCCACCAAAGTGGAAGAGTTTATGACACCGTTTTCGTCGTTGGTATACGCCTACGATGACGTAACACTCAAAGAAGCCAATGACATTATTTGGGATCACAAATTGAATGCGTTGCCGGTTATCGATCGTCAGCAAAATTTAAAATACATGGTGTTCCGCAAAGACTATGATTCCCACAAAGAAAATCCCAACGAATTGTTGGATGCCCAAAAGCGGTATGTGGTGGGCGCGGGCATTAATACCCGTGACTACGAACAGCGGATCCCCGCGCTGGTTGCTGCAGGTGCCGACGTGTTGTGCATTGACTCGTCGGAAGGTTATTCCGAATGGCAAAAACGCACTATCGAATTTGTTCGCAAAACATATGGTGACACCGTGAAGGTCGGTGCCGGTAACGTGGTTGACCGTGACGGCTTTTTGTTCCTCGCGGAATGCGGTGCCGACTTTATTAAAGTGGGTATCGGCGGCGGCTCCATCTGCATCACCCGTGAGACCAAGGGTATCGGCCGCGGACAAGCCACGGCTCTCATCGATGTGTGCGCCGCCCGCGATGAATATTATGAGAAGACCGGCGTATACGTACCTGTTTGTTCCGATGGTGGTATCGTATATGATCATCACATGACGCTGGCGTTGGCCATGGGCGCGGATTTCCTCATGTTAGGCCGCTATTTTGCTCGTTTTGACGAGAGCCCCACCAACAAGTTGAATATCAACGGCAGTTATGTGAAAGAGTATTGGGGCGAAGGTTCCAACCGTGCTCGTAACTGGATGCGCTACGATCTGGGCGGCGACAAGAAACTGTCCTTTGAAGAGGGCGTGGATTCCTATGTGCCGTATGCGGGTCCGCTCAAAGACAATGTCAATCTGTCGCTTAGCAAGGTGAAATCCACCATGTGCAACTGTGGTGCGCTCACCATCCCCGAACTACAGGAGAAAGCCAAGATCACTTTGGTGTCCGCCGTCAGTATCGTGGAAGGCGGCGCCCACGATGTGATCCGCAAAGAATCTTCCGGCGACGCAAAATAAGTAATCAACCAATTGGCGGTCGGGTCCCACAGGGTCCCGACCGTTGTGGTATAACGAGGTGAACACAATGAACACGCCGCTGTTAAGCGTGATCGTTCCCGTGTACAACAGTAAACCGTATCTGGCAATCTTGATGGAAGCCTTTCGCCGTCAAAGCGAATCCGATTTTGAACTGGTTTTTGTGGACGATGGATCCACAGACGAGTCATACGAAGAGTTGTGCCGTTTAACGGTGGACAGTGGCTTGCGGGTGATTCTCCACCGCCAAGAAAACGGTGGTGTCAGCGCGGCACGTAATAAAGGTGTCACATTGGCAACGGGGACCTATCTCTCGTTTGTAGACAGCGACGATACGGTGAGCCCCGATTACGTGCGTGCTCTCAAAGAACAAACGAACACGCAACCGCAAGTGATGTTGTTCCGTTCGTTGCGTATCGGGGAAGGGGAACCGCCGATCGCACAGGTATGTCAAGAGGAAGTGGCGGTTTTCTCACCTGTGGCGATACTGGAACGCTTTATTGCCAATCCCACGGCGCTCAGTATGTGTAATGTGTTCGTGCGGCGGGATTTCTATGAAGAACATGAATTGACATTTCAGTTGGGATATCCCTATTACGAGGATTACGACGCATTATACCGCTTGTTGGCGGCGACTGATGCCGTCACGGTTGTGGAGCGGGATCTGTATTTTTATATTCAACGCCCCCATTCGGCTATGGCGCGGTTTACCGTGGAACGCCTGTCCTGTATGGTGCTGATGGGACGGTTAGTCCCTGTATTGGAAAACCGCGTTCCCGCTTTTGTTTCCACGTTTAACAAATGGATGATCCCGCGGTTGTGTTGGTCGGTCATGTGGCAGGCGGGACTGGCATTTTCCTTTGCGGATGCCTGTCGTTTTGCGCGGGTCGCCCATATGAAAAGCCACCTGCGGTGTCTGTATGATTATCCCGATGCGAAGGTGCGGTTCAGCAGCCGTCTTTTTGGGCTTTCCGTGCCGCTTTTTATCGTCGCAACGCGAGTGGCAAGCAAAGGGCGTTCCCGCTTGCAAAAAACGGATTTAGGCCCATTTCTCACCTACTTTGAGGAGAGCCGCTCATGAGAACAGAGACATGGATAAAGCGGCACGCCACCGACTTGTCGGGGAAATGGGTGGCCGTTACGGGGGCCACCGGTGGCATTGGAGAAGAACTGTGCCGCTATTTGGCTACTTGGGATGCTTCGCTGATTTTACTGAACCGCAACGCGGCGCGCTCTGCCGAACTGGAAGAGCGACTGAAACGAGAGTTCCCCGATCTGCAAGTAAAACAGATCACGGTGGATTTGGCAGATATGGCCTCGGTGCGAAAAGCGGCTGACCGTTTGGAGACCTTGCTCGTGGATGTGCTGATCCATAACGCGGGCGCCTATGCCATTCCCCGTTATCAAACGGATACGGGATATGACTCGGTGTTTCAGATCAATTTTCTGTCGCCGTATTATCTGACTCGTCGTTTACTGCCGCGGTTGCGACAGCGACAGGGGAGAGTGGTGGTCGCGGGCAGCATTGCCCACAATTACTCCAAAATGGATACGGCGGATATCGATTTCGTTTCTCGCAAAGGGGCAAGTAAGGTATATGGGAATTCCAAACGGTGGTTGATGTTCGCATTATATGAACTGTTTCAAGGTGACGAACAGATATCACTGGCGGTGACCCATCCCGGCATCGCCTTTACGGGTATTACCGCTCATTATCCCAAATGGCTGTTTGCCCTCATTAAATATCCTATGAAAGTGATCTTTATGAAACCGCGGCGGGCGGCACTGAGCATGATACAGGGTGTTCGGGAGAGCACCCCGTATCATACATGGATCGGTCCTTGGTTGCTTGATATTTGGGGATTGCCAAAAAAGAAAAAACTTACCACTTGTACCAAACAGGAAAGCGAGAAGATCGGTGTTATGGCCGAAGCGTTATGGCAACAGTTACAAAAGGAAACGAAAAAACCGAGCCATCCGTGAGATGACTCGGTTTTTTGTGGAGCGGCTTACGAGGCTCGAACTCGCTACCTCCACCTTGGCAAGGTGGCGCTCTACCGGATGAGCTAAAGCCGCAGGATGGTGCCTCAGGCCAGAGTCGAACTGGCGACACGCGGATTTTCAGTCCGCTGCTCTACCAACTGAGCTACCGAGGCATACCTTATATTAAAAACTGTGGTGGGAACTACTGGACTCGAACCAGTGACC
>JAZQJE010000006.1:0-8268 GCA_045541495.1 Acutalibacteraceae bacterium | reverse complement strand
GGGTATGCGGGGATTACCGGGCAGAAAATCACAGCCTTGCAGGTGAAGCCCGAAGCGGGAACGTTGACCTATTGTGTGCATCAGAAAGGCGGCGCATGGTTACCGTGGGTGAAGAGCGGTAACAGTTGGGCGGGAGACCGCCGCACCCCCATCGACGCCGTACAAATGACGACGGACGAAGGATCGGTACAGTATCGGGTATCGGTAGGCGGTCGTTGGTTGCCGTGGGTCACCAACCTGACCGATCCCAGCGGCGACGGGTTTGCGGGCAACCTCGGACAAGCCATCGACCGTATTCAGGTAAAGCGGGCATAAAAGGGGGGATCAGCGGTGACCTGGACCGCAGGAATCGCCTTTATCAGCGAACTGGGCGTGTTGTTGGGGGTCGTTATCCCCGTGATCGTCAGCGTGCGGAAGATCTCAAACGGCACCAAGTGCCAGTTGCGCAGTGAGATGTTGCGCATTTACTATCACCATCGGGAAACAGGGATCATTCGCCAGTACGAATACGAAAATTTCGTGTTGCTGTACGAGGCATACAAAGCCCTGAAAGGCAATTCGTTTATCGACAAGATCTATGAAGAAGTCAAATCCTTTAAGGTCGTGACATAAAGGAGAGAGCATGAACACGTTTTTAAAACGATTTCGGTCGTGGGCGTTGTGGGTATCGTTGGGCGCGTTGGCGGTATTCTGTGCCAAAGAATTTGGCGGTGTGGACATCACCGCTACCGTGGACGGCCTGCTCAATGTGCTGCTACCGGTACTGGTAGCCTTCGGCATTGTCAACAACCCTACCGACAACACCAATATCTAAACAAAACGGGCGTGCCATCGGCACGCCCGTTGTTTCCCTAAAGAGGGGTGTATAAAGTTTCTGAAATTTCCTCTTTCCACAGCGGCAGGAATGTGGTAAACTAATATGTGTAAAAGGAGTGATTGCCGTGAATCATGTGAAAGTGACCATCTGTGGAACCGAATATAAGATTGCCACCGACGAGTCTCCCGCCTATGTGATGGAACTGGCCCGTCGTCTGGATCGTGACATGCAAGAGCTGTTGGACGGCAACGCCCGCCTATCGGTGCATATGGCGGCAGTGTTGTGCGCCATGGATGCCGCCGACAAGGCTAAAAAAGCCACCAAAGACGCGGACAATCTGCGTATCCAACTAAAACGGGCGCTGGACGAAAACGACACGCTCCGCAACCAGATCAGCACGGGCCAACTGCGGTTTTGATGACCTCCTCTGCCATGGAATTGCTGGCTCCCGCGGGTTCGTGGGATGCCATGGTGGCCGCCGTTCGCTGTGGTGCGGATGCGGTATATCTGGGCGGCGGCGACTTTAACGCTCGCCGCCATGCCACCGGCTTTGTTGCCGACCCCGCCGCGCCCCATTCGCTGAGGGCCGCGACGGCGTTTTGCCATGCCCGCGGGGTAAAAGTATATGTGGCACTGAACACCCTCGTCACCGATCGGGAACTGCCCGCCGCACTGGATGTAGCCAAAGCCGCCGCCGAAGCGGGAGCAGATGCCCTGATTTTACAAGATCGCGGCTTGGCGCGGTGTGTGCGGGCGGTATGCCCCACTGTGCGACTACATGCGTCCACCCAACTTACCTGTCACACCCCCGCGGGGGCAGACCGCCTGCGGGAAGACGGGTTTTGTCGGGTGGTGCTGGCGCGGGAAATGACCGAAAGCGAGATCGCCGCCTGCGCGGAACACGGTCTCGAACTGGAAGTGTTCGTGCACGGAGCCTTGTGTATGTCCGTGTCGGGTCAATGTCTGTTATCCGCTATGTTGGGCGGTCGCAGCGGCAACCGCGGCTTGTGTGCCCAACCCTGCCGTTTACCCTTTGCCGCCGACAGGGTGCCCAAAGGGGATTGTGCCCTCAGCTTAAAAGACAATTCTCTTATTCATCACCTGCCCGCCTTGCAACGGGCGGGGGTAACGTCGCTGAAGATCGAGGGGCGGATGAAACGCCCCGAATATGTGGCGGCGGCAGTATCGTCGTTTCGCCGCGCGTTGGACGGTCTTCCCACCGACCAACAATTGGAGAAAGATCTGCAAGCGGTGTTCTCCCGCAGCGGATTTACCGATGGTTATTTCACGGGGAAACGGGATACCACCATGTTCGGCACGCGCCGCTATGAAGACGTGACCGCCGCCGACCGCGGCGTGTTCACCCGCCTGTCCCGTCTGTACGAGAAAGAACGCCCCGCCGTAGCGGTGGTGGCGCATTTCACCTTGTTGCCTCACGGTTCGTTTCTCATGCTGAGCGACGGGACACACACCGTCACCGTAACGGGACCCTGTCCCGAACAGGCGCAAACGCGCCCTCTGTCCCGCGAACGGGTGGCGGAACAACTGCAAAAAACAGGTGGTACCCCCGTTTGGGTGTCCGACGTCACCGCCGAAATGGGTGCGGGACTGACCTTACCGTTATCCGCGATCAACGCCTTGCGGCGCGAAGCCGTTACCGCGCTGCTGACCGCCCGCGCAGCGGCACCCGCTCCCACTTTTGGTGAGGTGCCCCCTGTAACAACCTTACCCGACGGGTTGTTGTCGGGCGTGGTGGCACGGGTGGCGGATGCATCCCAAATACACGGTACTGCCGACTGGTGGGTGGTGCCGCTCGGCGTGACACCCGCCGTTCCCTGCTTCGGCGTGGAGATCCCCCGCGGTCTGTTCGGCAAGGAAGATGTCCTTCGCCGTCAACTGAAAACCGCCGCCCAAAACGGAGCGACGTTTGCCCTGTGCGGCAACATCGGCGCGTTCTCGCTCGCACAGGAAGCGGGATTGTCCCCCGTGGCGGGATGGAGTATGCATATCACCAACGCCCACGCCCTTGCCGCCGCCGCGGAAAGCGGCGCACAGGCGGCGGTGTTGTCATCGGAACTGACCTTCCCGCAACAACGGTTTGCAGAAAACAACGGATGTGTGGGCCTGTTTGCCTACGGTCGTCAACCGCTGATGCTGATGCGCAACTGTCCCGTGAAAGGGGCAGACGGTTGCGCCGCTTGCGGGGGAAACGGCCATACACTCCTTGACCGTAAAGGGGCGGTATTCCCCGTTATGTGCAACGGCGGTTGCGCCGAACTGCTCAACAGTGTACCGCTGTATTTGGCGGACCGTCTGCCGCAGTTGCAACGGTATGCGTTCGTTTATCTGCATTTCACCGACGAATCCCCCGAACGGGTGGCGCAAGTGGTGGAGGAATACCGTGTAGGCGGCACGCCGCCGTCGGCCTTCACCCGCGGCCTGTACGACAAGGGTTGGGTAAAGGAATGACCCGGACGAGAAAAGGCTTCTCCTTGAGGAGAAGCTCCGCCCGTAGGGCGGTGATGAGGTGTCGATCTCGGCACAAGCCAAAAGAAAGAACGTGATTTCGTGAAACCGCTGATCTTAGCTTCTGCTTCGCCCCGTCGACAGGAGATCTGTACTTTGTTGGGATTGACATTCACGGTAATTCCCGCTACACGGGAATTAGCCGCTGACAACACGTTGTCGGTAGACGAAGCGATCTTACAGGTAGCGCGAGCTAAAGCGGAAGAAGTGGCGGCTGCCCACCCCGCTGTCCCCGTATTGGGTGCGGATACCGCCGTGGTGGTAGACGAGAATATTTTGGGAAAACCGCAGGACGAACAAGACGCCGCCGCCATGCTTCGCCGCCTGTCGGGACGCACCCATCGGGTGATAACGGGGGTATGGTTGTGTGACGGCGACCGCAGTGAAGGGTTTGCCGACAGTGCTGAGGTCACGTTCTCGTCGTTGACCGAAGAGGAGATCGTCGCCTATGTGGCGGGAGGTGAACCCATGGACAAAGCGGGTGCCTACGGCATTCAGGGCGAGGGTATGCGGTTTATCACTCGCTTGAACGGCGATTTTTATACCGTCATGGGCCTCCCGTCAGGACGATTATATCAGTTTTTAAAGGAGCATTTATAAGCGGATGAAAACCTGCTGTTTTACCGGTCATCGGAAGATTCCCGCAGAAGAGCAGGCGGCGGTTGCCGCCCGCCTGCGGGAGACACTCATCGACCTGATTGAACAGGGGGTGTGTTGTTTCGGTGCAGGGGGCGCGCTGGGATTTGATACCTTGGCGGCCCAAACCGTACTGGATTTAAAATGCACCTATCCTCATATTCGCCTGATCTTGGTGTTGCCCTGCAAAGATCAAGACGCCCATTGGTCACAGTCCGATAAAGCCGTGTATGAGGCCATCCTGTCCCAAGCAGATAAGATCGTTTGGACGGCAGAACACTATCATCGAGGTTGTATGCATGTGCGCAACCGTCGATTGGTGGACAATGCCGATGTGTGTGTCTGTTATTTGCGAAAACAACGGGGCGGTACCGCCTACACCGTGGAGTATGCCCGCGAAAAAGGCCTCCCCGTAAGAAATATGGCAGAATAAAAACCCCGTATCGTCGGATACGGGGTTTTGTATATTATTCTTCGGGGCGTTCCCAGTTGTGCCAGACGTTTTGCACATCGTCGTTATCTTCCAGCGCGTCCAGCAATTTTTCCATCTTGATGATGGCATCCTCGTCGGTGATGGCGGAATACACATCGGGCACCATTTCCACTTCCGCGGATACGAACGTATACCCTTTGGCTTCCAGATCGTCACGGACGCCGGAGAAATCTTCGGGTTCGGTGGTGATCTCAAACACGTCTTCGTCGGCAGCAAAGTCCGCAGCCCCCGCTTCCAACGCGTCTTCCATTACGGTGTCCTCGTCAAGGCCCTCCGCCTCAATGACCAGTACGCCTTTTTTGTTAAACATGAAACTTACGCATCCGCTTTGTCCCAAATTTCCGCCGAACTTGTCGAAATAATGGCGCACGTCGGCGGCGGTACGGTTGCGGTTGTCGGTGAGGGTCTCCACAATAACGGCGATCCCGCAAGGACCGTATCCTTCATATTGCAACGCCTCGTAGTTATCGGCATTGCCTTCGCCTGCGGCTTTTTTAATAATGCGCTCAATGTTATCGTTGGGCACATTGTTGGCTTTTGCCTTAGCGATGGCGTCTTTCAATTTGGAGTTGGAGGCGGGATCGGCCGATCCGCCCTCTTTCACGGCGACGGCGATCTCCCGTCCCATTTTGGTGAAGATCTTGGCTTTTTGGCCGTCGGTCTTCTCTTTTTTGCGTTTAATGTTATTCCACTTGGAATGTCCCGACATGGAGGTAACTTCCTTTCCGATAATTCAAAAATCAATCTATTATATCACACAATTTTTGTTCATGCAACCGCATATTTCCTGTTTGGGGCGAAACACTAACGGTCGAGGGGATGACTGTATGAAAGTGACCAAAAAAGACTATCGCAATATGGTAAAACGCCACGCGCCGCCGTCACCGGTTTTCAAAGATTGCCTGTGGGCCTTTTTGGCGGGCGGGACGCTGTGCGCCGCCGCACAAACGGTGATCTTGTTGGCGGGGCAGGGGGGCTTGGACGACAAAAGCGCCCGCCTATGCGGCTCCTTGTCGTTGATCGCCCTCAGCGTTCTGTTGACGGCATTGAATGTGTATGACAACATTGCCCGCCACGCGGGAGCGGGCACCATCGTCCCGATCACGGGGTTCGCCAATTCCATGGCATCCCCCGCGCAGGAGTTTAAAACGGAGGGTTATGTGCTGGGTATGGGTGCGAAAATGTTTAGTATCGCGGGTCCCGTGCTGGTCTACGGCATCACCGCCTCGGTGGTATACGGACTCATTTATTGGATCATTCAAATCATAACGGGCGGTTGATAACCGCCCGTTTTTAACGAATAAATTTATCCCTTTTCGGTCATACCATAACAAATGGAAAAAACGGGGGAAAACGGTATGCCGGAGAGAAAAGGAAAACACACCATCACCCTGTCGGGACGGCCCACAGTGTTGGGTTATGCCTCGGTGGTGGGCAAAAAAGAGGGGGAAGGGCCGCTGGGCGCGGGGTTTGATGCGGTGTTTCAAGATACCCGTATGGGTGAGAAAACATGGGAAAAAGCCGAAAGCCGCCTGCAAAAAGAAGCCCTCAACCGCGCATTGGACAAAGCGGGGTATTCCCCGTCACAACTCAATGTGTTGTTCAGCGGCGATCTGCTCAACCAAAACATCGCCTCTACCTTTGGGTTGCGGGAGGCAGGTGTGCCGTTGGTGGGGCAGTTCGGTGCCTGTTCCACCATGGCGCAGACTTTAGCCATGGCGTCTATTTTTGTGGACAGCGGTGCTGCGGACGTGGCGGGAGCGGTGACTTCGTCCCATTTTTGCACCGCAGAACGGCAGTTTCGGTTTCCGCTGGAATACGGCGGTCAACGCACCCCTACCTCCCAGTGGACCGCCACCGCATCGGGGGCGGTGATCGTAGGGCTGGGCGGCGGCAAAGTCCACATCGACGAGGTGTGTATCGGCAGGATCGTAGACGCGGGTATCACGGATATGAACAACATGGGTGCGGCCATGGCTCCCGCGGCCGCCGATACCTTTACACGTTTTTTTGACGATACCCGTACCAAGCCCGATGACTACGATTTTATTGCCACAGGCGATCTTGCTGCCGAGGGCAGTGATCTGTTACGCACGCTGATGGCGGCTCAGCAATATCCCCTTGGTGACCATTATATCGATTGCGGCCTACTCATTTACGACCGCGAAACACAGGACGTTCACGCGGGGGGATCGGGTTGCGGCTGTTCGGCAGCGGTATTGTGCTCTCTGATACTGGGCAATCTGGAACGGGGTGTGTGGCACAATGGGTTGTTTGTGGCAACGGGCGCGCTCATGTCGCCCACTTCGTCCCAACAAGGGGAAAGTATCCCCGGTATCGCCCATCTCATTCATTTTAAAACGGTATAAAAAACCGCGGTGCAGACATGCACCGCGGTTTTGTTTACATGGATTTTTTGGATATGCGGGATGCGATGGCGGTGAGCAGTACACAGAGGAGAAGTCCGCCGACCGTGACCAATCCTACCGTCAACCAGTCCACTTGAGCAAACCCTTGCAGGAATACCGCCGCATCGGGACTTTGCAGGTTAGGCACGATGAGCACGATATCCCAAACAGCCGCAACCAGCAGGGCGGTCGCACCAATCGCCGCCAACGCTGTGGACAGGGGAGAAGCCTGCCGAATGGCGGCGGCGCGGGTGATATTCGCATGACGGAAATCCAACAAGCGGGAGAGATACAGTGCCCCCACTACCAGCAAAATGACCTCCGGCAACATATAGATGTTGTAGCCGAACGAGTATTTCAGCGACTCGGCAGACGGCATCGATAACCCATACCACACCGTAGCCCCCGAAATAACATGACACAGGTAACGCAGAAATCCTGTCACCACCGCACCCAGCGACAAGGCTACCCCTTGATGGGGGATGGCGTTGCGGAACAAGCCGCCCAGACCCAGCACCACAAAAGCAATGAGATAATCGAACAGAATAATGGATACTGCCGCGCCGAACGAGGTGGCGTAAGACAGGTTATCCAGTCCCAACAACAGTTGGATCAGACCGTAGGTGAAACCCGTCAACAACCCCCAGTGCGTCCCGTAACGGTAGGCGATAAGAATGACGGGGAGCATACTGAGCAGCGTGACACTGCCGCCGTAAGGCATATCCACCAGTTTGATGACCGACAACACCGCTGCGATAGCCAACAGTAAAGCACTTTCGGTGAGACGATATACAGATTTTCGTTGCATGACAAAACATCCTTTCAATTTTTAAAAATTGAACCGAGATGAAAAACGCCTCTCCCACACAGGCGGGAGAGGCGTCATACGCGCGCGCTCACACGGAAAGAAAACCGTGTGTAGTATGAAAACATCCCTCCGCCGGCATTATCCGGATCAGGTTACAGGGTTAGGACAGTACCGTCCCTCTCAGCCGAAACAATCAGCACCCCTTGTTCAATTTTTACCCATTGTACAACCGATAAGTACCGTTGTCAACCGTTTTTTTAAAAAAATCGGCCTTTTCGTGTATTGAACGGTTATCAGGTGTTGATATAATAAAAGCACAAACCCGTTAAAGACGGGAAGAGAGAGGCGCCTCCCCTTTATGAAAGGGGGCCAAGAGTATACAAAGGTTTCGCGGATAACAAAAAAATGGCAGAGTCGCTATGGACTCTGCCATTTCCTATTGTAGTAATGAACCACCAGCTGTGCTGGTGGGATAAAAAAGCTTTAGCTATGCATAGAAAAAATATCCTCCTTCGTCTAGAATAGAAGTGGGTTTGCCAACCACAACCGAAAGACGAAGGAGGAACCAAGTCGTGAAACT
>JAZQJE010000005.1:0-2375 GCA_045541495.1 Acutalibacteraceae bacterium | reverse complement strand
GGCATATGTTGTATTATTTCGTGCCTTCTGAAACGGCACTGTCGTCGCATTTCGGGGAGATGGAGTTGATTGGAAATACGCCGGCGGTGCTGGTGATGACGACGCCGCTTGCAGGAATAAATGCGATGTTTAAGCGGGCGTTTGATATAGTGTTTGCGCTAGTGGCGATAGTAGTGGCGGCGATTCCGATGTTGATTGTGTGGATTGTGTTGAAGTTGTCGGATGTGCGGCACTCGGCGTTCTATACAGATGAGCGGCTGACGCAGTATAACCGGAGATTTAGGTGCTATAAGTTTCGGACGATGAAGCCGGAATACTCTGGAATGACGGCGGAGGAGGCATTTATTAAGATGGGGAAGCCGCAGCTGATTAAAAAATATCGCAAGGCGGGGGATTACATGAAAAATGATCCGCGGATTACGAAGGTGGGAGGGTTTTTGCGGAAGACATCTCTAGATGAGTTGCCGCAGTTGTTTAATATACTGAAGGGAGATATTTCGCTGATTGGGCCACGGGCGCTATTGCCGGGGGAGCTACGTG
This sequence comes from Acutalibacteraceae bacterium, assembly GCA_045541495.1. Taxonomy (GTDB): domain Bacteria; phylum Bacillota; class Clostridia; order Oscillospirales; family Acutalibacteraceae; genus RGIG3009. The sequence continues at coordinate 1,835 of JAZQJE010000005.1, read as the reverse complement.
ATTATGGTGATCGGTCTTTGATTTTGACGGTGAGGTCGGGGTTGACTGGGTTTGCGCAGGTGTCGGGACGGCGGGATATTCCGTTTGAGGAGAGACGGGCGCTGGATACATATTACGTAAGGAATTGGTCGTTGATGCTGGATTTGTCGATATTCTTTAAGACGATTGTGGTGGTACTGAGGGGCGAAGGGGCGAAATGAAAGTCGCAATCGTTTGTGATTGGCTGACGAATGTGGGGGGAGCGGAGAAAGTGCTACTTGAGGTGCATCGGTTATACCCGAAGGCGCCGATTTATACATCGAAATACTCGAAGAAGGGAATTGATTGGTTTGATGATGCGGATGTGAGAACGGGGTGGTTGCAGGTGTTTCCGGCGTGTATGCGGAGGCTACTTGCGCCGCTGAGGCAGAGGTGGTTTGCGCATTTGGATTTGTCGGAATATGATTTGATAATTTCAGTAACAGGGGCGGAGGCGAAAGGCGTGAAGTCGGGGCGGAGACTTGCGCGTCAAGGGAAGCGTTCGAAGAATCCGAAGGGGATCCACGTGTCGTATTGCCATGTGCCGACACAGTATTATTGGCAGATGTATGATCAGTATGTGGAGAATCCGGGGTTTGGGGTGTTGAATCCGGTGGTGAGATTTTTCTTTAAGTTGATGGTGGGGCCGCTGAGGCAAGGAGATTATAAGGCAGCGCAGGCACCGGATTATTATGTGACGATTAGTGAATATGCGAAGGAGCTTATGGCGAAATACTATGATCGAGAGGCTGTGGTGATTCATCCGCCGGTTGATACCGAATCGTTTCGTAACTGGAATGGTGTTTCTCGGGGACGGGTCGCTCGCGCCCGTCGTCACGGGGCGAGTGCCCTCATTCTCGGCCGAGCCTCCGAAAAGCCCCTCGAAACACCATTTCCAGTTACGGACTATTACATTATTACTTCGCGGCAGGTGAATTGGAAGAGGATTGATCTGGCGGTGAAGGCGTGTATGAAGCTGGGCAGGAAATTGCTGGTGGTGGGGGAAGGGCCGGAACACAATAATTTGGTGAAAATGTCAAATGGGTCGAAATGGGTAGAGTTTTTGCCGCTACAAGGGAAGAGGGAATTAGCGGAACTGCTAGCTGGGGCTAAGGGTTATCTCTTCCCTAGTCTGGAGCCGTTTGGGATTGCGCCGGTGGAAGCTTTGGCGGCTGGGTGTCCGGTGATTGCTTACGGCGAAGGTGGAGCGCGCGATTATGTTGAGGCTGGAGTGAATGGAGTTTTATTCGATAAGCAAACGGTGAAATCGTTATCGGAGATGATGGAGAAGTTTGAAAAAATGAAGTTTGATACTGAGAAGGTGGTGAAATCAGCTGAGAAGTTTAGCGCGGGGAGATTTGATAAAGAACTGAGGAAGTTTGTAGATGAGAAGCTTAAATAACAAATTAGAACGGGAGCGCTCACGCGATAGTCATTTTTATAACGGATTGTTTTTTCTGTTTAAGTTTCTCTTATACGTGCTACCTTTGTGTTTATTTTTGTCGTATCATCCGGTGATAAAGTTGGGTGAGAGTGAGACGATGTATTTTGAGTTGTCGGTGGCGGAGATTTGGTTGGTGGTATTTGATGCGGTGGCGGTGGCGGAGTTAGTGCGGCGGAAGAAACTGTTTGATGGGTTACGACAGAGGCGATGGTGGATGTGGTTATTATTCCCTGTGTGGGTGACGTTATCCGTGGTGTGGTCGTTAAATATGACAAGGGGTGTGTTGACGGCGGGGATGATGTGGTTGGTGATATTGGCTGGATATGCAATGTGGGTGTTGAAGGATGAATTGGACGTTCGGTTTTGGGAGGTG
>JAZQJE010000004.1:0-2249 GCA_045541495.1 Acutalibacteraceae bacterium | reverse complement strand
ACTCTTTGTACCGACAGTACCCGTCAGTCCACCTGCGGTGTTTTCGATCTTATAGATCTCAACTGTGTACTTACGTGCGGTGCCGCCGATCTGCCAGCTTGCGGGAGGATCGTTGGCAAGAGAGGCATCCTTTTCGGTAACAACGAAGGTCTTGGTATCCGCATCGTTGGGTCCGAAGGAAAGAACGGCGTAACTATGGATAAAGTGGTATTTATCCTGACCCGTTGCTTCAACTGTCGTGCCGTAGGCAGTGCCGTTTTGTGTACGGACGTAAACGTTCTGTGTTGCAGTACTCGGTACGGCGCCGTCGGGGATAGTTCTCGTTACGGTGTAGGTAGAAACATTTGTGTTGTTACTGCTTTCCCAAGCGGTCTTGGTATAACTGATGGAGAACTCGCCTGCGTGTTCCCACTTAGCGTACAGTTCATAGTCGGTGGTATCGGTACAAGCGATAGTCGTTACCTTTTCTCCCGTAAATTCGGGGTTCTTATACCAACCGCCGAAGCCGAAGCCGCTCTTTCCTGTAAGGTCTTGGAGCACAATATCTGCGCCGAACTCTGCCGAGTATTCGGTGGGATTGCCGTGGGCATCCGATGCGGCATGCATACCGAGGTTATAGGTAATACTATACTTATTAACCTCCCAAACGGCATTTAAGGTCACCTGATTATAGTCGTTTGCCGTGCCGATAATGTCAGCGATTGCGGCAAGGTCAGAATAGGTATTCACACCGTCCGTCCAGCCCTTGAAGGTATAGCCTGCACGCTCGAAGGTGTTTTCGGGCAGGTTGCCTGTGTAAAGGATAGGCTCGGTGGTGATGAAATTGCCTGTGCCGTCGTGTGTGTTAAGCACTACGGTGTAGGAATTTTCTTCCCACAAAGCGTAGAAGATCTTTGCGCCGGTAGAGCCAACGGTGATGGTTTCTACCGCCGTGCCCTCGAAGCTTGCATTATCGAACCAACCCTTAAAGGTATAGCCTGTACGGGCATTGGGATCACCCAGGGATACCATATCCTCAACGGTGTATTCGGTGGCATTGTCGTGTCCATACTCATCCACGCCAACGTAGGTGATGGTATACTTCAACTTTTCCCAAACAGCATCCAAATGGAGTGTTGTGGTATCCTTATTCACAAGCTCACTCAAAACAGTTGTGGGTTTATAGGTGTTAATGCCGTCGCTCCAACCCGCAAAGCTATAACCGGGACGGGTAAAGCTATTTTCAATAAGTGTTCCTGTATATAGGATATTCTTTGTTTCTTCCTCCGCAAAGCCGTTGTTTGAGTGGAAAGTCACCTTATAGGTGTTTTCCGTCCAATTAGCGGTATAAGTAAGGTCTTTAGCGGGCATTACGGTTACAGGGGTTTTATCCCACTTAAAGGTATAACCAACTTTTTCAGGGACAGGAGCGGTTACAGCCGCGCCGAAGTATACCTCACCTTCTGTATAGCTTTGACCGTCTGCGCTGCCGATGCCAAGTTCCCAGGTAACGGTATACTTGTTGCGAGTGTAATAGTAGTTTACAACGTTGTCGTCGGCACTTGCTTTCATTGTAATTGTTTCGGTATCAGGAGCGGTAAAGCCTTCGTAGGTTTTAGTGTCGGGAGTAACGCTACTGTCCATATCGGCGGTGCCGTTTTCGGTTGCGAAAAGGGAATAATCGCTTCCGTCAACCTTCTGCTGATAGTGGTTAACGGTGTAGCCATACTTGCCTGCCTCCCAAACGGCAGTAACGGTAAGGTTTTCGGCTCCCATCGTAGCATCGGTAAAGACCTTGGAGCCGTTTTGCCAGTTCTTAAAGCCGTAGCCCTCGCGGGTCGGTGCGGGAAGCTTGATAGATTCGCCGTATTTTGCGGTAATGCTTGCAGGCGTTACCTCGCCGCCCTTGGCATCAAAGGTAATGGTATAGGAATTGCGGGTATAGTTATAAACTACAACCAAGGAGCCGTCTGCCTTAACGGTTACGGTTTGAGTTGCAGGTGCGATAAAGCCTGTATAATTCTTTGTTGCAGGGGTAACGTCGCTTGCGGTAGTACCGGTTAAATTATCGGTATCTGCAAGAACGTAGGAACCGTCCAACTGCTCTTTATGGTGCTCTACCTTATATTTTGTATCGGTATTAGGTGTCCAAACCGCTTTATAGGTAAGGGTTTCGGCAGGCATAATGGTTACCGGAGCAACCGACCAGCCTGCGAACGTGTAACCCGTGCGGGTCAGGTTCTGCGGAGCGATAATTTCGGCTTCAAAGA
>JAZQJE010000003.1:0-40930 GCA_045541495.1 Acutalibacteraceae bacterium | reverse complement strand
TGTGAGCCGAAATTTTTTTGAGTAATAATTTTCGTCAATAAATTTCGAGGCGAAGAAGACACATAAAGAATAAAATTTTCGTACACAACTTAAATCCCCTAAAAAAGCTGTGAACGAAATTTTAGATATAGGTGCAAGGTTCTGGGGGAGCAGACTTGTGTACCAAAAATTTTTGAAGAAAGGAGAAAAGTCATGGCTGATAAGAAAAGAACAAACGAAGATCAGATATTCGATCAACTGAATAAGGCGTATAAGCGTAATAATACCAAGAGTTTTGTAACTCAGAATGACTATTATAAATACGCCAAGATGATGGGAAGCTTTTATGCTAAAAACTTCAACGGTCAGAAATTCGTTAATATCTCGGGTAAACACCTTCGTGCATATGTCGAGGAGATGAAACAAAAAGGTCTTGCACCCACAACTATAAGAGCAAGACTATCGGGTATTCGCTTTTATTACGAGATTATGGGCGGTAAGAACCGTCTGCCTGATAATGAGTCGTTAGAATTGGATAAGCGCAGACTCGGCAAAGAAGACAGAGCGTGGCTGAAAGAAGAGATTGCAGGCGGATTGGTACTCTCCGAAAAGCACGGCAGAATGGATGTATATTACAGCATTAAACTTGGCGCTACCTTTGGTCTTAGACGTATTGAGTGCTGCCGTATTCGTCTTGACTGCATAGAACGTGCCTTGCGTTATGATGAGCTTACAGTTAAAGGTAAAGGCGGTCAGCGGCGTGCAATACCCGTTGTAACTAAAGAACAAAAAGAACTTCTAATAGAGCTGTACAACTTTGCAAAGAAAAACAAGCTACAGTCGATGGAGCATATTATTAGTCCTAACGGTAAGGGCGGCGTTAAGCACGAAAAGGAATCGTTGGAAAACTGGATGACTGCCCACAGAGATAAGTTTACGGTACAAAACCGTACCGAACAGACAAAGCCCGGTGAAAAGCCGAAAAAGGATGTTTTAACTTGGCATGGACTTCGCTATTATTACGCACAGAATGAATATAAGAGATTAAAAGACGGTGGCTTTTACAAGCCGAAGCACAAGGCAAGTGAAGCACTTGGTCATCACAGACCGGATATTACGAACACCTATCTTGCAGAAAAGCCTGTAAGAAAGCACAAACAATAACGTTGAGTATTCATAGATGAAGGAGCTATTTAATTTATATACGAAAATCTTTGATTTTCATTTGTAATGGGAAGTATGAGTCAGGCACCGACTCTCCACGGTGCCTGACAGATAAGAATTCTAATAAAACGCGTTTTGGTATAGAGGACAAGACGCAAATCATATTTTAATAAAAGAAAAATATTCGCAAAAGGAAGGAGACGGACTGCATGGTAAATTATGTCGCAGAGTCTTGGGAACAGAAAATCGGCAACAAAATCGTGTCGATTACCAATTTAAACCCTAAATTTTCTGTGGACGAAAAAAGAGAAGTAAAACTACAAATAGAAGCAAAATTATATGATGTTTTTTATAAATATATGTCCTGTAAACCTTGAAGAAAAAGGGCTGTTATGGTATAATATATATGTCAGCAGCTCCGCTTCTTTTTGCGAAGAAGGGAGTAAAAATTGAATCTTTTTGACGCAATTTATGCAAGACAATCGGTTGACAGGATAGACAGCATATCCGTGGAAAGTCAAATCGAGTTTTGTAAGAAGGAAGTGACAGGAGAAAGTTATAAAGTTTATACCGACAAGGGTTATAGTGGCAAAAACATAGACCGCCCTGCGTTTCAAGACTTGTTGCGTGATATAGAGGCGGGCAAAGTAAACCGTGTGATTGTTTACCGCCTTGACCGTATCAGCCGTTCAGTGCTTGATTTTGCCAATTTGATTGAAGTATTTCAAAAGAACCGTGTTGACTTTGTCAGCACAATGGAGAAATTTGACACTTCAACGCCAATTGGCAAGGCTATGCTGATGATTGTTATGATCTTCGCACAACTTGAGCGTGAGACCATTCAACAGCGTGTTATTGATGCCTATTCTTCCCGAAGTAAACGTGGGTTTTATATGGGTGGCAGAGTGCCGTTTGGATTTGAACTGGTTGAAACAACCATAGACGGAATACGAACAAAAATGTATAAGCCAATTGAGGAAGAAGCAGAGGTTATCAGATTGATTTTTTCAATGTATTCTAAGCCTCAAACCTCATTTGGTGATGTAATGCGCTACTTGGAAGAACACGGCATACGAAAGCGTGACGGTAAACTCTTCAATAGAAGCCGATTGCGTGATGTGGTAATCAACCCCGCGTATGTAAAAGCCGATTATCAGCTTTATGAGTTTTTTAAAGCGCAAGGCACAAACATTGTCAACACACCTCAGGATTTTATCGGTATAAACGGAGCGTATCTCTATTCGGGCGATAATTTAAAGAGAAAAACAATATCTTTAGTTGGGCATACGCTTGTTCTTGCACCGCACGAGGGACTCGTTGATTCGAAAGTATGGATTAAATGCCGTTCCAAGTGCTTGAACAACCAAAGCGTTGCACGACCTATCAAGGCAAAAGCAACCTGGCTTGCGGGTAAGATCAAATGTGCTAGCTGTGGATATGCTTTAACCGCTAAGATTTATAAGTGCAAAACTAAGTCCGATAACCGTTATTATCTCTGCACAAACAAATATCACGCCGGTGGATGTCATTTTGGCTCACTGGATGCTGATGTTGTCGATGACATTGTATTTAAGGAAATGCAGAAGAAATTAGCGGAATTTCAGACACTGTCAAAGAAAAAGCAGGACGGCTGTAACCTGCAAGTCGTAAAACTTAAAACACGCATAGAAGAGATTGACAAAGAAATATCCTCTTTGCTCGAAAAAATCGCTTCGGCAAATGATACGGTAATGCAGTACATAAACAATCGCGTTTCCGAGCTTGACGCTGAAAAGAAAGAACTTGGCGCCGAGATTGTTTCATTAGAGAGTAACCGCACAAATGATGTGGGTGAAATCAGCGGATATTTTGAGCATTGGGATAAACTGTCGGTTAGCGACAAAATTACGGTGGTTGACTGCCTGATAGAGCGCATAACCGCCTCAAAAGAAAGCATTGAAATCAAGTGGAAAATATAAAATAAAAGACGTCGCAAAAGCATTTCACCATTGTTGTTCTGGTGAAGGCTTGCGTCTTGCCACCGACCGCCTGAACAGTAAGAATTTTTACGCCTGTAACCCGTCTTTTGACAAAAATTGCGGGAAATAAGGTTTAACAAAACACGCGCGCCACTGATGTGGCGCGGGCGTTTTGGTTAGTGTACCAATAAACGCCGCCTGTGCGTTCGGTTGAACACACGGGCGGCGTTGTATGTAGGGGAGATTATACCGCGCCTTGAGCCAGCATGGCTTCGGCAACTTTCTCGAAACCGGCGATGTTAGCGCCCGCGCACAGGTCGCCTTCCATACCGTATTTCTTCGCGGCATCGTAGGAGTTCTTGTAGATGTTGGTCATGATCTGTTTCAGCTTAGCATCCACTTCTTCGGCCGTCCAGCTGTACCGCATGGAGTTCTGGCTCATTTCCAGACCCGACACAGCCACGCCGCCGGCGTTGACCGCTTTGGAGGGAGCCACGATAACGCCGTTCTTCTTGAGGTAAGCCATGGCTTCGTTGGTGGAAGGCATGTTGGAAACTTCCACATAATATTTCACGCCGTTGGCTACGATGGCTTCGGCCTCCGCGATGCCCACTTCGTTTTGAGTAGCGCAAGGCATCAGGATGTCGGCCTTGGTGCCCCAGGGTTTTTGGCCCGCAAAGAACGGTACACCGAATTTGTCGGCGTAATCCTGCACCTTGTCGCGGCCGGAAGCACGCATTTCCAGCATAAAGTTCAGTTTCTCGTCGGTCACGATGCCGTCCTCGTCGTAGATGTAACCGTCGGGGCCGGAGATGGTGACTACTTTGCCGCCCAACTCCGCCACTTTCTTGGCAGTACCCCATGCCACGTTGCCGAAACCGGAGATGGCGAAGGTCTTGCCTTTAATGGTGTCGCCGAAAGATTTGAGCATCTCATCAGTGTAATACACCGCGCCGAAACCGGTGGCCTCGGGACGGATGAGGGAACCGCCGTAGGGGATACCTTTACCGGTAAGCACACCTTCAAAACGGTTGACAAGGCGTTTGTATTGACCGAACAGATAGCCGATCTCACGGGCGCCCACGCCGATATCGCCGGCGGGCACATCGGTATCCGCGCCGATGTGACGGTACAACTCAGTCATAAAGCTCTGGCAGAACGCCATGATCTCGTTATCGGACTTGCCGCGGGGATCAAAGTCGGAACCGCCTTTGCCGCCGCCCATGGGTAGGCTGGTGAGGGAGTTTTTGAAGGTCTGTTCAAAACCGAGAAACTTGATGATGCTCAAGTTTACCGAGGGATGGAAACGCAGACCGCCTTTATAGGGGCCGATGGCACTGTTGAATTGTACGCGATAGCCGCGGTTGACTTGCATTTTACCGTTATCGTCTACCCACGGTACACGGAACATAACGGCGCGTTCGGGCTCGACCAAACGCTCCAGCAAGGACGCTTTTTCATATTTGGGGTTGGCATCGATCACCGGACGGAGAGTTTCCAGCACTTCGGTGACGGCTTGGATAAACTCCGGCTCGGCGGCGTTCTTTTTGACAACTTCTGCCAATACGTTATCGACATAAGACATTCGGGATCACTCCTAAAATAAAAAGTATGGGGGTATTATATCACCCTAATAGGGAATACGCAAGAGTTTTAGACAAGAATTTCAAAAAAAAGCTTTTTTTTCAAAAAAAACCCGCATTTTTCAAATTTATGAAACCTGTTTTGATAAAAATTGCGTTTTTGACGAAAAAAAGAGGATGTGATATACTGAATTAAGTTAGGGAGTGAAAACATGAAGATCATGGCAGTGGATCTGGGGGCGGTACGGACCGGCCTGGCAATCTCCGACGAAACAGAATTTTTGGCATCGCCTATCGGTACGGTCACCCAGCGTGACCGCGAACGGTTGGCAACCTATGTGGCACAAACGGCGAAAGAGCAGGGGGCAAAAGAGATCGTGGTGGGACTGCCAAAAAACATGGACGGCAGCCGCGGCGACAGCGCGCACGGCGCGGAAGAGTTTGCCGAACAGTTGCGGCAACGGACCGCCCTACCTGTGGTGTTGTGGGATGAACGACTCACGACCATGTCCGCTATCGGCTTTTTAAACGAAACCAATGTGCGGGGCAAAAAACGCAAAGAAGTGGTGGATACCGTATCTGCCACCATTATTCTGCAGGATTATTTGGACAGTCGGCGGAAATAATTACCTTTTTGTCGGAAACGGTTGAAGTTTATCATCAAAATTGATACAATAAACGAGAACGGAAAACGAGATAAGGGGGTGTCGGCAGTGGCAAAATATGTAAAGAAATCCGAACGCAAAGCAGGCCTGTGGATCGCCGTGCTTTCATGCGTAGCGGTGTTGGCGATCTTGTGCGTTGTGATCGGGTATACGGGAGTGGCAGACAAGATCCTGGATGTGCTCGCCTCTACCCAAACGACCACCACGTCGGCACCGTCCACACAAACCACGGTTCCCCCCACAACCACTTCGCCGGTTCCCGATCCGAAACCCCAATTCCCCGAACACATGAAAGGGGTTTGGATTACCGCCGGTGTGGATTACCTAACGGCTGATAGCGATAAAGGAGAAACCGTAAAACAGCAGATTGATGCGGCGTTTGCCGCCGTTTCCGATTGGGAATTTAACACCGTGTTATTACCGTTACATAAGGAGGAAAAGGCAGTATATCCCTCGGCGGTGTTGGAACGACTTACTGTCAACAACCGCGACGGTACGACGTTTGATCCCGTCGCCTATCTTGTGGATCTCGCCCGCCAAAAAGGCCTCTATGTCTACGGCGTGGCAGATTTGCATGTGCAGGATGCAGTTTTGGGTGATGTTCGCAATGCGGAAGTGTTTGACCGCGTGATGGCCAATGTGCGGGAACAGGTATCGGCATATGCGCTAGACGGCTATTTCATCAGTGATTTTTCCTATGGCATCGGGCAACTCAAAAAGGACGATATGCCCGCCGCAACGGTTGCGTTGGACCGCCTTGTTGAACAGGCGGTGGCGGCGATCCGCAAAGTCAATCGCGACCATTATGTAGGATTGTTGTCCACGGGCATCTGGGCTCACGCCTCAGTCGATGAGCGCGGCTCCGATACCGGCGAATATTATGAAGAGATGACAGACGGTTGCGCCGATACGCTGGCGTGGGTAAAGGAAGGTCTGTTCGATTGCGTAATGGTGCAGGGGTATACCTCTACCAGCCATCCTACGGCACCGTTTGAAGCCATTTTGGAATGGTGGGGAGCGTTGGTCGCCGAACAACAGACGCCGCTGTATTTGTCCCATTCCGCCAATACGCTCGGCTCTTATAAAGTAGGGTGGAAGCTGCCCGACCAATTAGCGCAACAGTACCTGTATTGTAAAGGGCAAACATCTTGGAAAGGCAGTGTATACGATACACTGTCCGCTTTGACTAACGATAAGACCGGCAATGCCGATACCTTGCGAAAAATCTATGCGGGCACTATTAACGAAGATTTTATTTATAACACCCTGACGGTCGGTTCTCCCACAAAAACCGCTTTCACTACTACCGCTTCCACGGTGAAATTTGAAGGCGGCGGCGATACCAATTTCCCTCTTACCATTAACGGGGAAACAGTGGAATTGACCGAGCACGGATTTTTCACCAAAGTATTTTCGCTAAAAATCGGGGTGAACACCTTTGAATTTGCTCATAAAGGGGTCACCCGTACTTACAAGATTACCTACGAACAAAAATTATTGGAAAGCGTATCGCCTGCCAAAGCCATGACAGTAGAGGGCGGGAACGTGTTTATTGTTTCAGCGGTGGCGCGAAAAGGCTCGACGGTAAAAGCCACATTGGGTAATCAAACCATCGCCCTGCAAGCCACCCCGCGAAAAGACGATGAAAATACAGGCGTGGAATCGGATTTTGAAAGCTACAGCGGCTCGTTGACTTTGCCTGCGGGCGTGATTGGCAAAACGCAAGAACTGGGAAAGGTAAAGGTCGTTGCTACTTATAACGGATTGTCGGAAACCGTATCCGGCGGTGCTATTACGGTGGAAGCCTTGCCCAAACCGACCACCACAACCACCACGGCTACTACGACAACAACCACTACAACTACTACGACCGCTACGACTGCGACCACCACGACGGCTAGGACCACCACCGGCACCACGTTGCCCTATGGTGCTACCGTGACGGATATAGAAGGAAATCCTGTTACTAATGTATCGGGTGAAGCGGTGACCATTCCCACCGGTGCGCCTGTCACCGATGCTTCGGGCACAACGGTTACTAATATTGACGGCGAGACCATGACCTTGCCCGTGGGTGTTCCTGCTACGCGACCTACAGGCGGCTATATGACCGACCCGTCGGGCGAGATCGTCACGTTACCGACGGGCGCGCCCGTTACCGATGGGTCGGGCGCGTATGTGACCGACGATAACGGTAAGATCGTAACGGAGTTAACGGGGACACCGGTCACCGATGAGTCAGGGGACTATGTCACCGATGCTTCCGGCGTTATTGTGACGGAATTTACCACCACAACTACCACCATAATGACGACTGCCACTACGACGGTGGCTACCACGACCACCACCCGTGTACCGTATGACCCCGTTTTGCCTGCGGGGAATAAAAGTATTGTAGCTATCAAGTCGGAATATGCGGAGACCTTCAACGGCGGCTCTGCCACCGACGATTCGTCCCGCCCGTTTAACTCTTATTTGCCTCGCGGCACATGGGATTATCTGGAACGCACGGTATACAATGGCGATTATACCTATTATTTGCTGGCGTCAGGAAAACGAGTATATAAAAAAGATGCCACGATCATCAAAGGCGGATCCCTTTCGATACAAAAACTGAAAGACGGATCGGTGCATTTAACTGACAGCCATACCGTGTTTACTTTCGAAAGCGATTGGTATATGCCCGTCTATTACGCCGCCTATCCCCAAACATACTACGGCGGCGTCAACTACGGAATCGAAAAACACGGACAAACAGCAGAATATGTGGAAGTGACGTTCCACTATGTCAGCGATGTTCCCGCCGCCCCTGATCTGTCGAATAATCCTTTGTTTTCCAAAGCCGAATGGAAAAAAGGGGAGAACAATACCTATGTGTTAAAACTCACCCTGCGTAACAAAGGGGCGTATTACGGGATATCTTACTATTGGAAAGACGGCCAACTGGTATTGTCGTTTTTGAATCCCGTGGATATTTCGAAAAACAGCGGATCGGAAAAATTGAAAGGTCTTCGCATCCTTATTGACCCCGGTCACGGTTCTCCCACCGACAAACCGTGGGAAGCGCCTTTTAATCTGGACTACGCCAATACGCTGAAAGAGAAATTAGAGGCATTGGGCGCCACGGTAGACATGACCCGTACAGGACCGTTAACAGGCGAACTGACATTACAGGAACGCACCGCTATGGCCAACAACGGGGACTATCACCTGTTTATTAGTGTGCACATGAACGGTGCTAACGGTATTGCCACCGGCGCCACGGTGTGGTACTATTACGAACAAGCGTACACCGCCTCAAAATACATTTACGACGAGATGCACAAAGCCGAAACGCCCTATGGGGTGGGCACCACCCAAAACGGAACACCTCGTGCTTCGGGCACCAACTGGAGTACCCTGTATCTTAACCGCACCATTCACGATTGCCCGTCGGTGTTGTTGGAATGCGCTTTTCTTGACAATCCGAAAGACAAGGAAAGCCTGATCGATCCGTTATTCCGCGATAAATTGATGCAAGCGGTTACCGAGGGTGTGATCAAGTATTTTACCGCTCAGAAAAAGTGAAGGTGACACCATGGACTATACCGTGACTGCCTATGACAGTGTCGATTCCACCAATCGTATCGCGAAAGATCGTGCGTTGGCAGGAGCGGCGGAAGGCACCGTGATCGTTGCTGATCGACAAGAACAGGGCCGCGGCCGTTTTGGTCGCAGCTTTTTCTCGCCGTTGGGCACGGGCTTGTATATGAGTGTGATATTGCGCCCCGCTTTTTCTCCCGACTGCGCCCTGTATATCACCACGGCGGCCGCCGTAGCGGTAGCCGAAACGGTGGAGGAACTGACCGACGAATCGGCTCAGATCAAATGGGTAAACGATGTGTACCTGCGAGGGAAAAAAGTGTGCGGCATCCTCACCGAAGGGGCTATGGACGGAGATGCGCTTCACTTCGCCGTACTGGGGATTGGTGTTAATCTGACACCCCCTCCCGAGGGATTCCCCGCGGAACTTCGGAACAAAGCGGGCACATTATTCGACCGGCCCTGTGATAAACGGGAAGCGTTACTGCACGGTATTTTACGCCGCTTTTTTCAGTATTATGACCATCTGGCGGAAAAACCCTTTTTGGACGACTACCGTCGCCGCTCGTTGTTGGTAGGGAAACAGGTACAGGTGTTGTCCCCCGACGGACTTCCCACCGAAACCGTAACCGTACAGGGGATTGACGATAACTTCTCATTGATCGTGCAGGACGAGCACGGTCCTCGCATTCTTTCCTCGGGCGAGGTGAGTATCGGTGGGCTTTTTTAAACAGTTTCAACATCTGTCAACACGCCTTCCACGTGGAAAAGTGAGAAAATTGTGGAAAAGCAAAAGACCGACCGTTTACATAACGGTCGGTCGCTTTTTTATGTGGTTAGGCCTTCATGATCTCCTCAGCGGCCGCACATAAGGTTTGTGCCAACGCATCGGACTGGGCCACTGTGGCGGCTGCCGCAGTGATATAGCCTTTCACTTTCGGCTCCGTTCCCGACGGACGGATGATCAAACCTGCGCCGCCTTCCAAATCGTAGGATAACACGTTGGAACGGGGCAGATCAATGGGTGTGACAGCGCCGCTGTTAAGATCGGTGCGCACCGATCGCTGATAATCGGTAATGGACGTCACGGCTAATCCCGCAATGGTAGTGGGCGGGCTTTCCCGCAGACGTGCCATCAGGTTGTCCATGGCAATCATGCCCTCGGCACCCTCAAACTGAACGTTCACCAACCGATGACGGTATACGCCGTGTTCCTCATACAAACTGTCCAGTACGGCCAACAGGGAAATGTTTTGTTTTTTGTAGTGAGCGGCCATTTCGCAAATGAGCATGGAAGCCACCACGGCATCCTTGTCGCGGGCGTGAGTACCCACCAAATAACCGTAGCTTTCCTCAAAACCGAACTGATACCGTTGGGCTTCGCCCGCGTTTTCCAGCAGATCGATCTGTTCACCGATGTATTTAAAGCCGGTCAGCAGATCGCGTACTTCACAACCGTATTTTTGGGCGATCTTGACCGCCAAATTACTGGAAACGATCGTTTTCACCACCACGGGGTTGGCGGGCAATTTGCCTTGTTTAAAGCGACAAGAGAGGATGTAGTTCAGCAACAGGCAGCCGGTCTCGTTACCGGTGAGCAGGACGTATTCGTCTCCGTTGGGTACGGCAATGCCCACGCGGTCACAGTCGGGGTCGGTGGCGAGAAGCAGATCGGGTTTGACCGTTTCCGCCAAATGCAAGGCACACTCAAAGGCTTGACGGATCTCGGGATTGGGATAGGGGGCGGTGGGGAAATTGCCGTCGGGCAATTCTTGCTCGGGTACCACCGTGACCTGTTGCAGACCGATACGGTCCAAGATGGCGCGCACGGGTTTGTTGCCCGCACCATGAAGGGGGGTATAAATGACTTTCAGATCGCTGTTTTCACAGATAGTGGGGTTGACTTGTTGTTCGGCTACTCTGTCTAAGAAGCGATCCACCACTTCTTGACCGACCAAGGTGATGGTACCATCGGCCACGGCGGCATCGTAATCTGCCAATTTGATGTCATCGAACAGATCCAGTTTGCGGATACAGGCGGTGACGGCGTTGGCGTCGTCATCGGTCATTTGAAAACCCTCCGCACCGTAGCATTTATAGCCGTTGTATTTGGCGGGGTTATGACTGGCGGTTACCACAATACCCGCTTGGCAGTGGAGTTCCCGCACCGCAAAGGACAATACCGGGGTGGGTTGCAGTTCGGCGAATAACCGTACCGCAATGCCGTTGCCCGCCAACACCCGTGCGGATTCCTTCGCAAACAGATCGGATTTGATGCGGGAATCGTAGGCAATGGCTACCACGGGAACGTCATAGCGGGCGTTCAGGTAGTCCGCCAGACCTTGCGTGGCTTTGCGTACGGTATAGATATTCATGCGGTTGTCGCCCGCACCCAAAATACCGCGCAGACCCGCCGTGCCGAATTCCAATTCGCGATAAAAATGCTCGTAGATCTCGTCGTCTTTGCCCGCCATCGCGGTCAGTTCCGCTTGTAGGTCGGGATCGTCTACGGCGTTTTGCAACCATAAAGTGTATTTTTCAGAAACGGTCATACTGCCAGATCCTTTCGCAACATAATTTGCTTTCATTATAGTCAACATTTTCCTGAAAATCAAGTGGGGCTCTTCGACAAAAAGTGCCGTGCTCCACCGATATACGGTGGAGCACGGCACTTTGGAAAGGAAAAGAGAGAATAATCATTCGTTGTCAGGGAGAAAATCTTACCATTTAAGTCTGCCGCCGCCCGGCACGGTCATAAACCCATAGTTTTCTTCAGAGTAGTAATAACCGTCGCCTTTGTACGGATCGCCGTTATACCGTTGAACATACCCTGTCACATAATAGAACGGCGCTTCTACCGTAACCGTTTCGGTGGCGTTAGCGGCCAGCATGGCATTCAATTCCGCCTTGATATGATCCTTTTGTTCGGGTATCAGGTTTGCAAACAGGAGAGGTCGTGTTTCGCCCAAACGTCCGCTGGCCTGATCGTACAACACAAAGGTGATTTCTTCTAACTGGTCAAAATTATCCACCAACGTTTGTAACCCGTCTTTGGCATTTTCCGTTTCGTTGAAATAGCGGATAAACCACTCCGCGGTTTTGGGGGTTTGTTCCAGCGACAGCGGTACGTTGAAATAGTACCATTGCCCGTTCTCCAACACGTCGATACCAAGGTTAGCGAAAGAAGTATCCTCATACGACATGGGAGTATGGAGGAGGGCATATCGCGTTTCAAAATCCAATGCGGAAAATTCCTGCTTAAATACCGTATAAAATTCGTTCAATTTATCGTTTTTATACGTGGAAAGGTGTTCATATCGATAATTAAACTCAATATCCACGGAAGAAATGGTTTCGGGTAATTCGCCGTAGGCGGCGCGATATTCGGGAATGGTGTATAACCGTTTGGACAATGTTTCGATATCTTCAGAATACATCAGCACATGGCGTTTGTGTTCAAACAATCCGTCCCGAATGGTGACGGTGACCAGTTGTGCGTTAGAAGCTTCTTTATCAAACCGCTTGCGGGAGATTTCCAACAGATCCACGGAATAGTCTAATTGACGGGACACGATCTTGAGAATTTCGGGATCATTCAATTTTACTTTGGCGGTTTTGGAAACAAAATACTCTTGCCGACTGCGATAGGACCCGTAAAAATAGGTGTCGTCCAATCCCGTGGTAAAGGAGACCGATTGAATATCCTCGGCATCGGGAGTGTAGGCGTACATGGCGCGGCCCATACCCAACATGCCGAAAAAGAATACCAGATTGGCAACCGCCAATAGCAGGACGGTGGTGCCTCCTTTGCGGATAAGACCACGGAATTTCCGCGTACACAACACTTCAAAGGTTAATGCCGCCAAAAAGGCAACGAGATAGACCAATAACATGGAAAACAAGTCGGTGGTATCCAACGAATAGCCGTCCATGATCAGTTGAAACAAGCCGGAGGTGGCGATACAACTGATCACAAAACCAACCAAAAAGCGGTATAACCCTTGTAACAGACGGCTGGGGGCGGATTGCCCTGCGCTTTCACTGCGGCGTTTCACGAACAATATGGTGGCAATGGCGGTATATAACAGACCCACCACCAGTGTGTAAATACCGCTGGACCACTGGGTCAATCCACCGTTAAAAGTGCCGTTTACAAAAATGGAGAAAACAAACCCCACGGGCACGTTAAAACGGGAACTGAGAAGCGGGACAAACTCCAACCCTCTCACCAACGGGAAGGCGCTTTGTATGCCCGATATGACCAATTCCAGTAATAACCGAGGAAAGAAAATAAGAATGAGGGCTACCAGCAGATTGGTGAACACCGTGCCGGTGACCGTCATGGCGATGGCTACTGCCGCCGCAATAAATACCGCGCCTGCAAAGGTGTTCAAACTCACTAACAAAATACTGGTGTAATTGACGGTGTACAGTTGAGGGAAAATGCCGTAAGTCACGACGGATACCAGTGAGGAAATCAACAAAATTCCCGCGATCCATGTGGAAACGGAGGCGAATAAACTGAGAAACACACATTCCCGATTAGCGGGAAACGCATGATAAAAGTCGGAGGAGTTGCGTTTGTTTAGGAATGAAAATAAATATAATGTCATCAGCGGTGCCACAGCACAAAACAGCAAAATAACAAGGGGATTCATTTGTAAATAATCAATACCGACAGGGGCGATTTCGTCCCAGTCCAGCGTATCCAAATAGCGCATTACGGGGATCACCGCCGTGACCAAACCGATGAGAATAGTAAACAAGATGCCGATGATACGCAATTGACGGAGACCGTCCAAATACAAGCGCACATTAAAAAGTGTTCGTTTCATGTGTCACGCCTCCCATACATCGCCGGCGGTATACCCCAGCGCTTCCATCTCATAAGTAAACACTTCTTCCAAGGTGAGGGGCAGGACATCCAATAACACGGGAGCCATAGTTTGCAACTTTCCGATGGTGACTTCCTTGTCGCCCCGAACGATCATGTTGGCAACCGATCCCCGTTTGGAAAAATGCAAGATGTCGATACCCAGAAAATCCGAACGGTCAAATTCGTGTGTAAAGGCCACTTGAATCTTGAATAACGACGTTTTTAAGTTTTGCACATCGCTTTCCAATACCAAACCGCCCTTGTGTAGTAACGCCAGTTGATCGCAGGTATCTTCCAATTCCCGCAGAGAATGGGAGGTGATGATGGCGGTGGCCTGTCGCTCTAGCACGTCTTCACAAATGAGTGTTTTAACCACGTTTCGCATAATGGGATCTAACCCGTCAAAGGTTTCATCAAAGAAAATATATTGAGGCCGCGCCGACAACGCTAAAATGGTGGCGGCTTGCCGCTTCATACCTTTGGAAAAGGTGTTGATTGACTTTTTCGGGTCCAGCCCGAAGGCGGCGGTGAGTTTTTGAAAATGCGCATAATCAAAATCGGGATGCGCCGCCCAATGCAGGTGTGCCATGCGTTCCATGGTGGCACCGTTCAAAAAATATAAACTGTCGGGCACATAGGCAATCTGTTGTTTTATGGCGGGATTTTCATATACAGGGATTCCGTCAATGGTTACCGAGCCCGCATCCGCTTGATACACGCCGGTGAGCAATCGCAAAAAGGTAGACTTGCCGGCGCCGTTAGACCCTACCATTCCGTAGATACAACCGTTGGGGATGGCACAGGTGATGTTATCCAGCGCCGTAAACTCGTCAAACCGTTTGGTCAGATGTTGTGCGTTGATCATGGCCGTTACCTCCTTTAGCATAAACCGAATGAATGACGGCAAGCAATTCTTCTTTAGAAACGCCCGCCAACGCCAATTCTGAAGCCAGTTCTTTTAGGGTGTCCAATTTTTTGCGCCCCAGTTCCAGCAAAACGTCTTTGGCGTTGTCCGACACAAAACAACCGATTCCCGGAACCGAATGGATAATACCGCGAGTATCCAGTTCGGAATAGGCTTTTTGGATGGTGTTGGGATTGATCGCCAGTTCCAACGACAAACTGCGCACAGAGGGTAGTTGCGATTGAGGTGGCAACAGATCCAACAACACCAACCGTTCCAGTTGAACGATCAACTGTTCATATACCGGTTGTCGGGACAAAGGATCAATATGAAACATACCGTATCTCCTTTCGGATGGCTGTTACAGGTGTACTATTGCAAGTAGTACACCTAAACGATACCATACCTTTCCAGGGCTGTCAATAGGGAAATGGAAAATTTTTTACAAAAACCAAGAAGCCTTTTCCACGACGGGAAGGTTCGCAATTATCCTATATTGTACAGGCGTTTGGTGTTTTCTGTGGCAAGGTCGATAATCCTTTGAGTGTCGGTACCCCGTAGTGTTGCCATGACAGCGGCGGTGTGTGCGATCATGGAAGAATCGCACCGATGACCCCGCAAAGGGACAGGGGCCAAGTAAGGGGCGTCAGTCTCTAACAGAAAACGGTCGAGAGGAACTTGGCTTGCCACTTCCACCAATTTGCGGGCATTTTTAAAGGTGAGTACACCGCCGATACCGATATACATTCCCAGTTTTATAATTTCCTTTGCCATTTCCGCACTACCCGAGAAGCAATGAACCACCCCGGCGGGACGGTAGTGTTGTAAGATACGCAGGGTGTCTTCGTGAGCATCGCGGTCGTGGATAACTACAGGCAAGTTTTTGTCCTTTGCCAGTTCCAATTGATGATGAAACCATTGTTGTTGAACGTCGCGGAGACAGGCGTCTTCGTAATGATAATCCAGCCCGATCTCGCCGATGGCAATCACCTTGTTGTCAGCCGTAAGCACTTCGATAGCGGTCAGATCTTCTTTTGTGGCGGTGGCGGCTTCCTGAGGATGAATACCCACCGCTGTCCACACGGCAGGAAATTCCCGCGCCAGTTTTACCGCTTCGGCAGAGGAGTCGGCGGTGGTACCCGCCTCGATGATACCACATACCGGACCGTTGAGCAGTTCACGAAGGATCTCGTGACGATCTTCATCAAAGGCCTCGCTCAAATAATGTGCATGGGAATCAAAAATGTTCATAGTGCTTCTCCTGTGAAAACAGGAGCGTTTTCACGCCCCTGTTTTACGATTTATCGAACTTTACTGCCGGGGGTCAGACCGTCTACAAAAATGACTTTGGCGCCGTCGCCGTCGTCTGCCGCCAGTATCATACCGTTGCTTTCCACGCCGCAAAGTACCGCGGGTTTCAAGTTGGCGACCACGATGATGGAACGACCTTTCAGGTCTTCGGGGGTATACCACAAGGCAATACCCGATGCTACCGTGCGGGGCGTGCCGCTGCCGTCGTCCAAGGTGAGTTTGAGCAGTTTCTTTGCCTTTTTAATGGGCTCACAGTCTACAATTTTAGCCACACGCAGATCGATCGCCGCGAATTGGTCGATCCCGATTGGGGGTAAAAACGCCAATCCCTCAGGTTGTTCTTCCGCCTTGGCAGACGCTTCCTGTGCCGCCGCCAGTTCCTGCAACGTTTTTTCCAGATCAATGCGGGCAAACAGAGGAGACGGTGTTCCCACCGCAAACCCGTCTTTTTTGCCGAAAGTCAGCGTTTCCCACGCAAGATCGTCGGTTGTTAACTGCATCTGCCCCAACACTTTGTCCGTGGTTTCGGGCAAGATGGGGCGCAAGCACGCGGTGAGCAGTCGAATGCTTTCCAGCAGGTTATACAACACCGTTTCCAGTTTTTCTTTGTCCGCCTCATTTTTCGCCATGGCCCAAGGGGCGGTCTCGTCGATGTATTTGTTACACCGTTTGGCGAAAGTCATTACCGCATCCACCGCATCGGCATTGTGCCACTTGTCCATGAATTCGGTGTATTTCGTGACTGCTGTGTCGGCACAGGCGATGAGATCACTGTCAAACTCACTGCCCGTCACCGCCGTTTTACGGACGGTGACGCCGAAATATTTGTTAGTCATGGCGATACTGCGGTTGATGAGGTTGCCCAGTGTATTGGCAAGGTCCGCATTGTAGCGGTTGATGAAACTCTCGTAGGTGATGGTGCCGTCTTGGGCAAAGGGAATCTCGGACAACAGGTAATACCGCACGGCATCCGTACCGAATTGATCGGCCAGTTCGTCGGCGTATAACACATTGCCCTTGGATTTGCTCATTTTATCGTCGCCAGATAACAACCACGGATGCCCCAGCACCTGTTTGGGGAGCGGCAGACCCAGCGCCATCAGGATAATGGGCCAGTAGATGGTGTGGAATCGCACGATATCTTTGCCGATGACATGCAGGTCGGCGGGCCAGTTCTTCTCAAACAGGTCGCTGATATTGCCATCGGGATGATACCCGATCCCCGTAATATAATTGGACAACGCGTCGATCCATACGTAGATCACGTGCTTGTTGTCAAATTCCACCGGCACGCCCCAACTGAAACTGGAGCGGGAGACACACAGATCGGATAACCCTTTTTTGAGAAAGTTGTTCATCATCTCGTTGCGGCGGGATTCCGGTTGGATGAAATCGGGATGTTGCTCGTAATATTCAATGAGCTGATCCTGATATTTGGACAAGCGCAGAAAATAGGCTTCTTCTTTCGCGTCGGTCACTTCACGACCGCAGTCGGGACATTTGCCGTCCACCAGTTGGGAGGGGGTGAAGAACGATTCGCAGGGAACACAGTATTTTCCTTCGTATTCACTCTTGTAGATATCGCCCTGTTCATACAATTTCTTGAAAATGGCGCTGACTGCCGCTTCGTGGTCGGCATCGGTGGTGCGGATAAAACGATCGTAGGAAGTGTTGAGTTTGTTCCACACCATTTTGATCTCATCGGACACCCGATCCACATATTCCTTGGGGGAAATACCTTGTTGTTCGGCGGCCTCTTGTATTTTTTGGCCGTGTTCGTCGGAACCGGTCAGGAAATGAACATCAAACCCCTGCATGCGCTTATACCGTGCGATCATATCCGCCAATACCACATCGTAGGCATTGCCGATGTGGGGCTTACGGGAGGTATAGGCGATAGCGGTGGTGATGTAAAACTTCTTGTTTTCCATGAGGATAGTCCTCCTTTATTTGATACAACATCTATTTTAGCAGAAATTACCGAAATTACAAGAGCGTTTCACGAAACTTGCTTTTTTCTTTGAAAACCCGTATAATCGGTGCAGAAAAAGGGGTGGAACGATGGAGCGATGGGTGTATACGGTGCCGACGGAATACGACGGTGCCAACGTGCAGACTTATTTGCGAAAAGGACTGGGAATGTCTTCCCGCATGGTAGTGCGGCTTAAGTTTAAGCAAGACGGCATCACCGTAAACGGTGAGCGCCGACGCACCATCGACTTGTTACACGCCGGTGAACAACTGGTGTTGTGTCCGCCCGCAGACGAGGTGCATATCGAGGGAGTGGACATGCCCCTTGCGGTGGTGTATGAAGACGAATCTCTGCTGGTTATCGACAAACCGCCGTATTTAGCGGTACACCCCTCGGCGGGAAAACCCGAACCCACTTTAGCGAACGCCGTAGTAGGGTATTTCGAGCGAAACGGAACACCGCTTTCCTTTCGGCCCGTCAACCGCTTGGATCGCAATACCAGCGGGTTGTTATTGGCGGCCAAAAACCCCCACGTGGCCTTTGCACTCATGCAGAAACCGCAAAAAGAATATCTGGCCATCGTGTTGGGGCAACTGACAGGAAGCGGCACGGTGGATCAACCCATTCGTGTGAAAGAGGGCTCTTGCATCACCCGTGAAGTGGGGGACGGCGGCAAGGAAAGCCGCACTCACTACGAAGCGTTGGCAACCGACGGAGACATCACCTTTGTGCGCCTGCGACTGGATACGGGGCGCACCCATCAAATACGGGTACACATGGCGTGGCTCGGTCATCCGTTGGCAGGGGATACCATGTACGGCACCGATACGGCGGTCATGCCTCGTCATGCTCTTCACTGCACCGCTATGACGCTCCAACATCCCTTGACGGATGAAGCGTTGTCTTTTCACAGCCCCTTGCCCGATGATATGCGGCAATGCTTGCTTGACCATCACCTGATAGGAGGACTTGACCTATGAAAAAAATTGCCAGTTTTCGCATTGATCACGATGTGCTGACCCCCGGCATGTACCTGTCCCGAGTGGACGGAGAGGTGATCACCTACGACCTGCGATTTGTCCGCCCCAATACGCCGCCTTTTTTGGAAACGGCGGGAATGCACACCTTGGAGCACCTGTTTGCCACCTATGTGCGTAACAGTGTTTACGAGAAACATATTGTCTATTTCGGCCCCATGGGTTGCCGAACGGGATTTTATTTTTTGATACAAGGACTATCGCACGGCGAGGCGGTAGCGCTGACAAAAGACGCCCTTGCCTTCATCGCCGCCTATGAGGGTGCGATCCCCGGTGCCGCCAAAGAAGAATGCGGCAACTATTTGGAACACGATCTACCGTTGGCCAAACAATACGCCGCCGAATTGGCTGCTACCATGGAATCGTGGACAGAAAATGACCTTATCTACCCCTCAAAATAGGGGTAGATTTGCTTTTTTTGCGGGAAAGTGCTATACTGATGACGAATTTGGACGGTGGGAGGGTTTGTCGTGAATTTCAAGATCGACACCTCACAACTGAAAAAACGCTGGGATGAGTTTTACGAGCAAGCCTATCGGATCTGTTATCTGGCGGGTGTTCGTTTTGCGCGCCTTTTAAAATCTATTGTTCGATTTACCCGTACGATGTGGAGGCCGGTGTTTCACGGAATATTACAAGGGATCGAGACCATACAAATGCGGCGAGCCACCCGTTTTCATCACCGCCAAACTCGAAAATGGACGGGAATCATCAACGGCTTGGCACCGGTGGCGGCGTTGGCAATATTGCTGATAACAGCGGGGTATTGGGGCAGTGCCGACTTTGCTTTATCGCTGAAATACGGCGGGACCGATATCGGGTATATCAAAGACGAGGTTGCTTATGCATCTGCGGCGGCTATGGTGCGTGGCTCAGTGATTAATGCCAACGGCACCTTCACGGTGGAGCGGGCGCCCAAACTGACGATTTCCGTCATGAAAGGCCATACCGTCCTCACCGAAGAAGAGATCCGCGATCGCATTTTAAGCACGGTGGACGACCAATTGATGAACGGTGTGGGCGTGTATGCCGACGATAAGTTTTTGGGGGCATTGCCCACCCGCCAAGCGGTGGAAACGCAAATGCAAACGGTGCTTGCCACCTACGATGCCGGTCGATACGACGGGGTAGATTTCTTTGCAGACATGACATTGAAAGAAGGCACGTATCCCGTATCGGCATTTGTGGAAGAGCGAACGTTGGCGGCGGTTTTGGGCAAACTACCTATTCAGACTTATAAAAATAAGACCTATACCGAAACGGTGAAATACAGCACCGTGTATGTCCAAGATGCTTCACTGCCGTTGGGGTATGAGACTGTGGTGAAAAACGGGTCTAACGGATGGCAACGGGTACAAGCCCAAACCATTTATGTGAACGGCGAAGAAGTATATGAGACCGTGATGTCGGTAGAAGTGTTGCAAGAGCCTGTGGATCGGGTGATCAAGATTGGTGCTCAGACCTATACCGATTCTTCCGTGGTGGGTGACGGCGTGGCAACGGGGAATTTCATCTGGCCTTTGCCGTATACCAAACAGATATCCTCTTATTTCGCATCGCGCTGGGGTGCTTTTCACGGTGCAATCGATATTGCCAACGGCAGTACCAACGGCAAGCCGATCATTGCTTCCGACGGCGGAACGGTGGTCAAAGCGGAATATCACGGCAGTTACGGGTATTTTGTGCTCATCGACCACGGCAACGGGTTTCAAACCCGTTATGCCCATTGCAGCAAATTGGAAGTAAAAGAGGGAGATAAAGTTGCCCAAGGACAATACATTGCCAAGGTGGGCAATACCGGCTATTCTCTCGGCCCTCATCTGCATTTTGAAGTGATCAAAAACGGTGTTCTGGTAGACCCTCTCGATTATGTACAACGATAAAAAGCACAAAATTGCCTTTCGACTGACAAGTCGAAAGGCAATTTTTTATTCATTCTTCAAGATGGCTGTCAGTAATTGACGGGCAACGATTTCTCCGCCGTGAGCAACGGCAAGACCTTTGTCATACATCCGCAAACGGCCGAGATCTTTTTGCATGAAAGCGGTTTTGGCATGCTCATCGTAAGTTTTTTGCCACTGCTCTTGAGCCGTCGTCCAGCGGTGGAGGGCGTCTGTAGTATCGTCTTGCCGTTGAAAGCGGGGAAAGGACTTTACTGCTTGCTGCAGAGCGGCACAGCCGAGGCCGATCTCCGCCCAAAACGCTTTTCCGTCCGGCAATCGTTCTCGTCCTTGTCGATGGATCTCCGCGGCCACGTCTTCCACCGCTCGTAATAATTCTTCGCTTGCCACGCACAATCCCCACAGATCTTCGCGGTCGATGGGGGTGAGAAAGGCGCGACGTATTTCGTCAAACAGCAGACGGCGTACACGATCGTCCCGTTTTCGGCGCAGGAGGATGTCGGCAACGGCAGGTAGTTGTTCCGCACATATATCTCGCCATAAGGCACTCGCCTGTGTGACGGTACGGTGGCAATATTGATAAGCGATGTTGCGTTCCATGGAATCTCTCCCTTTATTTCACTATAGTATCGGCACGGCTTTTTTATGACCGAAGATTTCCTGTCGGCATATATTGAAAACGAGATGCTTTTACGGACAAGCAAATTACCGTTATCGGTTCTTGTTTAAAACCGCTTGAAACAGGGCACACTGTTGTTGCAAGCGTAGAAAGGGGAGTACACATGAACATTCGCCGTGGCGATATTTACTATGCCGATCTCAGTCCGGTAGTAGGGTCGGAACAAGGCGGCGTTCGACCGGTGTTGATCGTACAAAACGATGTGGGCAACCGCTTCAGCCCTACGGTGATCGCCGCCGCCATTACCAGCCAAAAAGATAAAGCACGTCTGCCTACCCATATTCAAGTGGATTCCGTGGATAGCGGTCTGGCAAAGGATTCTGTGGTACTGTTGGAGCAGATCCGCACGTTGGACAAGCGCCGTCTGAAAGAACATATGGGTCGATTGGACGACAGTTTCATGGATCAGGTGGATCAAGCGCTGCAGATCAGTTTTGGTCTCGGCGTGCCGATTCCTCGAAAAGAACAGGTGCATTGAAGCAGGGTCGGCGATGGCCGACCTTGTTTCTTGTCCAAAAATGGTGTCGTTTTTTGTACAAAATAGACAAACCTCAAAGAAAGTGAAACAAACTTTTATAAGAAAACAGACAAATCCCCCTTGATTTTTCTGGATAGAACTGGTAAACTATATTATGTGGATCAGCGAGAGGAAGGCTGTGAATGGGAAATCAAATGAGCCGCACGGAACAGGGACGGTTGTTTGCTCAGGATGGTTTTCATGTCTATCGCGAACTTGGCTGTCACCCTTGTGAAAATGGCTATGTGTTTCGGGTGTGGGCCCCCGCCGCCCACAGCGTGTCGTTGGTGGGCGATTTTAACAGATGGAACACCGTTGCCACACCCATGACCCGTATAGGGCAAGAAGGCGTGTGGCAGGTCGTTACCGCCGAAGTGCAGGAATTTGATGTGTACAAATTCTATATCGTGGGTGCCGACGGAAAAGGTGTCATGAAATCCGATCCGTACGCATATCATTATGAGACCCGCCCGGCTAACGGGTCCCGTGTGTACGACATTTCGGGATATGGGTGGCAGGATCAAGAATGGCAGGCGCACAAAGCCGCCGCTTCGGTATACGATATTCCTGTTAATATCTATGAGGTCCATTTGGGGTCATGGAAGCAATACAGCGACGGCAACCCTTTTTCCTATGAAAAATTGGCGGACGAGCTGGTGCCTTATGTGAAAGAGATGGGATACACCCACGTGGAACTCATGCCTGTGTCGGAATATCCTTTTGACGGTTCATGGGGATATCAAGTAACGGGGTACTACGCGCCCACCTCCCGCTACGGTACGCCCAAAGGGTTTATGACCTTTGTAGACCGTTGTCATCAGGCGGGGATCGGCGTGATTCTGGACTGGGTTCCCGGCCATTTTCCCAAAGACGAAAGCGGTCTGTATCGGTTCGATGGATCGCCTTGCTACGAATATGCCGACCCCCGCAAAGGGGAACACAAGGAATGGGGCACCTGTGTGTTTGACTACGGCCGTCCCGAAGTGCGCAGTTTTCTTATCTCCAATGTGATATTCTGGTTGGAGCAATACCATATTGACGGTATTCGGGTGGATGCCGTAGCCTCCATGTTGTATCTCGATTATAATCGGCGCGATGGAGAATGGTTGCCCAACTGTTTCGGCGGCCATGAAAATCTGGAAGCGGTGTCGTTTCTGCAAGATCTCAACCGCGCCGTGTTTTCCGACTATCCCAACACCATGATGATCGCGGAAGAATCCACTGCATGGCCCATGGTGTCTCATCCAACCGACAACGGCGGACTGGGTTTTAACTACAAATGGAATATGGGTTGGATGAACGATATGCTGCGGTATATCTCGCTGGATCCCTATTTTCGCAAAGATAACCACAACGCCCTGACATTCTCGTTTTTCTACGCCTTTTCCGAAAACTTTGTCCTGCCCATTTCTCACGATGAAGTGGTGTATGGCAAATGTTCGCTCATCAATAAAATGCCGGGACTATACGACGATAAATTTGCGGGAGTGCGTTTGTTTACCGCCTACATGATGGCACATCCCGGCAAAAAGCTCACCTTTATGGGTACGGAATTCGGTCAGTTTGCGGAATGGGATTTCCACAAACAACTGGATTGGATGTTGCTGGACTATCCCGCGCACGCTACGTTGCAACACTATACCCGCGCGTTGAACGCTTTTTACCGCGAAAGCAGACCTTTATGGGAAAACGATTTTTCGTGGGAAGGATTTTCGTGGATTGCCCACGACGATGCCGCCCAAAGCGTGATCGCGTTTCGCCGTATCGACCGTAACGACAACGAATTGGTGGCGGTGTGCAATTTCACCCCCGTCAAGCGAGAACAGTATTGCATCGGCGTTTCTGCCTATGCGGTGTATGAAGAAGTGTTCAACACCGATGCGGCGCAATTCGGCGGCGGCGGTGTGACCAATGGCGAAGTCAAAGCCACTTGGGTGCCCATGCACGGGCACGACCAGTCCTTATCGCTGACATTGCCGCCGTTGTCGGTGATATTTCTCCGTGTAAAGCGGCGGTTGCCCAAACGGAAAACAAAAAAGACTTGAGGAGGTCTTGTGTAATGTTTCGTAAACAGGAATGTGTAGCCATGCTATTGGCGGGGGGGCAGGGAAGTCGCTTGTACGCCCTCACCAAAAACGTGGCGAAACCGGCAGTCCCCTACGGCGGTAAATATCGCATCATCGATTTTCCCTTATCCAACTGTGTCAATTCCGGCATTGAGACGGTCGGCGTGCTCACCCAGTATCAGCCGCTGGAACTGAACGACTATATCGGTTCGGGTCAACCATGGAACTTGGACCGCGTAAATGCGGGTGTTCACATTCTGCCGCCCTATCAGCGCAACCGCGGGGCGGATTGGTATAAAGGTACCGCCAACGCCATCTATCAGAACATCCCTTTTATTGAGCGGTACGACCCCGAGTATGTGCTGGTGTTGTCCGGCGACCATATTTATAAGATGGACTACTCCAAAATGATCGCGGAACACAAGAAAAACAACGCTGACTGTACCATTGCGGTCATCGAAGTGGAGATGGAAGAAGCCAGCCGTTTCGGTATCCTCAACACCAATCCGGACGGCTCAATCTATGAATTCGACGAAAAACCCGCCGTACCCAAGAGTAACTTGGCTTCTATGGGAATCTATGTGTTTAATTGGCAAAAATTACGCCGTTACTTAAAGGAAGACGAAAAGGATACCAATTCCCAAAACGATTTCGGTAAAAACGTGTTGCCCGCCATGTTAGAGGCGGGTGAGCGGATGTTTGCCTATCGGTTTGAGGGATATTGGAAAGACGTGGGCACCATCGACAGTTTGTGGGAAGCGAACATGGATCTGCTCAACCCCAAAGTACCGTTGGATCTGTCCGATGAATCTTGGAAGATCTATTCCCGCACATCGGGTCTGCCGCCCCACTATATCAGCGGTACGGCCCATGTACAGAACAGCATGATCTCCGAAGGCGGCAACATCCACGGTAACGTGGATTTCGCGGTGCTGTTCTCCGGCGTTACCATCGAAGAAGGTGCCATGGTGCGCGATTCCATTATCATGCCAAATGTCACCGTTAAAAAAGGCGCGGTGGTGCAATACGCCATCGTCGCGGAAAATGCGGTGATTGAGGAAAACGCCGTGATCGGTGCCCGCCCCGAAGATGTGGAACAACTGGATGAATGGGGCGTAGCCGTGGTTGCCGCCGGTGTCACGGTGGAACAAGGATGCCGCGTTCCTGCCAAAGCGATGATCGACGCTGATGTAAAAAAGGAGGTTGAGTAAGATGCGCCACAATACGGCTCTGGGCTTGTTGTTTGCCAATATGCACGACGAGGTCTTACCTGAATTTACCGGTATCCGCGCACTGGGCTCGGTTCCGTTCGGCGGCCGTTATCGCCTCATCGACTTCCCGTTGTCCAATATGGTCAACGCGGGCGTTTCCAAAGTTGGTGTTATTACCAAAAGCAACTACCAATCCCTGATGGACCATCTGGGCTCAGGCAAAGCGTGGGATCTGTCTCGAAAAAGCGAAGGACTGTATTTTCTACCGCCCTTCGGCACGTCGGACGAACAATACGACGGTCGTGTGGCATCTTTGGCGGGGATTTTGCCGTTTTTGCGCAGTTCCAATGAGGAATATGTGATCCTGTCCGATTGCCATGTGGTGGGGAACATCGATTACCGTAAATTGTTGCGATACCATGTGGAAACCGGTGCGGAGATCACCGTGGCGTGTACCGGCGGTATTATGCCCCAAAATATGCTGTCCCCTGTGGTGTCCATTGCTCATGATGGCCGTATCAACGACCTGTACATCACCGACCACAGTGAGCGGGAAGAAAATTACGGTATCGGCTTATATGTCATCGGCCGCGAACTGTTACTGCGATTTATCGATGTGGCGGTCAGCCGTAATCAAATGAGTTTTGAATGGGATATTCTCCAACGCCATGTGACCGATCGTCGGTTGTATGCTTATGTGGTTCCCGAATATTTGCAGATGATTACGGGTTTGGAAAGTTATTTTGAGGCCAACCGCGCGTTGCTGGACAGTCATGTGCGGGAGCAACTGTTCAACACCCGCCGTCCCATCTATACCAAAGTGCGGGACACTGAACCCGCGGTATACGGTCTGCACGCACAGGTGGGGGATTCTCTCGTTGCCGATGGTTGTAACATCGATGGGGAGGTCACCAATTCCATCTTGTTCCGCAATGTCCATGTGGGACGGGGTGCCAAAATCCATAACTGCGTTATTATGCAAGGCAGTGTGATCGGCAAACACACCGATCTGGAATATATTATCACCGATAAAAATGTCTGTGTGCGGGATGGCCGTGCTTTGAAAGGCTGCGCCGACTATCCCATTGCGGTTAAGAAAAACACCATGATCTAAAAGGGGGACTACCGATGAAAGTGCTATACGCTTCCAGTGAAGCGCGGCCCTTTGCCGCGTCGGGCGGTTTGGCAGATGTGGCGGGCTCGCTGCCCAAAGCATTGCGCACCCGCCTTGTGGGTTGCCGTGTGGTATTGCCGCTGTACGAAGCGGTGCCGCAAGAACTGCGGGATACCATGACCTTCCTCACCAGTTTCTCCGTTCCGGTGGCGTGGCGCCGTCAATATTGTGGTGTGTTTGAAGCGCGGCACAATGGGGTCATCTACTATCTGCTGGATAACCAATACTATTTTAAGCGTAACGGCTTATATGGTCATTACGACGATGCGGAACGGTTTGCCTTTTTCTCTCGTGCCGTACTGGAAATGCTCAAGTACATTGATTTCAAACCGGATATCATTCACGCTAATGATTGGCAATGCGGTCTCGTTCCGGTGTATCATACGTTGTTTTATGCGCCTCAACCCGACTATTGCGATATCCGCACGGTATTCACCATTCATAACATCCAGTACCAAGGCAAATACGGCATGGAGATATTGGAAGATGTGTTCGGTATCTCGAAAAACGACGCCCATTTGGTGGAACACGATGGGTGTGTCAACATCATGAAAGGTGCCATCGAAACGGCCAATTGTGTTACCACGGTCAGTCCCACATATGCCGAAGAGATCTTGGACCCCTGGTTTTCCCATGAATTGGACCCTATTTTACGTATGCGGCAGTGGAAATTGTCGGGTATTCTCAACGGTATTGATACCGTTAGTTACGATCCTGCCACCGACAAAGCCTTGTACGCCAACTATACCGCTGAAGATTTCGCAGGAAAAGCCGTCAACAAAAAAGCCTTGCAAGAACGGCTCTTTTTACCTGTGCGGGCGAACGTGCCGCTCATCGGTATGGTCAGCCGCTTGGTATCCCATAAAGGATTCGATCTGGTGCAGGCGGTTTTTGAACGCTTGCTGCAGGCGGATGTGCAAGTGGTGGTATTGGGATCGGGCGAATGGGTATACGAAACCTTTTTCCGTGAAATGCAGGAAAAATACGGCGATAAATTCAGTTACTGTTCGGGGTTTGTTCCCGAATTGGCGCAAAAGATCTATGCTGCCGCCGACCTGTTTTTGATGCCGTCCAAGAGCGAGCCTTGCGGCTTGTCACAGATGGTAGCGTGCCGTTACGGTGCCCTGCCTATTGTGAGGGAAACAGGGGGGCTGAAAGACTCCATTCACGACTGTGGCGATGGAGAAGGCAACGGTTTTACCTTTAAGACCTACAATGCCGACGATATGTTCCACGCCATTGAAAGGGGATTGGGGGCATACGCCAATAAAACGGATTGGCCCGCTTTGGTAAAGCGTGCCATGGAAAGTGATTTCAGTTGGGGACGTTCCGCCAACGAGTATATCCGTTTGTATAAATCTATTTTACAATAACAGACGAAAGCCCGCGCCGTTTTGATAACGGGGCGGGCTTTTTTTCACACATCCCTTGAAAAAGGTCGAATAAGGCTATATAATAATAGCATGACAGTCGGTATGAGGTGTGAACATGAGTATTCAACAAGATATCACCATCGTCATCCCGTCACTTAGTCCCGACGACAAATTGTTGTCGTTGCTGAAGGATTTGCGGGCGGCGGGTTTTGAACATATTTTACTGGTCAACGACGGCAGTGAGCCCGCGTATGACCGGTATTTTCATGCTGCGCGGGACGAGTTCAGTTGTACGGTGCTTACCCATGCCGTCAACCAAGGAAAAGGTCGCGCATTAAAAACGGCATTCAATCATTTGCTGGCTCACTGTCCCCATTGTCGCGGTGCCGTTACGGTAGATGCCGACGGTCAACATCTGGTGAGAGATATCCAAAAGGTAGCGCAGGAAACATTGGAACACCCGGAAACGTTAGTGCTGGGATGTCGAGACTTTTCTCCCGCTAATGAGGGAATCCCGCCTCGCAGTCGATTCGGTAACGTCACCACATCGCGGGTGCTACGGTTGTTGTGCGGCATCACCCTTTCCGATACGCAAACGGGCCTGCGCGGATTTTCTCCCGCCACCATGAGGGCCTTTATGAAAACAAACGGCGAACGTTTCGAATATGAGATGAACATGATCTTGGACGCCAAAGAACACGGGTTTGCCTTGCGTGAAGTACCCATCGAAACGGTATACATCGAAGAGAACCGCACCTCGCATTTCAACCCCTTGAAAGATTCGTTGCGGATTTATTCCGTGTTTGCGAAATTTATTCTGGCTTCTTTTTCGTCTTTCTTGGTGGATATCGGGTTATACGCCTTGTTCTGCTGGTTAATTTCCAAGGCGTTGCTGCCCGCAATGGCGATGGAAAATGTGATTGTTATTGCCACCATCGCGGCCCGTGTATTGTCATCGCTGTTTAACTTCTTTGTCAACCGCAAAGGCGTATTCAAAGACAACTCTAGTGCCGGCGGAAGTATGGCGCGATACGCCGTGTTGTGCGTGATCCAAATGTTACTTTCCGCTTTCGGCACGCGCTACTTGTATATGCTGATAAACGACGGCCGTACCATTCTCAAAATTGTGGTGGATACGGTGCTGTTTCTCGTCAGTTTTCGTATTCAACGGGGTTGGGTATTTAAAAAACGCGATTAGTTTTTCACTAACCGCGCTTCGGCATTTTTCATTAAGTTGAGCAACGATGAGGCGAATAAGGGATAGGTCTTCGCCAACTCTTCGGGAACAAGCGACGGGGTATTACCGTCTACGGCTTTGGCCATTTGGGTAATCCGCGCCGCCGCCACGCCCATGGTACCGATTGCTGCGGGTGCAAATAAGTGGGGAGGCACCGCGAACAACGAAGCGGGATGACGGGGATCGGCGCCATACAAACTGCGAAACACCGTATATACCGCCACATCCAAATAAGCGGACACTTCCGCGGTTAGGTCTTTATCGTTATATCGCTGTAACAAATCGAAGATCACCGTAATGGAATTGAGAAGCAATTTCTTGTTGAGAACCGGTAGCACGTTGCCTTTTCCGTTCTCAACGCCGTCTGTGTCGGGAATGTCTTCAACGGCAATCATGGCTCCCGATTTGTCGGCGGTGCGCCCCAACAAATAATCGCAGGACACGTCGTAAAAATCGGCGGCACGCACCACAAAATCCAAACCGCATTCGCGGATGCCTTTTTCATAATGGGAAAGCAACGCTTGCGACACTTTTAGTGACGCGGCGGCTTCCTTTTGACTGATACCGCGCTCCTTACGCAAAAAAGTGAGGACGCGGGAAAATGTGGCGTTCATGGTACGATCTCCTGTCATGAAAATTATACGGTGGGTTTTCCATTATAACGCCGATAATACCATTTGTAAAGTGCAAATTTTATATCTTTTTGGAGATGTGTATGAAAAGTTATAAGATTCATTTGATTCGTCACGGCCTCACCGAAGCCAACGAAAAAGGACTGTATATCGGGCTGACAGACCTGCCGTTATCCCCTTTGGGATTGCGGGATCTCCTCACCAAAAAAGAACAGGCGCGCTATCCGAAAGCAACACGCTTTTATGTCAGTCCCCTTTGCCGTTGTCGTCAAACCCTGGAAGTACTGTACCCCCATTGCAACGCTACCGTGGTGGAGGGGCTGGCAGAATGTGATTTCGGAGACTGGGACGGTCGCAGTGTAGAAGAGCTGCAAACCGACGAAGGATTTTGCCGTTGGATCGCGGGAGAACAAAATACCATTCCCGACGGCGAAGATACCGAAGCCTTTCAAAAACGGGTCATGGAAACCTTTGAATCTATCGTGCAAGACGTCATGCGCAGCGGAGACAGCGATACCGTTATCTGCACCCACGGCGGTGTGATCATGCTCATCATGGCGGCTTACGCTTTACCTCGCGCCGATGTTTCCGCATGGGGGACAGAGAGCGGGTGCGGGTTCACCTTACGTGTCACCCCGTCCGTTTGGATGCGGGATCCCGTGGCAGAAGCCATTGATTATGTTCCCTTAATTCCCGAATAATAAAAAACGCGGCACCCCTAAGGGTTTTCGCTCAAAGGGACAAAAATTGACCAATGGGTGAAAGCCGGTACGGGGTAAAAGAAAATCCGATCATCAAACGAGATGGTCGGATTTTTCTCGTTACAAAAAACTGTCTGAAAAAAGTTACAATTTATCCTCTTGCAATTCTCGTTATAACGAAGTATAATAAAGAGGTAAGACAACGAATTGTCCCCTTATGTAATATGCGGTATAACGAAGCATAGAACGGGGGATAATACGAAAATTTTCAAGGGGATATCCCCTTGTTGGTTATTACATAACCAACAAGGCATCCCTTTACGCTCTAAAAAATGAGAGATAAGGGTGCGACTATGGCAGATAAAATAACAGCGCAGCAAGTGGCTGAAAAATGGAAAATGACCGTAAGGAATGTGCAGGACCTGTGTAAACGAGGAAGAATCCCCGGAGCAGATCGAAAAGGACGGGATTGGATGATTCCTGCCGATGCTCAGCGCCCAATCGACGGTAGAAGCAAGGCAGGTAAAACGGCAAAGGAAAACTCCGTTGTGAATCAGTCTCTTATCCGTAAAGCTCCGTTCCTCGATATGACAGACCTATATACCAAGCCCGGCTCGGCAGACGAAGTTATAAAATCCCTTGCCGAACACCCCGAAGCACAGGCTCTTTTTGCGGCTGAGATTGCATATAGCCGTGGGCAGATCGACAAGGTATATGAGCAAGCACAGTACCTGCTTTCTGCCCACTCAGGCTTTTACGCTGTGAATGCAGGCGGTATGCTACTCGCTCTTGCGGCTATGTGGAAAGGCAATATCCACCTTTACAGAAATGCAAAAATACATATCGCAGAAGCTCCTGCAAATACAGATACGGATAGAGATATTATGTCGCTTTCCCTTGCGTGCGTTAATAGTGCGGTGCGTGACCTTTCAAGCTACCCCGAATGGTTTCAACGTGGGCAATTTGAGTATTTACACCCCGATTCTCACGCTGCAGCAAAGGTTTTTTACGTCAAATACCTGCTTGTGTTTGCACAAGAAATGGCAAAGGGTGAATTCAGCCTTCCCGACGTTACGGGAATGGGACTGATGAAGAACATTCCTTATATTACCGAGCCACTGATCTCCCGTGTAGTTGCGGAAAAGCTGGTTGTTCCTGAAATCTATCTGCGTTTGCTCGTCGCGATTGCCTATCATCAGATCGGTGACGATGCAAGCGCCATCAAGCATATAGATAAGGCTATCGCGCTTGCGTTGCCTGACAATTTGCTGGGCATTCTTGCCGAGCACAGACGGAATTTTGATACTCTGTTGGACGACCGATTGCGGCTTGCGGACGAGAAAGCGTTTGACCGTTTTAAGGCACTCCACAAAGGGCTTCTGGAAGGCTGGACGAAGCTTCACAATTCGCTTTTGTCCCGAAGTGTATCCAGTGCTCTAACCGTCAGAGAAAGGGAAATCGCCCGTCTTGCCGCTTTCGGTATCAGCAACAGCGAAATTGCGGGGCGACTGTATATGTCGGTGGACTCGGTGAAAAAATCCATCTTCCGTATTATGAATAAAACGGGTGCGACAAAACGGGAAGAGTTAGGCGCATACGTGTAAAGACCAAAAAACTGTCCACTTTTTGACCTCAAAAAGTTACCCATAGAATAAAGAGAATCCTGTATAATGATGCCATAAATCATTATGCAGGATTTTTTTCTGCCTGAAAGGAGGAACCCCGCGAATGACGAATATCCGAGAAGGTGATCTCTACAAAATCGTTGAAATTGAAGGCCACACCTTTGAGATAAGGTACGGATATTACGAGCCGGAATTAGAACGGGAACGAAATGACCCGATGCCGATTTATCCGGATTTTTTAAAAGAACCGCTGTGCACTGCAACCGGACACCCATTTGTTACCGCAGACCAGGAGATCTGCCGACATTTTAGTCCAAAGCCCAAAATATCCGGTGAAGGATGGTGCAACGATTGTCAGCATCTGGAAAAGCACGACGAATTTCTCGGTATTTGTAAATGTCCAAAGCAGTGCAAAATTGATTTGTAAAAAGTAAAGTGTTTATATAAGGAGGTCAATTATATGACTTGCAAACAAAGCTTAGGAAACAGAATCACGAGTGTATTTCTTGCCATCGCAATTCTGTTTACCATGATCCCTCTGACCGCTCTGAGCGCGTCTGCGGCAAGTGTAAACAGCAACCGCGTGGCAGACCCGTCAACCATGGATGGTTGGAAACAGTTCTTCCATGTAGACGGCAGCGGTCTCTCTACCGAAAATGCAGGCGGCGTTTGGATGGATAAATCCGTCTTTACTGATGCATCTGCTTTTAGAGACCTTGGTATTACCCAGGACGAACAGGACAGCTTCCTTGTTGCGCTGTCTGCCATCGCAGCCAATATGAACATCACCGGAATGTCCGGTGTTCCCACGGATTCGATGTTGATCCTCGATGTCAGCGGCAGTATGAATGACAATTCTGGCAACAATGATGTGGCAGAAGAGCTTGTGAAAGCGGCAAACGAAAGTATTGCGACATTACTGAATTCGAATCCTTCCAACCGTGTGGGCGTGGTGCTTTATTCCGGTCCTACTACCACAAACGGTACATCAAGTGCCAGCGACTCTGTGCTGATACTCCCGCTTGGCAGATATACCACCGGGCAAGACGGACAGTATCTTACTTATACTGTAACAGGTCGTCAAGATACGACTGAAACGGTTGGTATCGACAGTGATGTTGTTTATGCGGGCACCACGCAAAGGCCCGCCGCCCAATCGAAAGAGGTCGTGGGTGCGACCTACATTCAGCGCGGTATTATGACTGCAATGGATGAGTTTGTCGATTCTAAAAACGTGATCAACGCTTCTGAGAACCGTAAACCCGTCTTGGTTCTGATGTCCGACGGCGCCCCTTCTCTTGGAAGTACGAATTTCACAGATCCCGGCAAAAATCAAACCAGAGGTTATAATTTAGGAAGCGGATCAGGAACCAGCGCAGCTCTTGGCTTTGTCAGCCAGCTTACCGCGGCTTACGCAAAGGCAAAGATCGAAGAGAAGTACGGTACAGACGCCCTATTCTACACCTTGGGACTGGGTCTCGGTTCGAGTGATACCGTTGCACTGAGTGTTATGGATCCCGACAATACCAAAAGCTCTACGGCAGTAGACGACTTCTGGAATGACATTCAAACCAATTGGCGCGGTCAGATCACCTTTGAAGGCTATAACCATATTGATGTAGGCGAGACGGTTTCGCTCGGAAACAATCTCTCCGTTACCAAGATCAGCACTCCTCTGGAGCAGAATTACGTAGATCAGTATTTCCCTGCGACTACGGACAATCTGGTCGATGTTTTTGAAAACCTCGTGAGCACGATTCAGCTCCAGTCCGGTTACTATCCCACTCTGGTTGCCGAAAGTGAGGACCTCTCCGGCTATATCTCCTTTGTAGATAAGATCGGTGAATATATGAGCGTTACCGATATCAAGGGTATCCTCATTGACAATCACCTTTTCTCCGGTGCGGATCTTGCCTCCAACTTTGTATCCGGCGGCGGTAACCTTGGAACCTATGACAATCCTACCGCGCTGGGTGTCGAAATGGTAGCGGCCGTTCGTGCAAGACTGGGTATCGACAGCGATGATACCGCAAGAACTCTGATCGGTCTTGCCTATGAAAATGGTCAGCTCAGCTATACCAATCCCAACAACTACTCCAACTATATCGGTTGGTATGCCAACGCAGCAGGCAAGTTCCTCGGCTTCTATAACGAGGGTACTACCGTTCTTCCTGCGGCAACCGGCAACCCAGACACCGATCCTGCTTTCGTCATCCGTTCCTACGGTTATCTGGGTGCGGTGGATGAAAGCCACGGTGTGACCGAGTCCGATATGATGTATGCGACCGTTCAGGTACGCAAGAACATCGCCACCGGCGAAGAACTTGTGACCTTTGCGGTTCCCGCAGCGCTTATCCCTATCATTTCCTATAACGTAACCTTGGATGAGAACGGCGAACTTTCCGGACTCACCGCCAGCGGTGCGGATAATCCCATCCGCTTGGTATATGAGGTTGCGCTGGACGACAATATCAATTCCTTCAATGTTAAGGAAGCGGTATCTGCGGAGTATCTCAGCGATCCGCATAATGTGAATGCGGACGGCTCCGTTAATTTCTACACCAACCAGTGGGAGCATGAAAATACCACCGGCTACGGTACCGTCAATACATACAGCTACTTTAACCCCTCCAGACAGAATGACAAGTACTACTATCTGGAAGATGCTCCCGTATACAGCGATGCAAACGGAACGCTCTATAACGGTGCGGCTCAGCCTGATGCAGACCACACCTTCTACCGTTCCTATCAGGTATATAAGAACAACGGAAGACTCCGTACCGAGACTATTTACCGTCCGCTTTCGCAAGCCGCAAAAGCCACGGCACTTTCAAAGGGCGACGGCACCTGGTATATCCCCAAGGGTAACGTTCACGTGAACCTTGACGGCTACACCGTAGATAAGGCCCAAAATCTGACCGGAACGCTCGGTCAGGTCCATATACCTTTTGTAGATACCAAAAATCACTCTGTTAACGACCCGGGCTACAACTTCTATGTTGGCGCTACCCTCGGCAACAACGGCAAGATGACCGTGATCCCCGAGACCGGCATCAAGCTGACCAAAACAATGGCAGCCGGTGTTGCGGATCCGGGCACGGAGTTCGTGTTCGACATTTTCAACACTACCAACGCGCAGGATGGACGTTATTATCCGGCATTGCTTATCAAGGCCGACGGAACCGAGGTTGAAACCAGCGTACTGTTTGATGACGGAAACGCTACGGTTGAACTGAATGCCGGCGACGTCCTCTACATCGGCGGCATGCCCGCAGGCGACACCTTCCGTATCGTAGAACGCGAGACAGCCGAATACATTGCCACCGCTACCGGCCTTTCCGACAGCGGCACAGTGACTGTCAACCAATACGAGATCAAGAACGTGGCCTTTGTCAACGACGACAGAGGTGCCGGCAATCTGACGATCGCAAAGGAAGTTGAGCACGACTTCGGTGTGGATTATCAGATCCCTGCGAATAAGAACTTCACTATGCAGGTGACCCTCAGCGGTATCGGCACCGCCAATGCTACCTTTACGGCAGAACACTCCGGTAATTCTGAAATAGAAAATGTCACCACCGATGCGGACGGTAAGTTTACCGTTACGCTCAAGCACGACGAACAGCTTGAGATCTTCGGTCTTCCTGCAGGAACGGTGGCAACCGTTGTTGAGCAGAATCCTGCAGCAGGCTTTACTCCCGCTTATTGGGACAACGGTCAGCCCGGCGACGGACAGGTAACCGTTGTGGATGCCAATACTGTATCTGTTATCGTAGTGAATGATTATGAGGCTGCAGAGGTTTACCCCGTTAATATCACCGTCAGCGGAAGTAAGACCTTGTCCGGCCGTGAGTGGACAGCAGATGATAGCTTTACGTTTGAGCTTCAGAAGCTTCTTGACAATGGTGGCTGGCAGTCTCTCGGTACGGCAGCAGCGTCCTCCGGTGCAACGACCTTTAACTTTACAACCGCTTTTTCCAACGAGCATTACACCAAGGCAGGAATCTATTACTACCGTGTGATCGAGATTGAGCCGGATGGTTCTCTCGGCGGCGTATCCTACGACAAGACCGTACATTCCTTCTCGGTTATCGTGGGTGATGTCAATATGGACGGACAGCTTGAGATCACAGATGTGGTCGCTTCCAGACCCGACACCACCGAAGTGACTACCACCGCTACCGGCTGGAATGTGAATACGGCGTTTACTAACACCTATTCTACCAGCGGCAATGCAACGGTGACCATCGACCTGAACAAGGCGATCACCAACAACGGCGGTTCGGCAAAATCCCTGGCAGGCTACACCTTCGGCTTGTATGACGGCGAGAACCGTGTATACACCTCTCCGGCAACTACCGACCGTGGCTTTGCAAGATTTGTTCTGTCCTATACGGAAACGGGAACCTATCAGTATGCATTGAAGGAGATCGTTCCTGAAACTGTACCTGCAGGATGGACCTACAGTAACGTCGAAATCCCCGTTACGGTCGTTGTTTCTGACGATGGCGACGGCACCATCTCTGCCATCATCTTCATCGGTACAGAACAGCCTGCAAATGCCGGGACTTCCATTACAGCAAACTTTACCAACACCTACGATCCTACCGATACCGAGCTTGCCATCAACTTCGTAAGCAAGGAGATCTCCGGCAGAGGTATGACCGCTGAGGATAACTTCACCTTTGAAGTTCAGTTGCAGGACGGCACCACCGTTCTTACCGGCTCTAACAACGGCACCGGAACGGTAACCTTTAACGGAACCCTTAAGTTCGACAAGGTTGGCACCTACTTCTACAATATCGTGGAAACCAGTGCAGACGGTAACGGTGTTGTTACCGACAAGACCACCTACCGTGTGGCTGTGACCGTAACCGACGCGAACGGTCAGCTGAACGCAAGCTATGTGCTTGTCAATGCCACCGGTAACAAGATCACCTTTAAGAATACCTACACGGCAACGCCTGTAGAGCATTCCATCGTAGGTGACAAGGACCTCAACGGCAGAACGCTTCTGAACGACGAATTCTCCTTCGTGCTCACCGAACAGAGTTACAACGATGATGCGATCCGGAATCCGAGAAGCTGGACGGTGAAGAACCTTGCCACTGCTACCGATAATGTGGTGTTCCCGGCTATTTCCTACAACAAGGCAGGAACCTATGTGTATACCGTAAAAGAGGTTATCGCCGAAAGCGTAACGATCTACGGTATCTCCTATGACAGCCGTGAATACACTGTGACCGTACTCATCGAGGACAACGGGGCGGGCGCACTGATCGTGAAGTCTGAATCGGTCAGCGGTGCAGGAAACACCTTGCAGTTTGAGAACAACTACAAGGCGAACCCCACCTCTGCACAGTTTAACGGCGAGAAGCAGTTGACCGGCAAGGTGGACAATAACCTCGTCGGCGGCGAATATGAGTTTGAACTTTACAACTCCAATACCGATTGGGAAAAAATTGGACAGCCCAGAGAAACTGTTGAAAACGCCGCAGGCGGTTTGATCACCTTCACCAAGATCGACTTTGATACTGCCGGTGATCAGTACTTTATCGTTGTGGAAAAGAACGGCGGCCAGACCATTGACGGTGTAACCTATGACGATACTGAGTATCGTGTATGGGTCCATATCACCGATGACCTGAAGGGTCAGCTCCACGCCACCATTCATATCTATGACGATGAAGGCATCCCGCAGGATAAGATCCTGTTCGTCAACGTCTATGAGATCACGGGCGGTGCAACCGTGACTCTGTCGGGAGAAAAGACCATCGACGGACGTGATTTCAAGGATGGCGACAGCTTCTCCTTCGAGCTTTACGAAGCCGACGAGAACTACAACATCGGCGAGACTCCCAAGACGACCGTTGCGATGGAGTCGAATACGCACAAATATGAGATCATCATTGACTACACGACAGCAGACGTGGGCAAGACCTTCTACTATGTTGTGAAGGAAAAGGACGCTGGCACGAAGCTGAACGGACTTACCT
Source organism: Acutalibacteraceae bacterium (assembly GCA_045541495.1). GTDB lineage: Bacteria > Bacillota > Clostridia > Oscillospirales > Acutalibacteraceae > RGIG3009. The sequence continues at coordinate 2,787 of JAZQJE010000003.1, read as the reverse complement.
ACAGCAGCGCTGCGTATCAGATCAAGGTTGAGGTTCGTGATAACGGCACCGGCGGCATCGAGACGGTAACTACCATTGTAAACGCCACCGCCGAAACCCTCAACTTCGTAAACGAGTACGCTATCGAAGAAGGCACTTTCGTGGAGTTTGAAGGTACCAAGACTCTGGAAAACAAGAATCTGGGCGAGTTGAAGTTCGCCTTCAACCTCATTGAGTCCGATGCAAACTGGACGGTTGGCAACATCCTCCAGTCCAAGCAGAATAATGGCGCCGCCTTCTCATTCGAGAAGATCGAATACATGCTAGCCGGCGATTACTACTACCTGATCACCGAGGCAGACGCAGGCAGAACTATCAACGGCATCACTAACGACAGTGCAGTCTACCGTATCCATGTGAAGGTAGCCGACAATCTGGATGGCACACTGTCCAACATTGTGACCATGACCAGGGTTGCAGGCGAAACCTCCGAGAGCGTAACCGCTATTGCGTTCACCAATGTCTACACCGTAACCGGCTCCGACTCTATTGCGCTCTCCGGTACCAAGACGCTGAACGGCCGTGCGTGGAACGAGAAGGACGAGTTTGTATTTGAACTTTACGAAGCAGATGAGAACTTTGCAAACCTTGGCGAAACTCCCGTGGCAACTGCAATCGCAGATCCCGAAACCGGCTTTGTGATCAACAGAACCTACGGCCCTGATGATATGGGCGAGACCTTCTACTACGTGCTGAAGGAAAAGAACGCCGGCCAGACCATTGACGGCATCTCCTACAGCAATACCGAGTACAAGGTAACGGTAACTGTGGCCGACGGCGGCAACGGTGCTGTGGATGCAACCGCGACGGTTGCAGGCAGTGCGATCAACGCCCTGAACTTCACCAACGGCTACGATTCCGCTTCTGCTGTCATCGACTTTGCGGGCAGCAAGACTCTGAATCTGATCAGCGGTAACCGTGAACTGAAGGCAAATGACTTTACCTTCGATCTCTACAAGGCAAACGAAAACTTTGAGATCGACGGCGCGGCGATCCAGTCGGTGAAAAACGACGAAAACGGCAACTTCGCATTCGTGGACGTTCCTCTGGATACGGCAGGTACCCACTACTTCATTATCAAGGAAAACAGCCAGAACCCCATCGGCGGCGTGGTTTACGACAATACCCAGTACCGCATTACCGTGACCGTTACAGACAACGGTAAGGGGCAGCTTACTGTTACCGGCACTTCCATGGTCAAGGTGAAGGGTGAGACCTCCGAGGCGGCACAGGATATCGCATTTATCAACAACTATAGCGTAACCTCTACAAACGTGAATATCGTCGGTAGCAAGGAGCTCACCGGCAGAGATCTGGTGGAAGGCGAATTCAAGTTCGTGATGATCGAGGCAGACGAAGTTTTCAACATCATTGAAAACGCAACCCCGATGTACGCACTCAACGGTGCAGACGGCAGTTTCTCCTTCGATGCGCTCTCCTTCACTGAACCCGGTATCTACTTCTTCGTAGTTTACGAGGACGACAGCGTGGAAGCTGAGCGTGTGACCTTCGACGGCGCGGTCTACTATGTGACCATCGAAGTGACCGATGACGAGAACGGCAAGCTGGTAGCAGGCGATCCCGTAATCGTGCAGAAGGGCAGCGACGATGCAGTCGACACCATCGAGTTCAACAACATCTACACTCCGAAGCCAGCAGACATCACCGTGGATATCGATATCATCAAGACGGTCGTGAACAAGGGTAGCGACAAGATCGGCCCCGAAGGCTTTGAGTTCCTGCTGAAGGCTCTGGCAGATGGCGTGGAAGGCATCATCGTGAAGTCCGACGAAAACGGTAAGGCGAAGTTCACCCTGACCTTTACTGAGGACGATATCGGTAAGACCTTCTCCTACAAACTGACTGAGGTCAACAGCGGCAAGGCAAACGTAACCTACAGCACCGCCGAATATGCGATCACCATCACCATCGCACTGAATGAGGAAACCAATACCCTCGTAGCAACAATGACGATGAATGAAGCTGAAACGGCAGAGCCTGTTGTAGCATTTGAGAACATCTACGATTATACGCCTACCATCCCCGACAATCCTCAGACCGGAGATAACTCCAACCTGGGTATGTGGTTCGCTTTGATGTTTATCAGCGGCGGCGCAGTAATCACTCTGACTGTCTATGACAGAAAGAGAAGGAATACGGTTAATAACTAATTATGAATGCAAGGCGGTGGCGATGATTCGCCGCCGCCTTTGCAACGCATCTCACCATTGAAAAAGTGTGAAAATATGATATAATTTAAGCAAAAAGCGAAAGGAACGCCTATGGGAAAGCAGCATAACAGAAGAATATTCGCCGGCTTTTACAAGCGGTACGATAACAAATACATCTACGTTGTCGCTGTCGTTACCGACGTGGATACCGGAGGCCAGGTGGTCATCTTCCACGAGGGGATCGATGCTTGCGAGTGCAAATATTACTCCATGACCAAGCAGTCCTTCTGCGAGATGGTAGAGGTGGACGGCGAATGGGTAGATAAGTTCGTCCGTCAGCCGCAGATCAAAATTACGGACACCCATATCCAAAACTTAAACGACGGCGGCTTCGAAGGCCCCGTCCGAAAGAAGAAACCGAAGGACGAAGATTTGCTCGTATACGAGTCTCGCCGATTCCGTCGTGCCGAAACCTATACCGATTACGCAAAAGATCTCTGCATCAATTACAAGCTCGATCTGCGCCGATACAATCTGTGCGTGGCACAGAAACGGTATATCGGCGTATCCGGTAAAA
>JAZQJE010000002.1:0-2624 GCA_045541495.1 Acutalibacteraceae bacterium | reverse complement strand
GGGGTATCTTCCTAAAATCTTGGAGGCGATAGTCGACGCAATCCCGGAGGGGGCAAGCCCCGTTGCGCCGGAGCCCAAGATTTTTATTGGAGAGACTATGCCTTTTGACGATTATACGGCTGAACAGGCTGCGGAATCTTTGCAAATTACGGTTGACGAACTCGACGAAATTCCAAATCAATTGGTGATTAGGATAAACAATGAAGTATACACCAGAATTTGTGTGGACCGAGATGGTACCGGTACTTGGAGCGCAATATTTGGCACGTCAAATACATCTCTTCATTGCCAAATAGGTTATATTTCGAGCACAAACATGTATTATTTGACAGAACCATTTTAAGCGAAAACCGCGTATAACGGGCGCGAAACTCAAAAATGATAAATTCCTTATCTTTTGGGTATAACGCCCGGAAAACGCCCAAAAGCGGCCAAAAACAAGAAATATGGGAATACTTGAAGATTTGCGAAACCGAGTGCAGCGGGTGAATGACGGGATGCGTTCCGGGGAGATAATCCGGGACGTGGTTGTCAGGCATCCGGGCGACATATTGGATTTGCAAAAAAGGCAGTTGTTCCAAGGTTTGACCGCGAACGGAGAGGATATCCGCCCGTATTATTCGGAAGACCTGAAACCGGGCGGATATTTCCATTCCGTTGAATCTGCGAGACGATATGCCGAATGGAAATTGTCCGGCATCCGCTATCCATACAGCGCGCAGCGCAACCCGGATGCGCCGAACCTGTATGTCAACGGCAAGTTCCACGATGAACTCGGGGTGGAGTTCGGCTCGGACGCGGTAGGGGTGGTCGGTACGACGGCCTATGCGCGGAACATCATCGCGAAATATGGTGTCGGCACTTTCGGCCTGATGATGGCAAATTGGATGGTTATATTCGTCGAACGTGGCGCATATAACGAACTGATGGAGAATTTGAAAACAAGACTTTATGGCAACAATTAACGCACCTGTAATTCCCGACGCGGTTATGCTTGACCGGGTGTTGGGAGAAATCCAGAACGGGCTGGTTGAAAACATCGGCTGGCTGGATGCCGCCTTCGGCAAGGCGCAGCGGCTTACGAAGATGATTAACGGCAAGAACATCATCACGCCCAACGTGTATTGCGGAGGGTGGCAGGGACACGGCCCGAACGACTATATCGAAGTGTCGCCGGATTCCAAGATAGGCAACTTCTCGTTCTTTGAGGTGGACGACCCGCAGACGATTGACGCAGGCCCCTGGGCGCGGGAGGTTTCCGCACCTTTCGGGCTGATCGTGTGGTTCGACCTTACAAGGGTGTACGGGATGGCGGACAACCGCAACACCGAGAGGCTGAAAGCCGAGATCCTGCACGTGCTGAACGGGCGCGCCGGGTGGCACTTGACGGATGGCCGCATAACCATCAACCGCATCTATGAGAGGGCCGAGAATATTTACAGGGGATATACGTTGTCGGAAATTGACAATCAATTCCTGATGCATCCCTTTGCGGGCTTTCGCTTTGAGGGTGTGCTGGAATTCAATGAATTGTGTTTTGAGTGATGATTTACAAACTTGACTTGACAAATTTGCATATCTGGAGTTCGTATCGGATACACAAGAAGGATATGCGCCGGGAGTTGAAATCCATTGCGGAAAATGCAGCGGAGCAGGGGGTGATAACGGACGTTTTCCAACGTTCGTTTTTCTCGTTAAAAATGGAATGGATAGCGCACAATTTCCTTTACAAGATAGGATACAAGCGCGACCAGACGAAGGACGTGGATTTGGACAATCCTTGCGACCACCCGGAATGGCTTTATATCATTTGTGGACTTTCAGTTTGGCTTTTCGTATGGTAGAATTTATTTGCTGGGTGGTCGTAGTGGCATTGTCGGCCGCTTTCTTCCTGGGCCTCGCGTCGAAGTGGGGATGGCTGGAATGGGCGCAGGTACACGCGCCGAGTGATTTCCTGAACAAATTGCTTTCGTGCAAATTTTGCTGCTCCTTCCACGCATCAATGATAATTTCGTTAACTTTGTGTGTCGTGACCGGGCATCTTTATCTGCTGCTGGTGCCGATATGTTCAACAGTCATAACGCGAGAGCTTTGGTAATATGCGGACAGTAAAAATTGGGAAACACACGGTTGAAATGTACGACACGATTGACGAACTGCCAATCGTGCGATTTCACAAATACCAGAAGATGCTGCTGATAGACGCGGGCGTAGGTGCGGACATTGCCGCCTTCGACCAGCGCATCGAGAGGGTGCGCCGGTTCCTCGCGGCGGGCCAGGCCGACAAGGCCGGGCAGGAGCTGGAGAACCTGCGCCAATGCGTCTATTTCATCCAAACGGGCGTCAGCCCCAAGCATCGGGCATTCGCTGCGCTGGTAACGAAGATCGACGGGCAGTGCTTTGGGGACGTTTCGGACGATTCGTTGAATGCTATTTTGGAGAAGTTGAACGATACCCCGGAAAAGGAACTTACCGCCCAGCTGGATGCGGTCAAAAAAAAAATTGACGGGGAACTGATGTTGTATTTCCCGGCCCTGTTCAACGATTCCGAGGTCAAGGAATATTATGACCTGCTGCGCAAGCGCACGTTGGAGATCCTGAACGGCATAGCGGCGGGGGAGAGC
>JAZQJE010000001.1:0-6963 GCA_045541495.1 Acutalibacteraceae bacterium | reverse complement strand
CCCCCAACCGTTTCCAACGAAATAACATCCACCGCAACAAGCGGCTGATCCACTCATTCATCGTTCTCTCCATCCTTCCGTACACTCTGTTCCTATCAAGGCTTCATATTCACCGCAACCTAATTCGTCACACAACGCCACATACACACCGCTGATATCCTGTTCCGTTTCTCCCAGGCGCCCGAGTTGCACCCGCCGCGGGCGAAAGGCGGGTAACAATCCCTCTCCACCCACTGTTCGGTAGGGGATCATACGCAATCGAGGACACACTTTCTGTTGATCGATGGCTTGTTTGATCTCCGATGTCAAGCACACTTCCGCCGCCGTTCGCTCCAATACGATCACCGACGCGCCCGAAAAGGGCTCCTGCAAATGCAATCCCGTATCGCACAAAGCTCGCCCTACATATTCTTGCTCGCCGTCCCAGATCCGCAATCGATATTCCCCACCCTTGGGCATCCGCCGCCTTGTCCAGTATTCACACAAGCGCATAATGCCGTAGGTGATGAGGGCAAACACCGTCAATGTCAGCGGTGACAGATCGGCATAAACTTCCCCGTTATGTACCAGTAGGGTCTCGCCCTGCAAAAAGCGGCAAAAAAAGGCAATAACTCCCGAAAACAACAGGGAAATCACCAAAAATACGATTGTTCGTTTTAAAAAAACCATCCAGCGACATAACGGAAACGCAACGGCGATCATTTCCGCGGCAACGGCCACATTCACCGCCAACTGTATAGCCGTCGGCAAGGTGGGTAACAATACTATACAGGCGCTGCATCCGCCGATTAACGCGCCCAGTATCACGCGAAATCGTTTTACGGGGATATGAAGCATCTTCTGTGTAGCGGATAATAACACGAAGTCGATCAGCCAATTCAACGCGATCAGCACATCCAAATAGATCACCGGCATCGTTCCCTTTCACCTCCTTTGTCATTATAACTTTCACAAAGGAAGAATGGGGTCGAAAGCAGACAGTAAAAATTTATTTTCTTATTGAAAAAAAGCGTGATTTACGATAAAATCAACGTAACAACTTAAAGAATGCGAGGAATCTCCTATGAAAAAAGGTCTTATCATTACGTTGGCATCCATTGCGGCGGTAGTCGTGATCGTCATCGTGTGGGCGGTATCCGCTTATAACGGTTTGATCAACACCGAGATCACTGTAGACGAAAAATTCGCCACCATCGACACCTATCTCACCCGCCGCGCGGATCTAATCCCCAACCTTGTGAACACGGTCAAAGGTTATGCGGCCCATGAGGAAGAGGTTTTCACAGCTATTGCCGATGCCCGCGCAAAACTGAACAGCAGTAATACCGCAGACGAAAAGCTGGAAGCCAACGGTGAATTAGAAACAGCTCTCAGCCGTTTGTTGGTCATCGTAGAACAGTATCCAGAATTGAAAGCCAGTGAACAATTCACCACTTTGATGGATCAGTTGGAAGGCACGGAAAATCGCATTGCTACCGCCCGTAAGGATTATAACGAAGCGGTGAAAAACTATAACGTGCGAATCCGCCGTTTCCCCGGCAACTTGATCGCCAGCATGTTCGGGTTTGAAAAGCGTGCCATGTTTGAGGCCGCTCCCGAAGACTTGGATACCCCTGACGTGAACTTCGATTGATCGCCATGAAACGTGTGTATCGTACCGCGCTCTGCGCGGTTCTGCTGGCCCTTTTCGTCACGATATCCGTTGCCGCACAGATCGATCTCACACCCACGGACCGCTTCTTTGTGAACGATTATGCGGGAGTCCTCACCGCTGAGGATGCGACCGCCATGTACCATATGGGCGTTCAATTATATGAAAAGACCGATGCACAGGTGGTCGCGGTTACCGTCAAGACACTGGACGGCATGGACATTGCCGAGTACGGTGTAGAGTTGGGGCGTCAATGGGGTATCGGTGATGAAGAAGACGATAGCGGTGTTTTGCTCATTCTTGCCACTGAAGATCGAGATGTGGGCATTTCGGTAGGATACGGCTTGGAAGGTGCCATCACCGATGCCAAGTCGGGTATTTTGCTGGATCATTATGCCGTCCCCTATTTTTCAAATGACGAATTTTCCACCGGTATGCGTGAAACGTACAATGCCCTTGTTAACGAGGTCTATATTGAATTTGGACTTGAGCCTGAAGAAGGGTATGTTCCTGCCGATGAACTGGACGAGGACGGTGGAATTTTACTTGCCTTGTTCCTCTTCGTCGTTTTCATGGTCGTCATACAATCCATCACCAAAGGTCGCTTCCCGTTGTTTTTCTTCTTCGGCGGCGGTGGCCATCACCACGGCGGCGGATTCGGCGGCAGCGGTGGCTTTGGAGGCGGCGGTTTCCGCGGTGGTGGCGGAAGTTTCGGCGGCGGCGGTGCCTCTCGCAAATTTTAATGTTAAACTACAAAAAAGGACGGTATGGCGCATGCCATACCGTCCTTTTCCGCTTTATGTCCGTTCGGCGATCAGTTCGTCGATAATTGCCGCCGCATCTTCCACCATCCGTACACAGGGTCTCTGTTTATAATATTGGGCATCTCGTACCGACGGCGTGGGTTCCGTTCCCGCTTCCATACCTTTCAACAGTTCCCGACACACGATGGTATTGTGTTTTTCCTTAAAGCGACGGGCAATCTCTTGGATCAACGCATAGTGGTCTTTCTTCTTTTGATCGTCCAATTCGGTGTAGCCCCATAAAACACCCGCCACCATAAAAGCGCCGCTAACCGCGCCGCAAACTTCCCGCAAGCGGCCCATTCCACCGCCAAAGGAAGAGGAGATCCGCAGGGTGGTTTCTCTGTCATATCCTGTCACATCCGTAAATGCCAAAAAAACCGCTTGCGCGCAGTTATACCCTTCCAAAAACAGATCTCCCGCCAATTTTTTGTGATCCATCATGCTTTCTCCTTTGCTGTATGAGCGAATTCTGTTGGTGATACGCCCTTGCTTTCTTTGAATACTCGTGAAAAGTACAGGGGATCGGCAAACCCGACTGACCCTGCCACTTCGCTGACCGACAAATCCGTATTACGTAATAAAGCGCATGCCTCGTTGATGCGATAACGTTTCAAAAACATGTGAGGGGACATCCCGAATTGTTCCATAAACGCACGGTACAATTGACTGCGACTGACCCCCACATACGAAGCGATACGGTTAACTTGAATATCCGCCGCATAGTTGTATTGAATGTACCGCAAAGCCTGTGTGAGATAATCCTGCACCCCTGCTTGTCGTTTTTCCCGATGAGAAATGGTCATCAATTCGCTTAAAAACAAATACAGGTATCCCGCCATCGTCGCGTCGGCAGCCGGTGTATTGCCACTGGAGCGATAAATGCTCAGTAACAACTCCTCCAACCGGTCCGCATGTTCCGGATGAAGAACGGGGTGCGATTCGGAAAACTCCGTTTCCTGCAGCATTCGCCGTGCTTCCGTGCCATTAAAGCCCACCCAACAATATTCCCATGGGTCGGTTTCATCGGCCACATACGACACCAAGGTAGAAGGGAAAACCAAAAACATATCACCTGCCGACAAACGAAACACCCGCCCGCCGAACGTGTAGGCCCCTTTTCCGGACCGCACATAGTGCAACAAATAATGGTCCCGCAACGCCGGCCCCCATTTATAGCCGCTTTCACAGACCTCATAACCGGTGTTGTATACCGCCATGGATAGATTTTCTTTTAACGTATCTTTAAAAGAAAATTTTGTTCGCTCCACATTCTCACCCCACTTCCGTAACAAGAATAACACAATTTGCAACATTTGTCCATATCTAAGATAAAAGTTGTTCTTGTGTTCGAAAAAGTTAGACAGTATAATGTAAAGGGAAGTATCTATTTGAGGGAGGTTTCACAATGAATCACACTTCGGATATTTTGAAAAAAATCGAACAAGGCGCTTTTGATGGCCTGTTTATCAAATTATACGGCAACAGCGCCGTCGCTGAGCAGCGGGCTCGTTATCGCCAAGCGGTAGAAGAGTTTACCGCGTTATTCGGCGAGAAAGAACGGGTGTACCTTTTCTCTGCCCCCGGCCGTACGGAGATCGGCGGCAACCATACGGACCATAATCACGGATGTGTCTTGGCCGCCAGTGTGAATCTGGATGTGATCGCCGTGGTAGCACCGAACAACGACGGACATATTCGGGTAAAGTCCCAAGGATATCCGCTGGACGATATCGACCTCGCCGATCTGTCGGTACATACGGAAGAGGTCAATTGCTCTTCTTCGTTGATTCGCGGTACCGCCGCCCGCTTTTCGGAGTTGGGATATACCATCGACGGGTTTGACGCCTACACCACTTCCAACGTACTGAAAGGGTCGGGGTTGTCTTCTTCTGCCGCTTTTGAAGTATTGGTAGGTACCATTCTCAGCGGTATCTACAACAACAGTGCGGTGGACGCGGTCACCATCGCCAAGATCGCTCAGTATGCCGAAAATGTGTATTTTGGTAAACCCTGCGGTCTGATGGATCAAATGGCATCGTCGGTAGGCGGTATCATCACCATTGATTTCCGCAATACGGATGCCCCGCGCATCGAAACCGTCGATTTCGATTTTGCCTCCTGCGGTCATCGTCTATGCATCGTGGATGTGGGCGGTAGTCATGCCGATCTCACCCATGAATACGCGGCGGTCACACAGGAAATGCGGCAAGTGGCTTCCGAATTAGGTGTGGAGTATCTGCGGGAAACCTCTTTTGATGCGCTGTTCCCCCGTATGGCCACTTTGCGCGAAAAAGTGGGCGATCGTGCCCTTTTGCGTGCCATGCACTTCTTCGCGGATAACGATCGCGTGGGCAAAGAGGTTGCCGCTCTGCGAAACGGTGATTTTGAGACCTTTAAAGCATTGGTCGTGGAATCGGGACATTCGTCCTTTGAATATCTACAAAACATTTATGCCAACTGCGATGTGTCGTCCCAAGGCATGTCACTGGCGTTGGCGTTGGCGCAACGCTTATTGGACGGCAAAGGTGCGTGGCGTGTCCACGGCGGCGGTTTCGGCGGTACCACTCAAAACTTTGTACCGCTGGAGTTAGTGGAAGAATTCTCTCATACCATGACCGCCGTATTCGGCAAGGAGAATTGTCATTGTTTATCCATCCGTCCTTGCGGCGGTATCGAATTGACAAAGGAGGTCAACTGACATGGCGGAATTGCGCAAACACCCTCTCACCAACGATTGGATCATGATCGCTTCCCATCGGCAAAATCGGCCTCAAATGCCCAAGGATTATTGTCCATTCTGTCCCGGTTCCGGCAAGGTTCCCGATGAGTTCGATGTCTACAAATACGACAACGATTTTCCCGCTCTGCGGCAAGATCCCCCCACCCCCGATGATGTAGCCACGGATTTCTTTGAAACCGCTCCCGCTTACGGCAAATGTGAAGTGATCCTGTATTCTTCTAATCACACCATCACGCTTCCTGAATTGCCTACCGAGCACATTGTGAAATTGGTTGATTTGTGGGCTGAACGGTATGCCGCGTTATCCAAAGACGAAAACATCAAGTATGTGTTCATTTTTGAAAACCGCGGTGATGTAGTGGGCGTTACCATGCCCCATCCTCACGGTCAGATCTACGGGTATTCCTTCGTACCCAAAAAGCTGGAACTGGAACTGGAAAACGCCAAAAAATATCGTGCCGAAAAGAATTCCTGCCTGTTCTGCGATTGGTTGAAAGCCGAACAGGAAGCGGCATCCCGTATCATTTTCACCAACGAGCATTTCACGGTGTTTTTGCCGTTTTTCTCGGAATACCCCTACGGTGCGTATATCATGAGTAACCGTCATGTCTCCAACATCACTCAATTTACCGCCGAAGAACGGGAAAGTTTGGCCGAGACCCTGCGCTGCACGACGGGTATGTTAGACAGTTTGTTTGGGTTTAAATTCCCTTACATGATGTGTATGTACAATGAACCCGTAAATGGCGATCCCGTTTCCGACGACTATCATTTCCATATCGCGTTCTATCCGCCCATGCGCAGTGCGGATAAGATCAAATACAATGCTTCCAGTGAAACCGGCGCGTGGGCCCATTGCAATCCCACCTGTCCCGAAGACACCGCCGAGGAACTTCGCGAAGCCTATCAACGGTTTATAGAGAAATAAAATTGAAAGGCCACTTTGCTAAGGTGGCTTTTTCAATAACAATAAAAAGCCCGGCAATATGGTATCATTAAGCCGGGCTTTTGGCGTCCATTCTAAATGTTTTAATTATAGATAAAATAAATTTAAATACAGATAAATTTTGCTTATTGTAATGCCTTTTGCTGTATGATAAACTAAAATTTAGGTTTTCAATATGAATGTGCAATGATAGGGAATACAACTTCACCCTCTTTGGCAAGTTCTTTGCAGGATTCCTTCCAAGAGCGTTCAATTACTGTAACCAACTCGACTTAATATAAATACGCACTATTAACGCAATATAACCGAACAAATCACACCATGCGGTACATTCCATCGTATTGCAACAATCGAAGTTGTGCTGTGTTCGGCACACGGCTTCGCCTGCGCATTTTTATTATGAGATGATTTGAATAAAAGTGTTATATAGCTGATATACAAAACCAAATAATGTGTAAAAGGATAGGAAAACATAAATGAAGAACTTCAGACTGCTAATTTTTCCACTGGTATTATGCTTAAGTTTAACAGGTTGCTTAAATCACAGTAATGGTAGCACTGTGGATCATACCGCAACATCAAACACAACTATTACCACCGATACAACAGTTACTTCAAGTGTAACAACCACCTCTACAGCTTTGTCCACAACAACTACGACCACTCTATCCACTACTTTTCCCACTACTACTGCAACCTCTACCTCCCTTATTACCACAGGTACCATACTATCGCCAAGTACGACCACCTCCTCCACATCTCTTTCAACAACAACGACCACGACATTCACTACCGTCCCCCTTACTATCCCCCCCATAAC